>JALVXC010000188.1 GCA_027038275.1 Campylobacteraceae bacterium | reverse complement strand
CTGAACCAGAAAAGACCTCTACAAAGTTTTTGTCTATTATCTCAAACTGTAGTGTATTAAAGAGTGATTCTCTTAAAATGCTCTTTGAAGAGCGTGTGGTGGAGATATTAGGAATCTCTATAACTCTTCCTTTAAACTCCCCACCTATAATTTTTGTTGTAAAGTTTTGTTTTTTTGCCATCGGTTATCCATAAATTTATTTGGTGGGATTATAGCATAAACACTTAAACAGAGTAGTAACTAGCCTCACCATGATGCACAACCAAAGCAGAGGTACTCTGCTCTGGGTGTATCTGAAAAGTCTCACTAAGTACAATTCCAAACTCTTCAGGCTTCAAGACATCAAACAGCTCACGACTTGCTTCTAAGTCAGGACAAGCAGGGTAACCAAAAGAGTAGCGTGAACCTTGGTAGCGTCTCATTCTAACATCTCTAAGGGTAGCTCCTTCGTCCTCTTTTAAGATACCCAAATCCATTCGTATCTGTTTATGGGCTACCTCTGCTAGGGCTTCGGCTAACTCAACTGAAAAACCATGTACCATGTTATACTCTAAGTATTCACCTTTTTCATAAAGCTCTTTTTCGTAGGCTGAAAACTTATCTCCTGCACTTACACAAGTAAGGGCTATAACATCGTGTCTGTCGTGTCTAAAGAAGTCACTCAATGCTCGGTGTGGCTTTTTTCTCTGTCTTGGAAACTCAAACTTAACAGTATATCTCTCTTTTAGCTCATCAAAAGGCTCTCTTGAAGCATTTTCATCTATATTCCACCCCTCACTCTCATCAAACAAATAGAGTTCTCTATCATTACTTCTACATGGGTAGTAACCGTAGATAATAGTTGGCTCAAATAGCCCCTCATCTATAAACTGCTGTTTTAGTCTCTCATATGCAGGGAAAACCTTCTCCTCCATCATCTTTTTGTACTCATCAGGCTTCATCTTTCCTCGTTTGTAACCCCAATGCATTTTAGTTACAGACTTTTTGTTTACCCAATCAAATACCATATTTATATCTAAATCATCTTTTTGCAATACTCTCCTTCCCCAAAATGGAGGAGTAGGAATGGTATTGTTGCGACTTGGCATCTTTAACTCTTCAAAAGGGGGAATAACTATCTCTTTTTGTACCTTTTTTTCTACTTTATTCATATCACCTGCTAGACGTGTATCAAGTCCTACGCTTGGGTCTTCATTGTATTTTTCTATTCGACTCATGGCAACTACACCATCAAAAGCATCACGACAGTAGAAGATTGGACCTTTGTAGATAGGACGGCAAAAATCATCTACAAAACTTCGTGTTAGAGCTGCACCACCTAAAAGCACAGGAATCTCAATTCCCATCTCTGCCATTGTCTCTAGGTTCTCTTTCATAACAGCTGTTGACTTAACCAAAAGCCCACTCATACCAATAGCTTGAATCTTGTTCTCTTCCATCGTCTTAAGATAGGTCTCTAAATCGACTTTAATCCCTACATTAATGACTTTAAAACCGTTGTTTGAGAGAATAATATCAACCAAGTTTTTACCTACATCGTGAACATCACCTTTTACTGTACCTATAACCAAAGTAGTATCGGTCTCTTTCTCCTGTTTGGTTAAATATGGATTTAAATAATCAACCGTAGCTTTCATAGTTTCAGCACTCTGTAATACAAATGGTAATTGCATTTGACCACTTCCAAAAAGTTCTCCTACTACTTTCATAGCATCTATTAAAATTTCATTAACAATTTTGTCTGGATGTATCTCATGTCGAGCCTTCTCTACAAGAGGTATCATACGCTCTTTATCACCATCCATAAGTAGCTTTTTAATCTTCTCTTCGCTACTCATCGCCTCAAAAGCTTCATCTGCTCCATCATCATCTATCTTGACATCAGAGAAGTGTTCTATAAACTTAAATAGAGATTGGTCATCTGGAGAAAAGAGTAACTCTTCACAAATGTCTATGTCCTCTTGGCTCATTTTAGAGAGAGGAACAATGTGTTTAACGTTAATAATAACTGTAGTAAGCCCTGCCTCTAAACAATGGTGTAGAAATACAGAGTTTAAAAAGCGTCTTGCATGAGGAGCTAGACCAAAAGAGATATTTGAAAGCCCCAAGGTTGAGCCAACCTCTGGGTGTCTTTTGTGCAGTTCACGTATAGCCTCCATTGTCTGAATAGCTGCATCACGGTACTCTTCATCTCCTGAACCTACAGTAAATGTTAACACATCAAATATAAGGTTTCTAGGGTCAATTCCATGAATATTTACAGCCATATCATACATACGCTCTGCTTGGGCAACTTTGTCCTCTTTGGTCTTTGCCATTCCCACCTCATCAATAGTTAGACAAACCAAAGCTGTTCCATACTTCTTAGCCAACTTACAGATAGCATGGAACTTCTCTTCTCCATCTTCAAGGTTTACAGAGTTAATAATAGGCTTTCCACCAATACACTTTAACCCCTCTTCCATAGTATGCACACGCGTAGCATCAGGCATAAGTGGTAGTGGAATCTTTTGGTTATAAAGCTCCATTACAGCTCTCATATCTTTTGAACCATCTCGCCCTGCAAACTCAACATTTACATCTAAACAGTGAGCCCCATCTCTAACTTGAGCTTGACCTACAGTTAGTGTTCCCTCGTAGTCACCTGCTAAGATAAGCTCTCTAAAGGCTTTTGAACCTGTAGCGTTACTTCTCTCTCCAATAAGTAGAGGAGCAGGTTTTTGAAAAAGCTCTGTTGTGTTAAAGAGTGAGGCAATACTTGGTTCTATTTTACCTGTAGGCTTTTTAGGTTTAAGTGAAGAGACTGCCTTTTGAAGTGCATGAATATGTTGAGGAGTTGTACCACAACAACCACCTAAAAAACTCACTCCATCAAACTCAGTAAACTCCAACTGCTTTTGAGTAAACTCCTCTGGTCCCATTGGGTAGTAGGTGTAGCCTCCTCTGTTTTGAGGAAGTCCAGCGTTTGCATGAACAGATATAGGAATATTACAGAGTTCAGAGAGCGTTTTTAGATGTTTTTTAACTTGGTCTGGTCCTGTTCCACAGTTAAAGCCTAAAGAGAGAATATCAAACGGTTCTAAAATAGTTACAATAGTAGTTGCATCAGTTCCAATAAGCATACTTCCACTAAGCTCAATGGTTACAGAGACCATAATAGGTAGCTCTACACCTCGCTCTTTGTTGGCATCTTGACAACCATGAAGTGCTGCTTTTATCTGTAGTGGGTCTTGACAGGTCTCTAGCAAAAAAATGTCACAACCACCATCAATTAGACCTAGAGCTGTCTCTTTATACCCTATATACATCTCATCGTAGTGAATATGTCCAAGACTTGGAAGTTTTGTCCCAGGTCCAATAGAGCCTAAAACAAAACGTGGTTTTTCAGGAGTGCTATATTGTTCACAAATATCTTTAACAATCTCTGCTCCTTTTTTAGAGAGTTCATAACATCTCTCACCCATATCATACTCATCTAAAACCCAAGGCATTGCTCCAAAAGTATTGGTTTTAATGAGGTCTGCCCCTGCCTTAGCATAAGCGTTATGAACCTCTCTCATAAGCTGTGGGGCTGTAGCATTCAAAAGCTCATTACACCCCTCTTGTGCTACACCTTTGTCATCTAGCCATGCCTCTGTTGGGATTTCTAAGTTTTGAATCTGTGTACCTGTTGCACCATCTATTACGAGTATGCGTTCTTCCAATAGTTGTTTGATTTCTTGTGATGTGGTTGCCAATATTTTGCCCTTAATGTATTAAAAATATAAGTTAGATGGTACGATGGTAATCGCACCCCACGATATATTATTTCATTAGTGGCATTGTAGCGAAAAGAGCTAAGGGTTAGACCAAACCTAGCTCTTTAAATATCTCTTTAAAAGCAATGTTATATTCAGCTAATTCATCATAAAGAAGTCCAAAAGCTTTATCCTCTTTTATCCACTCCTCTATCTTCTTTACGCTGTTTGCTTTCTCCTCTTGGGTCAATTTATTACTTTTTTGAATACCCTCTTTAAGTTTTTTATATTTTGGCATTTTTTATCCTTTAATTTATTGTTATTGTTTATTATAGTGCTTTTTTATTTGTAGTAAGCTAAGTTATAATACTTTGAGTTTTTTATTGAACTTTATCTTTAAATTTAGTTATAATTCTATCATGAAAAAATTAATACTATCTCTTTTGCTTCTCTTTAGTGCATGTCAAGATATAGATGAGAACAAACCTCTTCTAAGTAACTCAAAAAAGAAGCAACCTATTATTATTGTAAATCGTAACCGTCACCTAAATATGGCTGAATTTTGGATAGACAAGATTGAAAAACCAGATGAAGTTATAATGACACCAAAAGAGATAGAAGAATTCAATAACAATATTGCTCATAAAAACCATACTTTAAACTACTTTAATGAATTAAATAGTGCCTATAGAGCATCTTGGATAAAAGAGAGTATTTTACACTCATATAATGGAATCAAAGGTATTGCTACCTACTTTGAAGATGGAAATAAAATTGGTTCAAAATTTTATAAAGATATTAAAAAATATTTAAACTTAAAGAGTCTTGGGAATGAAAATATTTCAACACGATTTGCCATTACAACAAACTATTGTGACCAAAAGATTGTACCAACTGACCTTGAACTTCTTAAAAAGAAAAATCAAATTCACTTTGATAGAAATCAAAACTCTGCTTTAGATATTGGTACTCCTATTGCTATTTTGCACAGTACAAAAGATGCTCTTTGGTACTACGGAATTGGACCTACAAGTTCAGGTTGGGTACATAGTAAAGATATTGCTTTTGGGACAAAAGAGGAGATTGGCAACTACTTAACCTCCAAAAACTTTATAGTCACAACTTCTGCTAAGACTGCTCTTAAAATTGGTGGAAGGTATCATGATTATCTTAGAATGGGTGTTAGACTACCAATGATTATGACTATTGATAATGAAACTATGGTTATGATTCCTACATCTGATGAAGAGGGTAATTTAGTCTTAACTAATGCAACAGTTAAAACAGCCAATGTTCATAAAGGATATCTAAAATATACTCCTGAAAATATTTTAACTCAAGCATTTAAATTTCTACATTTACCTTATGGTTGGGGAGGAATGTATGGAGAGCAAGACTGCTCTAAATTTGTGCAAGAGGTTTTTGCTACGGTTGGGGTAAAGCTACCAAGAAATTCAACATCTCAATCAAATGTAGGTGAAGAAAAAATAGAGTTAGCAGATCTATCAAAAAGCTCAAAACATACCTTTATTAAAACATCAGCCATTGTAGGGGGAACTATTTTGCATCTAAAGGGTCATATTACTCTCTATATAGGAGAGTATAAAGAAGAACCATATATTATACACACTGTTTGGGGAGAGTCATCTAAACATTTTGCTTTAGGAAGAACGGCAGTCACCTCTTTAAACTTTAATAACTACTTAGAAAAAATTGACCGATTAACCAATATCGCTACTTCTGAACAAAATCAATAGAGGCTTCAATATTATAAGCAGAGATGGTATCCTTATCAATTGCTAACTCTAATTTTTCTCCTCGTATGACACTTTTGTTAAACTCTAAAAGAAAAGGCTCATTGGTTGTAATAACTCTATCTTTTATGTCATAGTTCAAACTTTTAGTATGAAAAGCAACTCCATCGCTCCTTGATAACTTTACTTTTTGACTCATATATAGTGTATTATCTTTATATATTGCTCTTTTAGCAAAGATTCTATGACCTATCTCATCAGAGACATTTACATCTTGAAAATCAATATAGTGTTTATATTTTACTGCCTTAGAAGCACCTATTGCTCTTCCTGAATTATCTATTTTAATAGTATGAGCAAAAAACTCTTTAAACTCAACGTCTCTTTGACCTTTAGCCTCAATAGCCTCTTTTGAAGTAGGTTTAAAACCAAAAATAGCTACTACTAAAATAGCAAAAATTATCATAAGCAGATACTCTATTCTTATTGCCATAGTGCCAAGTATTCCTCTTCTAAGTTCTCATAAACTATTAATTTTTCAATCATCTCCCTAACAGCACCATTACCACCATTTTTACTCAATATAACATCAGCTATCATCTTAACATAAGATGAGGCATCAGCAGGGACAAATGCTAACTTTGAAGACTTTAACATCTTAAAATCATTTAAATCATCACCAATAGAAGCTACACTTTGCATAGTAAGATTTAGATGTTGAAGTAGCTCCTCTAGAACCTCTTGTTTATTTTTGACTCCTTGAAAAAAATACTCAATTCCAAGCTCCACAGCTCTTCGTTCTACTATTTTAGAGTCTCTACCTGTTATAATAGCCACTTTTTTCCCAAGCTTTATCCATGAAGCAATAGCAAGACCATCTTTAACACAAAAGGATTTAACCTCATCTCCACTTTGAGTATATATAATTTTACCATCAGTTAAAGTACCATCAACATCTAAAACTATAAGCTCTATACTCATTATAGAACACCTTTAGTACTTGGAATTCCTGCATTTTCATTAACAGTAACTCCACGTCTAAGGGCTACAGCTAAAGCCTTAAAAGATGCTTCTATTTTATGATGTCTGTTTGTTCCCCTATTGCAGACAATATGTACTGTCATAGAGGCATTAAAGGTTAATGCTCTAAAAAACTCCTCTACCAACTCAACATCAAAAGTTCCAACTTTGCCCTCCATTGGCATATCATAGACTAAAAAGGGACGATTAGATATATCTAAATCACATGTAACTGAAGCCTCGTCCATTACTACTGTAGCATTTCCATAACGCTCAATATTTTTAATAGGATAGAGTTCACCTTTTAGTGCTTGACCAATAACTATGCCAATATCTTCAACAGAGTGGTGGTCATCTATATGAGTGTCACCTTTACATTTAACTTCAAGATTTATATGGGAGTGTTTAGAAAATGCCTCTAACATATGGTCAAGAAAGCCAACACCTGTGTCTATTTTAGAGCTACCTTGACCGTAGAGTTCAAGTTTTACAGAGATTTGAGTCTCTTTTGTCTCTCGCAAGAGTTCTATCATATCTATATCCTATTATAAAAATAGGATATTTTACCATATTTACTTATCGTCTTACAAGAAAAGCATCACTTATTGCATATCTTTGCATAAATGCTTTAGCTTGTCCTTTAGAATGAAAACCTGAAATACGTACACGATGAATAGGAAGCCCATCTTTTGTCCCTGTTTCAATCTTAACACTATATTGACTTGATAGTAAACTATATTTTCTAGCAATCTTCTTTGCCCCAGAGTAGTGTCTAAATGCTCCTACCTGAATAGTTGTATTAGATGTTAATCTAGTATTAAATGAGTCTCTTGATGAATTAAAATATCTTAGTTTTGGGGTAACTTTGATTTGTTCTGCTTCTCTATAAACATTATTAGATTCAACACTATAACTATAAGAACCATAATTTTTAGTATCAGTAATGTTAGCTACATGCTCATTTTTCGAGCTAATATCAAATGCATAACAGTCTGGACAATCATCTCTATTTTGTTTTATAGTTTTCCAAGTTCCAGATTTTTCAAGAACCTTTTTAGGTTGAGCAAAAGAGCTTTGTTGAAAATTTTCATGAGCCACACATCCGTTTATCATAAATATACCTACTGTTGTTAATAGTAGTTTATTGTTTAATATAATATTCATTTTTCTTTACCTTTATTTAAAATTTATATAACTATTTTGAGAGTAAACACGATTATTAGGTCTAATATTTTTGGCATACCGTGCATAAAAAAGCGGAACTCTAGAAGTAGGAATATTTACCATATATCCATACAGTACTCGTCCACTCTTTAGATGAGCATTTATTTTTTCTAAATAGTAACTATCCATCTGTAAAATAGATGCTATATTAGCTAAACTTTCTCCAGCACGAACTCTCACAGGGGCAATACTATCTCTATTGATTTGATACATCATCTCACCTAATCGGTCATCATTTTTAAAGAGATAGTTTTCACCAATCATTGCCATTAAAAGAATCTTTTTAATATATTTTTTTGTCTCAGCTTTAATATAGTTATTATTAGATGAAATCAAAACACCTAAATCTCTTGTTCCTGCTCGTGCTATAGCTCTATTTACACAACCCTCTCCACAATTGTATGCCATAGTTGTCAAATACCAAGCACGAAGATTACGATTCATTTTATAAAGATATTTAATTGCAGAATCTGTTGCACGAATTGGGTCGTATCGTTCATCTACACGACTATTAATCTTAAGATGGAACTCTTTTTTAGCTGTATTGAGTGTAAATTGCCATAATCCACCTGCACCTGTACGTGAAGTAGCTTTAGGATTAAAGCCAGATTCAATCATAGATATATAGACAAAAACAGGCGATACATCTCTCTCGTATAGCATCTCTTTAATAGTAGGAATAAGCAAATCTCCTCTGCGTACAGCTCTAACAAATCGTTTTCTATACTCCTGTTTATGTATTTGAATAAAATATTTAAATTCAGGATTGTCAATAAAGTTTTCATCTATATCAAACTCTGTTAAGACATATGAGTAAGATGGGAACTCAGAGCGTATATCAGAATAGGCAAAAGAGTTCAAAAAGAGCGATAATATTAATATTTTATATAAATTCATAATTAATCCTTGTTTATAAGGACAATTATATATATACAAAAATAAAACTAAACTTAAAAATAAAATTTATATTTTAAAAATAAAGTTTATTTCATTTTTGAAAATAGTTGTTGTGCATTTTGAGTAGTAGATAGCTCTAGTTCACTCTCTTTTTTATTAGATATCTCACTCATCTTAGCTACTACCAATTTACAATAGGAGGGTTCATTTCTTTTTCCTCTATGAGGGTGGGGTGTTAAGTAAGGAGCATCTGTCTCTATTATAAGTCGTTCTTTTGGAATTTTAGGATAGACATTAACAAGCTTACGAGCATTTTTAAAAGTTAAAACTCCACCAATACCATAATAGAAGTTTCTCTTTGCCAATTTTAAAAGAGACTCATCTGCATTGTAACAGTGTAGCACACCTCCCTGCTCTCCTGCATACTCCTCTAAAAGCTCTAAAGAGTCAGCAGAAGATTCACGAATATGCACAATAAGTGGTAGTTTAAACTCTTTTGCTAAAAGAATTTGGTCAACAAAAACCTCTTTTTGTAACTTTTTTTCTACTTCAATCTCCTCTTTAGATTTTGGTAGACGAAAGTAGTCTAAACCACACTCACCTATGGCAACACATTTTGGGTGGGTAACAAACTCTTTCAAAAAATCTCTATTGTAGTTTTTAGCATCGTAGGGGTGAACACCAACAGCAAAGTAGACTTCATTATGCTCTTGGCTTAGCTTAACAGCTCTATTGAGTGTCTTTGGGTCAGCACCTGGAATAATAAAACGCTCAACTCCATTTTCTTTTGCTCGTTCTATTACTTTGGGTAAATCTTCTATATATCTTTCATCATCTAAGTGACAATGGGTATCAATTATCATTAAAATCCTTTAAAAATTTTAAAGAATTTTAACATATTTTTATCTAATCTTACTCTCCATTAATTGGATGAAATGCCATTGAGTCACCATCATATTGTTTAACCAAAGAGGATAATGTATCACCTTTTTTTACAACAACTACTCGTCCTTTGACATCTTTACTTTTGTCATCTAACTCTTTAGAGATAGCAGATTCATAGTTAGATTTACTCTTCATGGTTATGTTATTTATCACTTGATTCATCTCATTAGATAATTCAGCTTGTTTATCTGCCATATCACTATCTGAAATAGGTTTACCATCTGGATTATCCAACATTACCATCAGCTCTTCATCACTATAGTCAGTATCAGTTGAACGATGAGTTGCACCTAAAACAGCTGTTTTTCTTCCAAAAATATTTTCAGACAAATAGTTACTACCTTGGGTAAAATATAAAAAACCTATAACAGATAAAGCTAAAAAGAGAAGAAAATTTATAAAGAGGAGTATGCCTTTTCTCTCTTTTCTATCTATCATATTAACCTGTGCATCTCTAGTTGCTTGTAAATACTCTTCTTGACTGCTATACATTAAACTTCTCCAAATTATTTTAAATTTAATATAATATTAGCCAATAATTTTATAATAAAAGTTTAAAATATTAATTTTTTATTAAAATAAAAATATAATTTATGTTTGTAATTATATATGAAGTAGCTTCTCTGCAAAGAGTCGAGCCTCTTCATTTGGCTTCTCACCTCCTACAATTCGAGCAATCTCAGCTACTCGACCTTTTTTATCAAGTAGTGTTACTAAACTTTTATCTTTGACTTTAGATACTAAAAGATGTTGTGTCGCTTTTGAAGCTAAATGAGGTTGATGAGAGATAGCAAATATCTGATAAACAGAAGATAGTTTAGCAATCATATTGGCAATAGCTATAGATTCATCACCTGAAACATTAGCATCTATCTCATCTAAAATAAGAACTCCTCTCTCTTTTACTCCAGATAGAGCTACCACCATAAGAGCTAAACGTACACGATTAAACTCACCTCCACTAAGTGTAGAGGCAGTTGAACCATTTAAATTAACCTCGACCATATCTTGACCATTTAAATTTAATCTATCTGTAGTAAAAAGAAACTTTAATTCAGGAAGTTTTAACTCTGCTAGATACTCTTTAAGAGGTCTCTCTAACTCTTTAGCTTTAGCCTTTCGTGCAAAAGAGATTTGACCTGCCAATGTACTAAGTTCCATCAACTCCATCTCTAAAAAAGACTCCAACATACTTTTGTCTTGCTCAATATTTTGGTAACCTTGTAGCTCCTTTCTCTTTAGAGCTACATACTCAAGTGCCTCCTCTATACTACCATATCTATTTTTCAAATATGATATTTTCTCTAATCTATCTAACACCTCTTCAATATTAACCTCTGCTAACTCTTCAGAGAGAGTCTCTATCTCTTCAAAATCAGCACGAAGTTGATTCATCATCTCTAAAAAAGCAGTATTATCTTTATCTAATAATCTATAGACCTCTGTAACTGCCTCTTCAAAGTCAAAAATACCATTAGCCAACTCAACAGCATCATTAATTTTGTCTATACGTGAAAGTTGTTGTTTAACTTTCAAAAGCTCCTCATCTTCACCTACTTTAGGCTCTATACTCTCTATCTTCTCTATCTCAAACTCTGTAAACTCAATAAGCTCAGCTAGTTTAGCCTCTTTTTCTTTTATCTTTTTGAGCTCTTCAAGTTTTACTTTATAGTTAGAGTAGCGTTTAGAGTACTCTTTAAAAAGTTTTTTAAACCTTTTATCATTTGCCAAGAGTTCATTGTCGATGAGTTTTAATAAATCTTTACTCTCAAAGCCACTCTTATCACGAACAGATAGAAACTGAACATAAGGAGAGAACATCTCTTTTAAAACTTTTTTAGAGATATTTTGACCATCTATACTATATCGTACCTTCTCTCTTTTTATACTCTTAAGTGTTATCTCCTCTTCGAGTTCAAAGTTTTCACTCTTTAGGCTCTTTGGTCTATCTATCAACACTTCACACAGAGATGCTTCAGCCGTTCCATAACCAAAAGTAGCAAGAATGCTGTTCATAAAAAGTGACTTACCTGCCCCAGATGGTCCAGAGATAACCACCAAACCTTTCTCTAACTCTAACTCTATTTTATTAAACGATATTAATTTTTTTATATAGACTCTATTTATCATTATTCGTCATCACCCCATGATAATTTTTCTCTAAGTACACTAAAGTAGTTTCTCTCTTTTTTATGTAGAAGTTTTGCTCCTATAGCGGCACCATTAATTACCAATACCTCACCTGCCTCCATCTCATAAGCATCTTGACCATCTACCATTACAATTACTTTGTCTTTAGGAGAAGAGAAATCAATAGTAAAGTGTGCAGGTAAAACCAAAGGTCGCTGTGTTAAAGAGTGTGCCGCAATAGGAGTCATAATAAATGCTTGAGTTAAAGGGTACATTACAGGTCCTCCTGCTGCTAGATTATAAGCTGTTGAGCCTGTTGGTGTAGAGATAATCAACCCATCACCACGGTAAGTATTAAACCACTCTCCATCTATAGAAGCATCAATTTTAGCCATATGTGCAATAGTTGGACGAGTTACAACTACATCATTAAAGGCATGAAACTTTTTACGACCATCTGCTGTCTGAATGTATCCATCTATCATCATACGGTCATCTATTCGATAGTTGTCAATTAGCAAATTATCTAAAAAAGTATCTACTTCCGATATACGTACATCAGCCAAAAAGCCTAAAGTTCCAGCATTGATTCCAAGGACAGGTTTATGGTATCCATAGCTTTTTCGTACCAACGAAAGTAGTGTACCATCACCTCCTAAAGAGACCAAAAAATCTGAACGTTCACATAACTCATTAAACTCAATACCATTTGAGAGACCAAGCATTTTACTTGAGTGTTCTACCAATAAAACCTCAATTTGTCGAGCTTCAAACTTCTTTTTTATCTCTTTATATATTGGTAAAATCTCTGGAGCTTCAGGTTTTATCACAAAACCTGCAACTTTAGTTCGTGTTAATCTTTCATCACTCACCAATATTCTCCTATTTTAAGTATATATGGTAGAATATCATAAAATCACTTGTTCATTCTATTTATATGTTAAATAGTATGGCATATTTCACTATTTTAATCAATCATACCTCTGGCAATAAACCATCTCCCACCCACTAAAGACCACAATAACCCCAATCTCATTAGATTGAATTTTATACTGTTCCAACTGCTCTTTAGCATCCTCTATCTTTTGATTGAGTAGCGTTTGCGTAAATTTACTTCTTGGAATATATTTTAACTCTATGACACCCTCTGCTATATCATCTTCTATATTTGGTGCTTTTCTTAGTAAAATATCTACAAACCCTTTATTTCTCTCTACCTCGGTAAGTACAGCGTAAAAAGGGCTAAGGCTTAGATAGGCAACTAGAAAACCTTTTATAAAGTTCTCTCCCTCGATGTAGTCTCTTACTTTTGAGTTTTTCTCTATCTCATTTGAGAGAAATTTAAAAATATTTAAAGAGCCATCATAAGCAAACTCTTGGATAGTATTTTGAAAAGCATTGAGGTCTATTTTAAATATCTCCTCCTCTTTTAGAGCCTGTTGTATATACTCTGCCATAATTATTCGTATGGTCTGATTTGGAATTTTAAAGTAGTATTTTCCTCTATAGAACTTATCTATGGTGATTAACCCTAAATAGTAGAGCAGAGAGATAAAGTTATCTTCCTTTTTCATCTCAAAAGCTGAAAAGCTATCTTTTATCTGCAAGGTGGTAACTTCATCGTCTCCTAAAAGTTTTTGTAAGGTGTTGAAGTTTCCGTTTAGTTTTCTGTGGGTGTAGACTAGATATTTTAGTTTTGAGTAGTCGGTTCTAATGTTTATATCTACGAGGTTTTGAGGGGGTTCATTGGTTAGAAGAAGAGATTTGACATAGTAGAGTATCATATCGGTATTATAGATGGTCTCTTTTACGTTTTTATGGAACTTATAGCTGTCATACCAATCATCAATGGAGAGATTTGAGTTGTATGAGGTAAAGCTACTTTTTATATTGTAGTAAGTCAAAAGTGTCTTTAACTCCTCTTTGGTTACCCCTACGGCATCGTTAAAAATATATTCATTGGTAATATTGACTCCAATATTACTCCCACTAGTCACATCAAACATCGCTAGAGGGCTAACTCCTGTAATGAACATCTTTTTTAGACTTGAACCATTATCGGTAGTTCCTGCCTTTAGTAGTTTAAAAAACTCTTTATATATCGCTTGGTCTTCAGAACTTACTAGCTTTTCATAATCTTTCTCATCGTGCATTAGGATATTGTTGATGAAATTGTCGTATTCGTCTATCATTACATAGATTGGGGTCTCTTGATGTTTTAAATGTTTTAGTATGTAATTAAGATTTTTATGAGCAGGTTTATCTTTGTCTATCTTAAGCTCTATTTTGTATTTTTTTAAAAAGACCTCCATATCTACATTACAGATATCACTAAAGTTTTGATTGACATCACCAACTGTACTAACAGCAGAGAAGTCAAACTTCATAATGTAGTAGCTACTAGCCTCTTTGGTTGGATTTTTTCCAATGTAACAATCTCCCAAAACATCATCAAACTCATCTTTATAATAGACATCATAGTAAAACGCCAACATATTTAAAAAGAGACTTTTACCAAATCGTCTGGGGCGAATAAGGTAGAGGTAGCGTCCATACATCTCTACTTTTGGGATAAAGTGGGTCTTGTCTATATAATAATAATTATTTAATTTAACATCTCTAAAGTCACTTATGCCATAGGGTATCATCTTCATAGCTTCTCTTTGGTTTTTTTGATTTATTATAGCATAACTTGTAGAGTTCCTACTCTTTTATATTTGAGTTATCTATTAAGCATAAAAAACAGTAATGACAACAAAATTCAAGGAAAAACCCCTATAATTGCAACAATAAAATTTAGGAGAGCAGATGCTTCGATATGCCCCATCACCAATTGGTGACCTGCATTTAGATAACTTACAAATTGCCATTGTTAACTATCTAGTTGCTCAACAAAAAAATGATAAGTTTTTAGTACGTATAGAAGATGTCAATGTTAAAGAGATGGAAGAGGGTAAAGATACAGAGATAATGATGATTTTAGAGAAGTTTGCTCTAAAACATGACTCTGTTTTTCACCAAAGTGAACACCTAAACCTCTACCAAACTTTGGCACTTCGTCTACTTAAAGAGGAAAAAGCTTTTGTTTGTAAATGTCAAGATGAAAACTCTCCTTGTACCTCAAATTGTGAAACATTAATCAAAAAAGATAAAGAGAAACAGTATGTTGTACGAATTAAAAAAGATAGAGATATTGATGACTTTGTTATTTTAAAATCAGATGGAAAACCAAGCTACAACTTTGCTTGTGCCACAGATGATATGATGAGCGATATTGAGCTAATTATTCGAGATAAGAAGTATCTTAATGAGACAGATAAACAAAACTATATTAAAAAGTTACTAGAATATAAAAAAGAGGCTAACTATGTTCATATTGATACTCTAAAAGATGCTCCATCTGTAAAATCCCTCTTTGAGCAAGGTTTTGTTCCTGATGCTATCTTAAACTATCTAATTATTGAGTTAAATCCAAGTGCCCCACAAGAGATATTTAAGCTTCCAGATGCCATTGAGTGGTTTAGCTTGGAAAATACCCCAACAACAGCTAAATATTTTAATTTTGAAAAACTAAAACACCTTAACCGTGAACATCTAAAGCTTATTGATGATAAACTTCTCTCCACTCTTTTTGGCTTTGCTGATGCCAATATTGGTAAACTTGCAAAAGTATATCTAAAAGAGTGCAGTACAATAAATGAACTAGAGGAGAAGATAAAATCTATCTTCAGACAAAAAGATTTCTCTAGTGAGTTTGGTGAGCAGATGAAGATGCTCTCAGATATTATTTTTGAAGCTCCTATATTGGAAAGCTTTAATGATTTTAAACTATATCTTATAGAGAAGAGTGAGTTAACAGAAGATGAACTATTAAAACCACTCCAAAAACTCTTAACTGGAACAGAGCATGGCGTTCCGTTAAGTGAAATATATCCATGCATTAAATCTTATATATTGGAGGTAGCATCATGAACTTTATACTACAACCTATAGTACTTTTTATTCAAATATATATTTGGATTGTTATTATCGCTACTATTCTATCTATGTTACAAGTTGACCCTCGTCAACCTCTTGTTGAACTACTAAACCGTGTAACTGAACCTGTATTCCATTTTATTCGTCAAAGAGTACCATTTAGTGTTATTGGTGGGCTTGACTTGTCACCTTTAGTTCTTATTATAGGATTACAACTTATAAGTAGTCTACTTACAGGTAATATATTTATTGCTATTATAGGTATTATAAGCTCTATTATATACTCCTATATTATACTTATTATTATAGCAGCCATACTATCTTTTGTGCAGGTCAATCCATATAATCCTATTGTTCAGATTATTAACCGTTTAACAAATCCACCTCTAAGATTTGTTAGAGAAAAACTCCCTTTTGTAGTTATAGGAGGAATTGACCTCTCTCCTGTAGTTGTTATTTTTGCTCTTCAAATTATCTCTGGTCTATTACAAAAAATGACCTTGGCACTATTGGCATTATAAATGAAATATCTTCTACTCTTTCTACTTTTTAGTTTAACGCTATGGGCAAAAGTTCCTAATCTTAAAGAGATAGAAGCCATGCCAACCTCTTTCTCTAAAGATTACTATATTTGGCGTTTTATTTCAGAAAAAAAAACCTCTAAAAGAGAGGCTCTTCAAGCCTATAAATTGGCAAAGAGAAAGAGCTATAAACTCCAAAAGGCTATTCATAAAAAATTGGGTTATATCCCAATAGAAAAGGTAAAAAATCACAAAAAAGACCCAAAAAATTTTATTATCTATCCAAATATAGCATCTAAGAAGAGTAAAAATGAACTTAAAAAACTCTATAAGAAGATTCTAAAACAGGGTAAATACTCAGATACACTAAAAGTAATGAGTGCTGATAACCCATTTAAAGTTTTGAGTAAACAAAGAGCCTCACTACAGTGTTATATATTTAATGGGGTTACATCTAAATACCGAAAAAAATATTTTAATAAAGCCTTTAGCCCACAACAAATCCAACAACTCATTCATGAAAAGCAATTTAACCAAACTATCTATAAGGTTGTAACCACTCATGCTCTACAAAGAGCAAAGAGGTCATTTGTTTTTTTTATAGATAAAAACAACCTCACCTTTGAATCTAACTTTCTACTAGCAATGAATGCTCTTGAGTTTAAAAAACCAAAAATTGCACTAAATTTTTTAAAAATAGCAAGAACTAAAACTACCTATCAGAGTCAATTTGACCAAGTAGATTTTTGGAACTATCTTATTACTAAAGATAAAAAGTATCTAAAACAACTTGCTAAAAGCTACTCTATTAGTATATATACCCTAAAAGCTAGAGATATTTTAGACAAAGCCTACCCAAAAGTAGTTACCCCAAAACTTCCTGCTAAAAAACATTTTAAAAATTTTGATATAACTAATCCTATTGATTGGGAGAAGATTAAAATTGAGATGAAAAAGAACCCAAAAAAGTTAGGTAAACTAGCCCAAAAATATAAATATTCTGAAACAGTAGGAATCTATAGCTATATTAAAGAGAAGGAGAGTAACTATAAAATTCCTTACTACCCTATGCCTTACCCTTTAGCGATGTGGGGTACAAACAAAAAAAGAAAAGCCATATTATATGCTATTACAAAACAAGAGAGCCATTTCATACCAGCCTCTGTCTCCTCCTCTTATGCTTTAGGCATAACTCAAATTATGCCTTTTCTCATTAAACATCTAGCAAAAGAGAGAAGAAAAAAAATTGTAGATTTAGATGAGATATTTAACCCATACACAGCGGTTAAGTATGCCAATCAACATCTTGACTATCTTACAAAATGGCTCTACCACCCTCTTTTTATTGCTTATGCTTACAATGGAGGAATAGGCTTTACTAGACGTACATTAAGAAGCTCCCATCTCTTTAAAAAAGGTGATTATGAACCTTACCTTAGTATGGAACTAATTGACTATAAAGAGACGAGAGAGTATGGTAAAAAAGTATTGGCTAATTATGTTCTCTATCGGAACTTGTTAGGGAGTCAAACAAAGGTTTCTGACCTTTTGAAAAGTTTAGTATATCCCGACCAAACCGATCGTTTTCGAAAATAAGATTAAAATCATTTTTATTTGTCTTTTTAAATTTAACTTTATAGTAGGTACTCCAGTTATCTACCATAGGCATCTCATAACGTAGTGGGTCATCTTTGTCAAGTTTTTTAACCTCTAGTGGCTTTAAACCATCAAGTGTCAAAGAGTAACCTTTAGTATTGAACTCATTTTTTTTACTATTGGTAATATAGACCCCAACAAAAAAGTACTCTCCATCTTTTAGTTCATCTTTAAAACGTTTTTTACAAGGACGATTTTTAAATACAGGATTCAAATAGGTAGCTGTTAAGAGTGCTTTAGTTTCAAAAGATGCCATTAGTTGAGCCTTTTGTGTGTTAAGAAGTGCATTATGGTAGACCTCATCTTTAGTAAAAAGTTGTTCAAAATCTGACTTATCTTGAATACCACACTCATCTTTTTTTTGAGAACACCCAAACACCACTAAAGCAGAAGCCAAAAGTAAAACTCTCTTATACATTAAAAACCGACCTTTATTTAAATTGATTCATTTTAACATATTTTGTATAAACATTTATGTATAATCTCATTTTTATAAGGAGTCTTATGAAACGTTTTGCTGTTGCTTTTACAGGACCTTCTGGTTCAGGAAAAACTACACTTGTAGAGAAACTCTCAAAAGAGCTTATTAAGACAAGAGAGGTTGCCATAATTAAACATGACCCAAAAGACAAAGGCATATTTGACAAAGAGGGAAAAGATAGCTATAAGTTTTCACAAACAGGTGCAGAGGTCGTAGTAACCTCACCTACTCGTACCACATACTTTTCACAACGACAAAAAGAGCTAGATGAGATTATTGAGATGTTTAACAGTTTCGATATTTTGTTAGTAGAGGGGTTAAAAACTCTACCTCTTCCTCGTATTGCTATCTTTAGAGGTAGTATTGAAGAGAGCTACATTTCATGCAGTGAAGCTATAGCTGTTGACAATAGTATAGATTTAAGTCAATATGCGATTCCTCAAGAGATTGATATTTTAGATTTAAACAATACTCAAGAGATTATTGAGTGGATAGATAACAACGCAAAGAGCGTATAGGAAGGATAGAGATGAACGATATATTTGAGACCATAAAAAAGATTGCCTTTGAGATTGACAATGCTATTAAAACAGAAGAGCTTGGTTACTCTGACTCTGAAAACTCATCAGGTGAAGAGCAACTAAAACTTGACGTACAGTCTGACATTATTATAGAGAAAGCTTTTGCCTCTGTAGCTTCTGTTAAAGCCTTAGTTAGTGAAGAGAAAGAGGGAGTTTTAGAACTCTCTAAAAGTGGAACTTACACTGTCTGTTACGATCCATTAGATGGCTCTAGCCTTGTCGATGTTAACCTCTCTGTTGGTTCTATATTTGGAGTTTATGAGGGTGAATTAGAGGGGAAAAATCTTGTAGCCTCAGCTTATGTTGTCTATGGACCAAGAATTGAGTTGGTTATTGCAGACCGTAAAGAAGCACCAAAACTTTACCGTGCTATAGGTGGTGAGTTTAAGTTTATCTCTGAGATTAAAATGAACGAAAAGGGAAAACTAAATGCAAGTGGAGGAACTCAACAAAACTGGGCAGACTACCACAAAGCTTTTATAGACAAGCTATTTGCCGAGGGTTACCGTCTACGCTACTCTGGTGGTATGGTTCCTGACTTACATCAAATTATGCTCAAAGGTGGTGGTCTCTTCTCTTACCCAGCAACTACAGACAAACCAAATGGAAAACTAAGACAACTCTTTGAGGTCATTCCTTTTGCTCTTATGTATGAACAGGCAGGTGGAGAGGCTATTAATGACAAAGGAGAGAGACTTTTAGAGCTAGTCCCAAGCCACCCACACGACACAAGCCCATGTTTCTTTGGAAGCCACTACGAAATCTCTGCTCTTAAAAAAGCCTATGGAATAGAAGAGTAAACTATGAGTAATGAACTCTCACTAGATGAATGGGAACTAGCTCTTAAGCAGAAGAGAAAAGAGCTAGAGGCGTGTCAGCAAAAAGAGCAAGTTAAATCTTGTCTTAGTTGTCCTAAACTTCTAAATTGTGAAACCCGTGAAGCTTATGTTCATGCTGTCTACAACAGTATGAACAAAGGTGCTGGGGGTGGATTTGAGTTTTAGATTTTAATGATACTTTTAAAAAGTGATATATTACTTAAAAGTGAAATAATAGTTCTATAAGATACTAACTACCATAAGCCTCAATAAACTCCTCATAAGACCCCTCAAAATCAACAATAGACCCATCAGGATTTATCTGAATAATTCTGTTAGCAAACGCATCTATCAACTCTCTATCATGTGAAACACAAATCACCCCACCCTTGTAGTTGTGCAACGCCTCACCAAGTGCTACAATAGCCTCTAGGTCTAAGTGGTTGTTTGGTTCATCTAGCACTAAGAAGTTAGCCTTGTCCATCATCATTTTACTTAGCATTACACGGTGTTTCTCTCCACCTGAACATGCTCCTACCTCTTTTCCTTGCTCTTCACCAGAGAACAACATACGCCCTAAACATTGACGAATCTCATCAATATGCCATTTTGGGTCAAAACCTTGAATCCACTCATAGAGCTTCTCTGAACCTGTTACAATATCGGTTGTATTTTGAGGGAAATAGGTTGTTGAGATAGTCTGCCCCCACTTATACTCACCACTATCTGCCTCTAACTGCCCCATAATAATATTTAGCAGTGTAGATTTTCCAACCCCATTACCACCGATGATGGCAACTTTGTCACCATTATTAATTTTAAAGGATATATCACTAAAGACCTGCTCCCCATCATAACTTTTGGCTAAGTTGTTTACCTCTAAGACTTCATTTCCAATATCTCTATGAGGCTTAAAGGCAATAGATGGGTCTCTTCTTGAAGAGAGTTTAATCTCCTCTACATTTAACTTCTCTAACTGTTTCTGTCTTGAAGTTGCCTGTTTTGCTTTTGAAGCATTTGCAGAGAAACGAGCAATAAACTTTTCAAGCTCCTCCTTCTCTTTACTCGCTTTAGCATGGTTGGCTTCTGCCTGTTTGGCTATGAGGTTTGCTGCGATGTACCAGTCATCATAGTTTCCTGTAAACTCTCTAATGTTTTGAAAGTCAAGGTCTAAGATGTGTGTTACAACGTTGTTCAAAAAGTGTCTATCGTGAGAGATAACCACCATAACCCCCTCATGACGCTTAAGCTCACGCTCTAACCATGCAATGGTTTCAATATCTAAGGAGTTTGTAGGCTCATCGAGTAGCAAAATATCTGGCTTTAAAAAGAGAACCTGTGCAAGTAAAATCTTTACTTTGTCACTACTTGTAAGAGAAGACATTAGCTCATTGTGCATCTCAGCTGGAAAACCAAGTGCCTCTAAGAGCTTCTCTATCTTTACATCAGACTCATAGGTTGGGTCTTCATCGGCACAAATCATCTCCAACTCACCAAGGCGTTCATTGACTTTGTCATCGTCAAAGTCACCTGTCATATAAAGCTCCTCTTTCTCTTTTATAGCGTCGTAGAGCTTTTTGTTACCATAGAGAACGGCATCTTTTAAAGTAAAATCCTCAAAAGCATACTGGTCTTGGCTCAAAACACCTAGTCTAGCCCCTGGTTGAATCTGAACTTCACCATCTGTTGGCTCTATCTCACCTGAAAGGATTTTTAAGAAAGTTGACTTCCCTGCTCCATTAGCTCCTATGAGTCCATACCGTTTTCCTGGGTCTAGTTTAATATTTATCTTATCAAAAAGGACTCTTTTACCATATCGTTGTACTAAATTTACTGTGCTTATCATTCTATTTTTTACCTATTAAATTATAATTGGCGAATTTTAGCATATTGTTCTATATAGGTCGATAAACGTTAGAGAAGTTCAGAAATTCTAACTATACCACCCAAACCACCCCTATCCAAGCGAATCAACTAAAAAAAGTTCCCAAAACCCTTAAAGTAATATAAAATACAAAAAAAGCTAATAGTAAAAAACAGCCCAAGTCTC
>JALVXC010000187.1 GCA_027038275.1 Campylobacteraceae bacterium | reverse complement strand
ATATGCCCAGAGGCTAAAAATCCAAGTGCAATAACTCCTAATCCTTCCATAAGTAGAAAAGGTATTCCAAAAAGGGCTAAAACAACATATCTGTTCATACTCTCAATATGTTTTCTAAAAAAATCGGCAATCCTACTCTTTTGAAAGCTCTGAGAAGTCTTTTTAAAGCCAAGCTCCCAAAAAATCTCTAAAAATAGAACAACTATAATAGCTGCAATAAAAAATATAACTCGTGCAAAGAAGTTTTGAAGTCTAACTCTCTTCTCTTTGCTATATCTATACTCCTCTTTTGTATCATAGAGTCTATTTTCATAATTCTCTAAAAACCACTCTCCAAAACTCTTTAACTTTAAGCCAATCTTTTTCCAAAGAGTCTTGGTAAATGGTATATACTCTCCCAATAGTAAAATGAGAATGGTTACCAATAGAATTTCATGTAACATACTTTTCCTTATTTTCTGTAAGTTTAGTATTATAACAAAAAATAGATAGTTTATAACAAGAAAAATAAAGAAAACTTTTAGATACAATAACGCCATGAAAACAAAATACCTAAAAACAACAAACAACACAACAAACGGTCTCCAACTATTCTGTTTCCCCTACGCAGGTGGAAATGGTTCTATCTACTACCCATGGAGAGAAAAGATAGACAAAAACATAGAGCTTATATCGGTACAACTTGCAGGTAGAGCTACTCTATATGCAGAAGAGCCAATAACCAATTTAGATGTATTGGTAGAGAAGTTATATAGAGAGATTGAGCCATATTTAGATAGACCATTTGCCTTTTTTGGGCATAGTATGGGAGGGCTTATTGCTTATGCGTTAATGGCACATATTGAGAGAGTATCAGATAAAAGAGCAGAGTTTATTATTATCTCTGCAACAAAACTGCCAAGTTACTATGCTACTATGGAAGATTATCTACTATCGGACAAAGATTTAACAGAGAGACTCAAAAAAAATGGTGCTACCCCAAAAGAGGTATTGGACTCTAAAGAGCTAATGGATATAATTTTGCCCATATATAGAGCAGACTGTAAACTACTAGCTACAAACAATATAGCTAAAGAGAAAATCAAGACAAAAGCTTTTATTTTTAACAGTGAAGAGGATGTAGAAAAAGAAATTATGATGGAGTGGCAAGAGTATTTTACTCAAAAGATTGAATATCTAAACTTTGATGGAGGGCATTTTTTTATTCATAAACAAGAGAGAGAGGTTATTGAAAAAATTAATGATATATCCCAAAAAAGGTTGGCAGTATATTAAAGTTTTTTATTGATAATAGCAGAATAAACTATCTGCTATTTGTTATTATATTTTTAGTTGGTATATATAGCTATATTAAGATACCAAAAGAGGTATTTCCCTCTTTTAAACTCAATATGATTTCCATATCAGGTGGCTACAGTGGAATGCCTATTGATATATTGGATAGAGTAGTTGTAAAACGCATTGAAGATGAGATAAAAAATATTGACGGTATTAAAGAGATGACCTCTTTTATCTCTCCTAGTACGTTTTCTATTATTTTAAAGCTTGAAAAGAGAGTAGATAAATACAATATAGCAAACCAAGTAAAAGACGCAATTTCTCTAACAAAACAGTATTTTCCTAGTGATATGAATGACCCTTTTGTAAAGGTAGTAAGCATAGGAAAATTTCTAACAAATATCTCTATTAGCTCCTCAACTGCAACTCATAATGAGCTTATAGAAGAGGCTAAGAGACTAAAAGATAAAATCTCAGCACTTAAAAATATTTCAGGTATTACAATTTATGGCAATGCAGATATATATTATGATATTAGTTTAAATAGCAATAAAATCTCCTCTTTGGGGCTAAATCCATCACAAATTATTACAGCACTAAAGGGACTCTCATATATCTACCCTATTGGCAAGATAGAAGATAAAAAAGAGGGTACTTTTTATATATCTGCTAGTGGTGAAAAATCTGAAAAAGAGATGGAAAATATACAGATTTTAGTAGAAGATAAACGAATTTATCTAAAAGATATTGCAACTATTCGTAAAATCTACTCCAAATCATCAACACTCTTTTCAGTAGATGACAAAGATGCTATAGCACTATCTATATCTATGAGTGAAGTAGGAAATGCACTAAATTTAGATAAAAAAATTAAAAAAATAGTCAAACAAGCCCACAAAGAACATCTAAATATAGACTATCTATTTTACAAAAATCAATCTATTCAGATTAGAAATAGACTAGATACTGTTATTTCCAATATTATATTGGGAACTATTTTAGTAACACTGTTGGTATTACTACTTATAAATGCTCGAATCTCTTTTGTGATTTTTCTTGGGATTCCCACCTCATTTGTTATAGGTGTTTTTTATCTATATATTGCAGGGTACACTATCAATATGATTTCTCTGATAGGTGTATTGATAGCTTTAGGGATTATTGTAGATGATGCTATTGTTGTGAGTGAAAATATTCAACAGTATATCGAAAAGGGTCTATCTCCTAAAGAGTCAGCCTATTTAGGTACAAAAGAGGTATTTGAACCTGTAACTATCGCTTCACTTACTACACTGTTTGCTTTTATTCCTGCTTTGCTTATTGAGGGTGTTATGGGAGAGGTAATTAAACTTATACCTATTACAGTCTCTATTTTGGTATTGGCTTCGTTAATAGAGTCTTTTATATTCTTACCCATACACTCTGCACACACATTAAAAAAGGGTAAAGTTACAGATTGGTCAAGAGTAAACAGACTATATATCAAAATACTACACTTTTTTATAAAGTATAAAAAAACATTTTTAACTCTGTTTCTTATTGGTATACCATTTATGATAGTTTTTTTATTGGGTATGACTAAATTTAATATGTTTCCTAGCTTCGATTCTCGTACAGTAAGCATTACTCTAAAAGCCAATGTTAACAAGACTACACAAGAGTTAGACCATATACTCAAAACAGTCTCAAAAGAGCTTTTATCAGAGAAAAAAGCATTTAATATAGAGCATATTACAACCGTAGCAGGTTGGAGACTAGATAGTGAGGGAAACAGTGAAAACTACCCTTTTGTAGGACAATTAACAGTTGAGTTTGAGGAACTAAAGGCACAAAATTTTATTGAAAAATATATTAGCCCACTATTTAGTTTCTATAGCCTAGATTCAAACAAAACAAGAGAAAAAAAATCAACCCTCCTCTCAAAAGAGTTAAGAGAGTTTATAGTAGACAAAAGATATAAAGAGAGGTTTAACCTTACCGATATTGGGATAAATGAGAGAAAAGTAGGTGGATTAAAACCCGATATAAAGATAGGATTGAGTGCAGACTATACCCCTAAAATAATAGAAGCTATAGATAAGTTAAAAGTAGCACTACAAAAAATAGATGGTGTAACCTCTGTAAATGATAGTGTAAAGTATGGTGTAGATGAGATAAAACTAAAGGTAAATAGTTATGGAGAGTCTTTAGGTGTCAATGAGCAGTTATTAGGTCAGCTACTATCTTCATTTTACTTAGATAAAAAAATATCAACCTCTTTTGACAAAAACAATCTATTGGAGATAAAAGTACATAGTGACAAAAAAAATTCACTAGAAGATTTCAAAAATTTTAAACTCGATTTAGGCAAAAACGGTTTAGTTGCTCTAAAAGATGTGGTAGAGTTCAAAATGGTAAAATCATTTGAAAAAATCATAAAAGAGTTTGGAGAGAAACGTTTTTATCTCTATGTAAATCTAAATAAAAAGAGTATATCATCAAGTGAGGTTATAAAACAGATACAACCCCTACTCGATAAAATAGAAAAAAATGGAGTAACAATTAGTTTTGGAGGCGAACAAAAAGACCAAGAGACTCTAGCAAATGATATGTTGGTAGCCTCTCTGTTGGCAATAATGTTAATTATGTTATCTCTGCTCTATCTCTTTAACTCTTTTAGAGAGACATTTATGATGTTATCGGTCATTCCTCTCTCTCTGTTTGGTGCTTTACTAGGTCACATACTCTTAGATGTAAACTTAACCCTCCCCTCTGTTATAGGAATTTTAGGGCTTTCAGGAGTTGTAATAAACGATGGTATTATTATGATGATGAATCTAAAAAAGGCAAAGAGTATAGACGAGATATATCCACTAGCAAGTAAAAGATTTAGACCGATTATGTTAACCTCTATTACCACTCTTGTAGGGCTTTCCTCTCTTATCTTCTTCTCTAGTGGTCAAGCAGTTATCTTCCAACCTATGGCAATATCTCTTGGCTTTGGGTTGCTTTTTGGGACTATACTGAATCTTGTCTATTTGCCTGTTTTGTTTGTTGTTTTGAGTGGGAAAAAATTACTTAAAAAAGAGGCAATTCATGCAAAATAAAATTATGCTTTTTATAGTTATTCAACTAATATCACTCTTTGGAACACATCTATCAGATTTTGCACTAGGTTTGTATCTGTATGAGAAGAGTGGTTCACTATATTTGTACTCCTACTTCTCTATGTTTATTATTTTACCAGAGATGTTATTGAGTCCTATAATAGGTCACTATATAGACAAATTCAACAAAAAACAGATGATACTTATAGGTCATGCAGGTGCAGGTTTGGCAAGTATCTCTATTTTACTGCTTCTACAAAATGGATATGAAAATATTTATGGCTACTTGGGACTAATCATACTAAGTTCTCTTTTTAATGCCTTGGTTTTTGCCTCTTTTCATGTATTGATAGGAGATGAAGTTGACAAAGAGTATATGAATAAAGCAGTATCGTTAATACAACTTGGTTTTGGATTGGTCATGATAATCTCTCCATCTGTGGGAGCGTATCTTTTAGATAACCAAGGGATAGAGGCTGTATTTTATATAGATATTAGCACCTTTTGTTTAGCACTTTTAGTTATATCAACTATGAATTTTTTTAAAAATACTAAACACAAAGAGAATGAAGAGTTACATTTTATAGAGGGATTAAAAGAGAGTTATCACTATCTTAAAAACGATAAACTGCTATGGTTAAGCCTTATTCTCTTTGGATTTCTTAACTTCTCTATGGCACAAGTAACTGTGCTTATAACCCCTATTGTCCTTAGTATTTCAACCAAAAGTACTTTGGGTGTTGTTATGAGCATAGCAGGTGTTGGTATGCTTTTAGGAAGTACACTTCTCTTTTTTATAAAAATCAAAAACTATCTATATTGGATTAATCTCTTTGCAATACTTCAAGCACTTATTTTTATACTATCAATCTTCAATATTGGTGTAGTTACCATAGCCATAGGAGCTTTTCTTTTTATGTTTTTTAGCTCATTGGTTGGTGTATTAAACTATACATATTGGCAAAAGAGAGTAGAACAGAAGATAAAAGGAAGAATATTTGGATTTCGTCGGTCGATTATTATGTTTTCTATTATGTTAGGCTATATGGCTTCTGCTCCGATGAGTCATCTTATGCAGTTGTTGCTTGACTCTTTTCCTTTTTTATTAGAGGTTATTGGGGCTTATCTTCATCCTGAGATTAGGTTGTTGTTTATGTTTAATGCTTTTTTTATTGTTATTATTGTTTT
>JALVXC010000186.1 GCA_027038275.1 Campylobacteraceae bacterium | reverse complement strand
AATTCCAAAAGGGAAGACTTTAGCATTAGTAGGTGAGTCAGGAAGTGGTAAAAGTACGATTGGTAAAGCTGTTTTACGATTGATAGATGCTACTGATGGGAGTATATTTTTTAAAGGGGTAGATTTAGCTAAGTTGTCTCAAAAGGAGCTACTACCATATAGAAGAAAAGTACAGATAGTCTTTCAAGACCCATACTCAGCACTTAATCCTCGAATGACAGTTGGTGAGATTATTCGTGAGGGAATGGTAAGTTTAGGGATTGGAGTTAAAGATAAATCTGTGCAAGATATGGTTATTAAGGATTTATTAGTTAAAGTTGGCTTGGAGTTTGAACACTTTTACCGTTATCCTCATGAGTTTTCTGGTGGTCAACGGCAACGAATAGGGATTGCTAGAGCTTTGGCTGTTGAGCCTGAATTGATTATTTGTGATGAGCCTACCTCTGCTTTAGATGTGACTGTTAGAAGTCAGGTGTTAGAGCTTTTAAAAAAGTTGCAAAAAGAGAGAGGGTTGTCATATCTGTTTATTACTCATGATTTATCAATTATCTCTACTATTGCTGATGAGGTAGCTGTTATGAGAGAGGGGAAGATTATAGAGCAAGGTGTAGTTAATGAGGTGATGAATACTCCTAAAGAGGAGTATACTAAGAGACTTTTAGAGTCTGCTCCACAATTAAATACAATTTTATGATATTATATCAACTAAATTTAAATTTTAAATTTATTTTAAGTATAAATCTTTTACTATGGGGGGTAGTAAAATAGAGAAAGAGAGATAACAATGAGATATTACATAAGTTGTATTTTTGCAACACTGATTTTTGTTGGTTGTGGTGGTGGAAGTGGTAGTGGAGGAACAGGCTCATCAGCTAAAAAAAATCCACCTATTTTAGATAATCATTCGCCTGTAACACTTTATAAGTCTGAGTCTATTACTCCTATAGAGTTTAATAATCATGGAGGAGACATTACAAGTTGTAGAGTATCTCCATCACTTCCATCAGGCTTATTATTTGATAGTGGTGACTGCTCCATCTCTGGAACACCAACAGTAAATCAAAACCTAAAAACTTACACTGTTACAGCTAAAAATAGTGTTGGAGAAGATAGTGCAACTATTGATATTGAAGTAATTACTCCAAATACAAAAGTAGCAAAACTCAAAGGGGTAATTACCTATGACTCTGTACCTGTTAATTCAGATGGAGTTGGATTAGACTATGCACACACTAAACAAAAGAGTGTACGAGGAGCAGTTGTTAGAATAGTAGATGGCTCAAATAAAGAGTTAGCTAGAACCACAACAGATAAAAATGGCTACTACGAGTTTAATGTTGCAAATATAACCTCTAAAGTTAAAGTTCAAGTATTATCAGAACTAAAATCTTCAAATTGGGATTTTAAAGTAAAAGATAACACAAATGGTAATGCTCTTTATGTAATGGAGGGAAGTTTAGCTTCACTTGGGAAGAACTCAACACAGACTAGAAATTTACATGCCTCTTCTGGTTGGGGTGGAAGCTCTTATACAAGAACAAGAACAGCAGCACCTTTTGCTATTTTAGATGTTGTCTATCAGGCGATTCAGAAAGTACGCACTGCTGATAGTAGTATTGTATTTCCACCTTTAGATATCTTTTGGTCAAAAAATAATAAATCTGCATCAGGAGCTATTAGTAATGGAGACATTGGGACATCTTATTATGATGGTAGTGATTCACTCTATATTTTAGGTGATGAAAATTCAGACACCGATGAGTATGATAGTGGTGTTATTGCTCATGAGTGGGGACACTACTATGAGTCAAAATTTTCAAGAGCAGACAGCATAGGTGGAGGACACACAAGTGGAGATTTTTTAGATATACGTCTTGCTTTTGGTGAAGGTTTTGGTAATGCTGTCTCATCTATGCTACGAGATAATCCAAACTATTGGGACTCTTCAGGCTTACGTCAAGCTAATGGTTGGAACATGAGCTTAGAGACTGAAAATAGTCGTGAAAATCCAGGTTGGTTCTCTGAAGGCTCTATACAGAGAATTTTATATGATATTTATGATAGTCATAATGATACAGGAGATAAACTATCTTATGGATTTAAACCAATTCATCAACTTCTTATTGGAAAGGAGAAAAATACACCAGCATTTACAAGCATCTTTACTTTTATTAAGGGATTAAAAGATGAACATCCATCAGATGCAACAGCTATTGATAATATTGTAGCACAAGAGAGTATTGCACCAATTAATGATATTTATGGAAGTGGACGAACAAATAGAAGAGAGAATGCAAATCCACTCTATGATGAGTTAACTACAGGGAGTGGTGTTACTATTGTAACAAACTATGCTGTAGATAGTTATTTGAGTGAACGTGGTAGAACAAATCAGTTGGGTGCTTATAACTTTGTTAAAGTGATAGTTCCTAGTGAGGGTGACTACACTATTATAGTTTCTCAAGTTGGTAGTTCAGGTAACCCTGACCCAGATTTTTATCTCTATAGAGGCTCTTCAAATCAACCTATAGCTAAAGCAGAGAATCCACCAGCCCTAAGTGATAGAGTTACAGCACATCTACAAAAAGGTGTCTATAGAATGGCTATTGTTGTCTATAACCAATATAGTGGTACTAGCTACCGTGTCAAATTAGTTAAAAATTAAGGAGCAGAGATGAAAAGATTTAATATATGGGTATTGGCTCTTTTAGTTATAGCATTAGGTATGTTCTACTTTATGGCACAGCCTAAAAAAGTCTATGGAGTTTTAGAAGGAGATACAACTAAAATGATGCAAAAGGGTGGTTCATCTGTTAAGGTACAATATAGTAGTGAGCATGTGGATGTTGATACACCTAGTAGAGTTCATATTACTCTTTCTTCACCTAAGAGAGACGGTATATTGAGTGTTGAGGTCTATCCTCGTGAAGATAGTTTAGAAGGGGTTGAGCATAAAACATATCAATTTCCTCTTACTTCATCTAGTCAGGAGTTTACTATTGACTTAGAGCCATTCTCTTTAAAAGAGGGACGTTTTTATATTAATCTTATTGCCTCTATTCAAAATGAGAGACCTAAAGTAGTATCTATACCTGTAGAGATAGGAGATATTTCTAAAAATAGAGCAAAAACATCTATGTTTAAGACCCAAAAAGGTGAAAAATTACATATAATGAAAGCACAAGAAGAGATAAAATAGTCTCTTCTGTGTTACTTTTTTATACACTAAAATAAAAAAAATAAATTTTATTTATTCTTTATTTAATAATCTAATTTGTTCATTATTAATAATATGCTTTAAGAAAAGCCTCTAAAAAGGGCTTTTTTAAATATCTTACAACAGTCAATATTTTATTTTATCCTCTTTATCATAATCAATAATAATAATAAACTTTAAAAAAAATTCAAAATTAAATTAGCTTTTAAGCTTTAATTCTTACTCAACTTTTTCCTATTACACTACTCTTAACAAAGAAATTTTTTAGGAGGATGTTTCATGAGTAAAGTTACAAGTGTCCAAGAGAAAGCAAATTTTCAAGTTTTGTCAGTAGGGCAGAGTGGTACTATGGTCTATATTGTTCAAAAGATGTTAAACACATTAGGCTATGAGTTAGCAGAAGATGGTACTTTTTCAGAAAGTATGGAAAAAGCAGTAAAAGAGTTTCAATCCACAAGAGAAAATTTAGTTGTTGATGGTATAGTAGACTATTTAACAATGAAAGAGATGGATGAAGCGAGTAGTAATATTATTTGATTTAGATGGAACAGTTATTGACTCAACAGAGGCAATATTAGATGGATTTAGAGTTGCTTTTGAAACTTTGGGAGGAGAAGTTCCTTCAGATGAAGCAATTAAAAATGAAGTAGGACATACTTTAGAAGATATGTTCTTAAAGCTTGGTGTAGCAAAAGATAGAGTTGATGAGTATGTGCATACTTACAAAATGCACTATCGCATTATCTCTTGTGAAAAGACCGTTCTACTTGATAGTGCTAAAGAGGCTATTGAGAAGGCAAGTAGGTTTGCTACACTAGGTGTTGTTACTACAAAGACAGGAGAGTACTCTCGTATTCTTTTAGAGCATCTTGGTTTGATGCACTACTTTAGTGTATTGATTGGGCGTGAAGATGTCAAAAATCCAAAACCCCACAAAGAACCCATTTTAAAAGCTTTAGAAAAACTAGAATATGATAAAAATAGAACATGGATGATTGGTGATACCTGTATGGACATAGAGTCTGCAAAAAGTGCAGGAGTTAATGCTATAGCTGTTACTTCAGGGTATGCTTCTATTGAAGTGTTACAAAAGTGTGCTTCTTTAATAACTTCAAATGTATATCAAGCCGTTAAACATATTAAAAAAAGTGATGAAAATTAGAAATAGTGCATAGAATGTATACATCTTTGTAATTTATGTAATTTTTTGTAGAGGTATGAACACCCTTTAAGAGAGGGGTGATTACAATACTTCATAACAGTAAAATTTTAGGAGAAGTCATGATAGAAATTAGATGGCACAGCCGAGCTGGACAGGGTGCCGTAACTGGTGCAAAGGGTTTAGGCTCTGTTGTAGCAACAACAGGAAAACAGGTACAGGCATATGCACTTTATGGTTCTGCAAAACGTGGTGCTGCTATGAATGCATATAATAGAATTGATGATGAAATCATTACAAATCAAGAGACAAAGATGTATCCTGATTATGTTTTTGTTATTGACCCTGCCTTAGCATTTACAGATGACATTACAAAAAATGATAAGCCTGATACTCAGTATATTATTACTACACATCTTTCAAAAGAGGATTTAATTTCACAGATTCCTGCATTGCAAGATAAAGTAGATAGAACATTTGTAGTTGACTGTATGCAAATATCACTAGATACAATTGGTAGAGCAATGCCAAATACACCTATATTGGGTGCATTTATGAAAATTTCTAAAATGTATGAGTTAGACTTCTTTTTAGATAGTATGAAAATAGTGCTTTCAAAATTCCCACAAAAGATAATCGATGCCAATATGGAAGCGATTACTAGAGCATATAACGAAGTGAAGTAGGAGACGAGTATGAGTAAAGGTTTAGAAGGTAACGCTAATAGAGGTATTAGAGAGTTAGGTGCAGAAGAGAAAGTAGGTTGGGATGAAGTTACACAAGGTGTTGTTCTTCATTCATTTGTAGGTGAATCTAAAAATGCAGCTTTTTTAAAGCCAGAGGAGAGAGTTTATAATGACTTTAACTCCTATACAGCGACTGTAGCCTCTTGGAGAATTATTAAACCTGTTTACAACAGAGATATTTGTATTGATTGTCAAAACTGTTGGGTATGGTGTCCAGATACATCTATTATCTCGAGAGATAAACAGATGTTAGGGATTGATTATGACCACTGTAAAGGGTGTGGGGTGTGCGTAGAGGTATGTCCTACCAATCCTAAATCACTTCTAATGTTTAGTGAAGCAGAAGAGATTGAATCGGCACTTGCAAGTTGGCCAGAAAAAAAGAAAAAAGCGAAGTAGGTAAAGGATAGTTATGGCAAAAGAATTTGAATTAAATGAAGTAGAGGTATGGGACGGAAACTA
>JALVXC010000185.1 GCA_027038275.1 Campylobacteraceae bacterium | reverse complement strand
TACTTTTTTTTAATTACATCTTTAAAATTTTTAAATATTTTCTTATTCATGCTCTGATTTTCTGTTTTTATTTGTTGGTTTGTATTATAGCTAAATTTTTGTGATTTTTAAAATTAGAATTGCTGGCCAAAGAAGGCTTAAATGGGCAACAAAGACATCATAAGCAAAGAACTCATCAAAGAGATAGGGCGTGACATCTCCATGCACATCTTAGGCATAGAGCTAGAAGATGAAATCACCCTTATTGACAAAGAGTGGACTAGAGTTGAGAAACGAGATAGCGACATTGTATTTCTATCAGGAAAAAAGATTATCCACATTGAGATACAAAATGACAATCATAAAAAAATGGAACTACGAATGCTACGATATTTTTGAGTATAACGGTTATGAGATAGAACAGTATGTCATCTACATAGTTGTTAATACCATTTTGAAGCGTATTAGAGAGTTGACTAAAACTGATAACACAGAGTATAAAAACTATTTAGAAAAAGTTACAATTTTATCGACCAATAGAGATTTAGAAGAGAACGTAAAACAAGGAGCAAAGATGTTAACTGTAGATATTGAAAAAATTCCATTTTATCAAGATGGGTTAAAAGATGGACTAAAAAAAGGTGTTGAAAGTACATTAGAGGTAGTAGCTATAAGTATGTTAAAACTCAATGTTGAGCTTGAAATTATTCAAAAAGCTACAGGTTTAACACTAGAAGAGATTGAAAAGCTTCGTCAAAAAATCTAGTCAAATACCTATATGCTTTTTAGATTAAAGAAGAAACCTCCTAATCTCTAATCGAACAACGAATACTCTTCTTTAATCTTAGGCAACATACTCTTGTCTAACTCATAGACAAACGCATAGTTAAAATAGGTATTTTTTAAAATATCTCTAGCCTCATCAATATCGTTGTACCAGTTTGGTCTATCAACTCCATCTACTTTTGTTTTTGGAGGAGTTAAGACAATGGTCTTTACCCATGCACCGTTATAGCGAACATACTCACGAGCCTTATAAATATCATCTAAATTATCTGTAAAAATTGCCACTTTATCACTCTTACTTGGTACTCTAATATTTAAAAAACCATCTATAAATACAGGAACAAAGTGTTTAGTGTATTTTACTCTATCTAAGTTGTATGGAAAATCATACTTGTCACAGAACTCAACTACACGCTTTAAGATGTCAACATGAAAAGGGGTAATCTCTTTCTCTTGGTAGATGTAGCCATTTATCTTAAAAGTGGTTCTAAAGAGTGTATCGGTAATAATCTCACAACTAGCCTCTTTATTTAAAATGCTAACATCTGGCTTTATCATCTTCATTAACTCTCTGTTTGTTCCAATAAACATCTTAGCATCAGAGTTTAGAATCTTCTCAAACATCTTTCGCCAATCGTTAGGCAAAATCTCTAAGTTTGACTTTTTAGTTACAATCATCTTTAAAAAAGAGAGTTCATGTTCTGTAAAGAGGTAAAAACTAGCCTCTCTACTAATCAACACATAACGAATAAGCTTAAAAGCAGCACTCTCAATCTTATCTACTCTAATCCAAGCTACTTCACTATCGGTAATCTCTATTGAACTATCGGAGAAGATAATCCCGTAAGCACCTCTCTTTAAAGCTCGTTCAATATCATCTTGGTTATTAGAGATAAACAAATCACCTTGGTCAATCTTAGATGGATATACACTAACAGAGTTTACAGCAGTAATAGTTGGATTAGAGACAACCTCTCCTGCTGTTAAGTTTAATAAATCTTCAATTTTCATATAATCTCTTACCTTTTTAACCAATTAGTGTACCGTTGGTTTTCGGTTTTTCTGGACGTATCATACATAGTCCATCTTTATCTTTTGCAGCAAGGAGCATTCCCTCACTTACCATTCCCATAAGTTTAGCAGGTTTTAGATTTGCTACTACACAGACTTGCGTGTTTAGCATATCTTCTGGGCTATACCACTCTTTGATTCCTGCTACAATCTGTCGTAGCTTCTCCTCTCCTAAATCTACTTGTAGTAGTAGAAGCTTTTTACTTTTTGGAACTTCCTTAGCCTCAACTACTGTTCCAACTTTTAAAGATGTTTGGAAAAATTGGTCAATCCCAATAAGAGCTACACCCTCTGTTGTGGTAGACTCTTTAGCTTTTTTAGTTTTTTTCTCCTCTTTTGGAGGAGTCTCTTTTTTAACCTCTTCTAAAAGCTCTTTTTCTATTCTTGGAAAGAGTGGCTCTCTCTTTTGTGTTGTAAATGGAGCAAGTATCTCACCATTTTTAACAATCTTCTCAAAGTTTTCAGGTGTTACTTCAAACCCTAAAGCGTTACAGATGGTTGTAGTTGTCTTTGGCATAACAGCATGAAGCATAAGTGAGACCTTTGCTAAAATAGTAGCAATAAGCCCATTAAGAGCCATAGTCTCTTCTGTTTTACCCTCTTTTATCATTGTCCAAGGTTGATACTTATCAATAGCCTTATTTGCTACAGTAAGTGGTCTCCAAAGCTCCTCTAAATATCGGTGAAGTTGTAACTCAAAAATCAGAGGATTTAACTTCTCTAAAGAGGTTTGCATCTCATCAAGCTCTGCTTGGTAATATTTTGCTACATTGTCACACTCCACTCGCCCATCAAAGTACTTTCCACTCATTCCAATAAGACGATTTAGCAAGTTTCCTAAGTCATTTCCAAGGTCAGAGTTGATTCTGTCTATTAAAGCTCTTTGAGAGAAGTCACCATCTCCTCCAAAAGGTACTTCACGAAGCATAAAGTAACGGAAGTTCTCTAAACCATAAGCATCTGCTACCTCTTTTGGGTTAACTACATTTCCTTTAGACTTTGACATCTTCTCACCATTACGTGTCCACCAACCGTGAGCCCCAATATGTTTTGGAAGAGGAAGATTTAAACTCATTAAAAATGCAGGCCAATAGATAGCATGGAAACGTAAAATATCTTTACCAATAAGATGTACACGTGCAGGCCAATAGTCCATTTTAGCATCATCTGTTCCATAGCCAAGTGCTGTAACATAGTTCATCAACGCATCAAGCCAAACATACATAACATGTTTTGGGTCATTGAATTTTTCAGGAAGTTTAACCCCCCAATCAAAAGAGGTTCTTGTAATAGAGAGGTCATTTAAGCCACCCTCTACAAAACGAATCACCTCATTTCGTTTGCTCTTTGGCAAAATACACTCTGGATTCTCTCTGTACCAAGCAAGAAGTTTCTCTTCATAAGCAGAGAGTTTAAAGAAGTAGCTCTCCTCCTCAACAATACTTGTAGATTTACCACAATCTGGACAGAACTCACCATCAACAAGCTGTGTTTCAGGGAAAAAGGTCTCACATGAGATACAGTAGTGACCAGAGTAGGTATCTTTGTAGATGTCTCCGTTGTCATACATTACACTAAATGCTTTTTGAACACCTTTTTTGTGGTCTTCATCTGTAGTTCTTATAAATTTATCGTAAGAGATGTCAAACTCGTCCCAAAGGTCTCTAAAGGCTTTAGAGATTTCATCAGCATAGACTTGTGTATCTTTTCCTCTTGACTTTGCAGCCTCCTCAATCTTTTGACCATGTTCATCAGTTCCTGTTAAAAAGAAGGTATCTTGACCAAGAAGACGAGCATAACGAGCTAGAGTATCAGCGATGATAGTTGTATAGGCGTGTCCAATGTGTGCAACATCGTTAACGTAGTATATAGGTGTAGTAATATATGATTTATGACAAGACATAAGTAATTTCCCTTAAACAAATGAGTTTAGTTTTTAATATTTTCCGTGATTTTACCTAAATCTTGCTTGATTATTACTCCGATTTACCCATATAGGTAAAACGTTTTAGCATTTTACCATCAACTTCAACCTCTCCTGTAAACATATCAAAAGGACGAATCCAAATACTTGCATCGCCATAGAGTGTTTTGTAGATGACCATCCACTCCTCTGTTTCAGAGTGTCGCCCTGTTGATAGAACCTGATATAGGTTACCCTTATAGTGTCTGTAAATTCCTCGTTTAATACGTTTTTTTTGTTTCATAAATATATTATAGTTAAAGTTTTATTTATTTTTAATGATAGTAAAAATATCAAAAGGAGTATAATCTTCCTTGCACAACAACAAGCTCAATCTCAAACCCCTCATCAAACAGAACCAAATCAGCCACATACCCCTTCTCTAAAATACCAACATCTAATCCTAACCTCTTAGCAGGTATTGAAGTAACCATAGCTATAAGTTCAGGTAAACTTATGTTAGTATACTTATAAAAGTTCTTTAGAGCCTCATTTAGTTTAAGAACACTCCCTGCTAAAGTTCCATCTTCTAGCCTTGCCTCTTTGTTTTTTACTATAACCCTTTGCCCCCCTACTTCTGAAATACCATCTTTTAGACACCCTGCTCTCATGGCATCGGTTATGAGTATGAGTTGCTCTCTTTTAAGTCTATGTAGAAGTTTAAAGAGTGAGGGGTGAATGTGTATAAGGTCGGCAATAATATCACATGAGACCTCATCTGCTTCTAAAATAGCACCTACAATTCCTACCTCTCTATGGTGTAGAGGGTTCATAGCATTAAAGAGGTGAGTTGCATGACTAACTCCCCAAGAGAAGCTCTCTTTTGCTTCATTGTAAGTTGCATTTGAGTGACCAATACTTAGTACAATATGAGGAAAATGCTCTTTTATATATCCTATAAACTCCTCTGCTCCTTCTACTTCAGGGGCAATGGTTATCATCTTTACTATGTCCATAAAAGGCTCTATAAGCTCTATATTTGGCTTTTGAATATGGTTTGGGTCTTGAGCTCCATGCTTAATGGGGTTTATAAAGGGTCCCTCTAGGTGTACCCCTAGAACTCTTGCCCCCTCTTTTTGATTAAAATCTTTGACATTTTGTAGTGCTTTGGTTATCTGCTCTTGGCTCATAGTCATGGTTGTAGCTAAAAAAGAGGTTGTTCCTGTTCTTAAGATACTCTTTGAAATCTCCTCTAGTGCTTTTGGTGTTGCGTCCATTACATCGTAACCATTTGAGCCGTGTATATGAATATCTATAAACCCTGCACTAAGATAAAGCCCTTTGGCATCAATTAGCTCTGTATCTTTTGGAATCTCTTTTGCTATAGAGATTATCTTTTTATCGAAAGTAAGCACATAGCCCTCTAAGACCTCTTTGCTAGTTACTATCTTTGCATTTATAATACTCTTCATTATCGAATCACTTTTAAATTTTTTTGACCTAAATGGTAGATGGTTGAAGCTTTAGCATTTTTTGCCTTTGGAAGAGTTACTATTACCTCTGCTCTATCTCTTGCATACTCTTCATCATATTTAGCCCCACTTAGATTTGCAGAGGAGCTATAGAGCCAATGGAGTCTATCTAAAAGTAGATTATGCTCTGTAGCTTTTACCACACGAAACGACAACCCATTGGGCATAATAAAAGTTGTTTTTTTTGCTCTTCTAACTCTGTTTTTATGAGTCGTAGGTACACGAGTAAAGCTTTTTAGAGTTTTAAATGAGTCCACTACACAGATGTAGTGTTTGTTTGGTTTTCTCTTTTTGGCTCTGTCTATTTTGGAGCTATTTTGAGAGACAAAGCCTATGGTTGTATCGGTTGGGGTTAAAAAGAGACTCTCTTTCACACGACTTAGTTAAGATACTCTTGAAGTGCTTTAGATTCTAGTGAACCACCAGAGTTTTTAAGCTCTTTTATTGCTAAGACAGCTGCTCTAGCTGCTGCTATGGTAGTGAAGTAGGCAACATTTTCACGAAGTACCGATTGTCTAATGGTCTGACCATCTATTTTACTCTCTGCATCTGATGAGGTGTTAATGGCTAAAGCAATCTCACCATTTTTAATCATATCGTCAATATTTGGACGACCCTCAGAGATTTTAAGTACCTCTTTTGAGGCTACTTCTGCCTCTGTTAATGCTCTGTGTGTTCCTTTTGTAGCAACAATCTCAAAGCCCAACTCAACAAATGCCTTGCCAATCTCTCCTAGATGAACTTTGTCACCATCGGCAAGTGACATAAAAACCTTACCCTCTAGTGGAATATTGTTTTTAGCTGCAAATTGACTCTTGGCAAAAGACATTCCAAAGTTATCAGAGATTCCCATTACCTCACCTGTTGACTTCATCTCTGGTCCAAGAAGCAGGTCTGCCCCTGGGAGTTTGTTAAATGGAAATACTGCCTCTTTAACAGCAACATGACCTCTTAAGTTTGGCTCTAAAATCTCTTTATCAAAGTTGACTACATTAAAGACATCATAGAACTTAAGTGCCTCTTTTAGGTTACCTTGAAGCATTACTCTTGTAGCCACTTTAGCCAAAGGTACACCTGTAGCTTTACTAACAAATGGTACTGTTCTTGATGCTCTTGGATTTACCTCTATAAGGTAGACCTCATTCTCAAAGATAGCATACTGAATATTTAAAAGCCCCACAACACCAAGCCCTAGGGCAATAGACGCTGTCTGTTTTTTTATCTCTTCTACCAACTCATCTGAAATAGAGATAGTCGGTAATGCACAAGCAGAGTCACCGGAGTGAATCCCTGCCTCTTCAATATGTTGCATAACTGAGCCAATATAGACATCTTTTCCATCTGAAATAGCATCTACATCAAGCTCTATGGCATTGTCTAAAAATTTATCAATAAGAACTGGTGCATCATTTGAGACTAAAACAGCCTCATCCATATACTCTTTAATCTCTGCATCTGAGTAGACAGTCTTCATTCCTCGACCACCAAGTACAAACGATGGGCGAACCAATACAGGGTAACCAATACGATTAGCTACTACTAATGCCTCCTCTTTTGAGAAGACTGTGTCGTTATTTGGTTGTTTTAATCCTAACTTTTTAATAAAATCAGAAAATAGCTCTCTATCTTCTGCAAGGTCAATCACTTTAGCTGTTGTTCCAGAGATATTTGCCCCTATAGCTGTTAACTGTTTGGCTAGTTTTAGTGGTGTCTGCCCTCCAAAGTGGACAATCACCCCATCAGGTTTTTCTACCTCTATAACATTTCTTACATGCTCAAAGTCTATTGGCTCAAAGTATAAAACATCAGATGTGTCATAGTCTGTAGAGACCGTTTCAGGGTTACAGTTATACATAATAGACTTCACCCCCATATCTGCAAGAGCAAAAGAGGCATGAACACAACAGTAGTCAAACTCTATACCTTGACCAATTCTATTTGGTCCTCCACCAATAACCAGTACCTTTTTCTCATCTGAACTATTCTCTTCTTGTTTTGGAAGTTTTGTAATGTTTGTAGTTGAATAGAGGTAAGGTGTTAGTGCTTCAAACTCTGCTGAACAGGTATCTACTTCATTGTATTCTAAGCCAATACCTAACTTCTCACGAGCATTATAGATGTCATTCTCTGTAAAGTTCTGTCCCTCATTTTTGTTAATTGCCCAAGCAATCATAGCATCAGAGAAACCATCTGCTTTAATGGCTCTCATACGAGTCTCATCTTTAAGAAGTGCTACGTCCATAGACTTTTCAGCATGAGCCAACTCTTCAAGTTGATACAAGAACCAAGGGTCTATTGCACACCACTCAAAAATCTCTTCTGTAGTTTTTCCACGTCTAAGTGCTTCAAATACATAGAGTACTCTGTCGGCATTTGGACGACGAATTTCACGAATAAGTTTATCTTCATCACACTCAATATGGTTAAAGCCTATAAGTCCAGTCTCTAGCGAAACTAATGCCTTTTGCATTGACTCCTTAAAGGTACGTCCAATACTCATCGCCTCACCAACTGATTTCATAGCTGTACCCAAAGTTGAGTCTGCTTGAGGAAACTTCTCAAAGGTAAATCTTGGAACTTTTGTAACCACATAGTCAATTACAGGCTCAAACGATGCTGCTGTTCCTGTAATGTCATTTGTAATCTCATCAAGCGTAAATCCAACAGCCAACATAGTAGCCACTTTAGCAATAGGATACCCAGTAGCTTTTGAAGCAAGTGCTGAACTTCTACTTACTCTTGGGTTCATCTCAATAACAATCATTCGACCATCTTTAGGGTTAACAGAGAACTGAACATTTGAACCACCTGTGTCAACTCCCACTTCACGCAAGATTTTAAAAGAGGCATCTCTCATTCGTTGATACTCTTTATCTGTTAGAGTAAGTGCAGGAGCTACGGTAATAGAGTCACCTGTATGTACCCCCATTGGGTCAAAGTTTTCAATAGAACAGACAATAATACAGTTGTCCTTACGGTCACGAATCACCTCCATCTCATACTCTTTCCACCCTAAAAGTGACTCTTCGATTAAAATTTCAGAGATAGGAGAGGCATCTAGCCCACCTTGGACTATCTTTTTGTATTCATCTATATTATAAGCCACACCAGAGCCACCACCTGCCATGGTAAATGAGGCTCTAATAATAAGTGGAAAACCTATTCTTTTAGCAATATTGAGAGCCTCTTCCATATTGTAAGCATACTCTGAAATAGGTAAATCCATACCTATCTTAATCATCGCCTCTTTAAACTCTTGACGATCTTCACCCTTTTTAATCGCTTCTGGTTTTGCCCCTAAAATCTGAATGCCTTCAAGCATTCTAGCCTCATGCATCTCCATTGCAACATTGAGTGCAGTCTGTCCACCCATAGTAGGCAATATAGCATCCACTTTCTCTTTTTTAATAATTTTAGAGATAACCTCTGCTGTAATAGGCTCAACATAGGTTCTATCTGCAAACTCAGGGTCGGTCATAATAGTTGCAGGGTTAGAGTTAATAAGCACAACCCTATAACCAAGCTCTTTAAGTGTCTTTGATGCTTGTGTTCCAGAATAGTCAAATTCACAAGCCTGTCCAATAACAATTGGACCTGAGCCGATAAGTAAAATGGTTTTTATGTCAGTGCGTTTTGGCATGTAGAAGTACCCTTATTGTAGTAGTTATAAAAATTTTGGCATTATACTCAAATTGGACTTAGAGAGCAGAGGGGCAGAGACGGAGGTCGCCCCCCCTACACCATCTTAGATACATCTTCAAATAGTTTAACTGAAAGATTAATAAGATGTTCAGACTGAGACAGAACAATAAATAGAGATATAGAAAAAAGCAACCACTTATAACTTGCTTTTTCAAAAAAGAGGAAATAACTAGAGATAAGAAATAACCATAAGGTAAAAAGAGACATTAGAGTATATAGCTCTGCTTCTAAATCTCGAACTTGAAACCAAATTTGATTAGCTAAAAAGAGACTCAAAAGAAAAAGTGTTCCCCAAAGAAAAGCTCTAAATTTTCTATTTGGTTCATTCCATAATGGAGTCCAATACATATAGGTAGCTATGGCTATAGCAGTATAGCCTAAAGCTAGAGCATCTATATTGGTACTTATCCATATCTTTTCAATAATAATTTTTGCAATATAAGCAAAAAGTATAAGAAAATATATTAAAAAAATAGGTGTCAAGATATATTTGGTAAATACAATACCTATGTTCTCATAACGATTTGTCTGAACCAACATAATATACTTAGGAAGATGAGCTAAAAAGTAGTTAACAGAAAAGAGTCCAACAATAGCTATGGCAACTTGAACATAACGAACTGTAGCCAATGAGATGTCAAATAGATGGTTGAGTGCATACATTGTTGTAAAGAAAATTGCATAAAAAGCTAAGCTTAACAGTATCATAGCCAATAAAATAAGTAAAATATTTTGCATCCACTCCCAAATATTTTTATTTGAGATAGAGACATCCATAAAAGGAGACCAAAAAAACATAAATATAAGTGCAAAAATAAAAAGTATATGTCGTACAACTATAGTTGGTTCTAAAATATTAAGAGGTAATAGATAGTAGTATAGAGCCAATAACCCTACTCCAACCAATTTAAACAAAACTCTCTTTGTTAAGAGATGTAGTGCAGGAAAGAGAAAAATACCTAAAGATGTTACAAATGCTAACTTATAGCTAACCAACATAAATAAGCTTTGACTAAAACGGTTTCCTTCACTTATAATAATTAATAAAAAAGTAACAATAAAAGAGGAGAGTGAGGCAAGAGGAAAACGATGTAAAACTTCTAAAATTTTATGCGACCATCTATCTGCTACTTCTAAAATAAAACTCACTTTACACTCCTTTTTTACTTCTATTATTTGTGTATTTTATCATAAGTACTATAAAAAAACATGATTTAACGTGATTTAATATTATAAAAATCTTTACAGTAAAAAGGTAGCTTAATTAAAATTATGAATAGTTTTAAAAGCTTAGTGTGTTATAATTTCATAAAATTAAATATATTAGGAAACTAAAATGAATAAAATAAAATTATCTATAGCAACTATTAGTATACTTTTTTTATCAAATTCTGCTTCTGCTATTGAACTTACTGACTATAAAGTTATTGAAGGAACTTACTCTGATGCGTACTTAAATGGAAGTTTAAATATAAATGATGACTCAGATAAAGACCAAACTAGTTATAACGCTGTTGTAAAAGCTGATTTAGAGAGTGTATATACAACAGCACCATATACATTAAATTACTATATTCATGGTCAAGGTTCTACGGTTAGAGGTTCTGAAGACAATGCTAGTAGAGAGAGTCAATACTCAGCTACAGCTTATATTAAAGGAAATAGATATATTCACGATGATGATACCTACTATTTTTATGGTGATACTAAACTTGGATATCAAAAGCTATCAACAACTTCAAGTGCTTCTGACCCATATGTAGAAGTTGGTGCAGGTGTTGGTTATGGTCGTATGTATATTGCTACTCCACTTGCAAGTGCAATGAGAATTGCTGAAGACTTAAAAGAGTATAAAATTGTTAGACCAGCTATTTCAGATAAAGCTTTAATGGAGTTAGCAAAAGTAATAGGTTTAGAGGACGAATATGTAAGTAAATATGGTTCTAATGAATATAGACAATATTGGTATTCCGATATGGAAAAGGTATTAAAAGAGAATAATGCACTTGTAAATGATTCTCTCTCTGCTACAGGTGTTGTTAGACTTAATGAAGTTTTATCTACAAATGATGCAAGAGGTGTATTGTCTAGGCTACATGGTTGGACTGTTCAAGCAGGTGTAGGTCAAGTTCTTTCTGATTACAATGGAGACAGTGGAGATACAACAGTAAATGCAGAGTTTGACTACGCTTTACCTATTGGCTATACATCACAGTTTAGAGAGACTCTTGCTACAGGAAAAGTGCTAGATAACTCTTCTGCTTTTGACTATAAAATAAAAAATGATGTAAGCTATACATATGAACTCTCTGATAAAATTGATTGGATTAACACTTGGGATCTTCAATATTTAAAAGCAAATAATTCAGGTGATGATGTAACAGCAAATGCATTAGGGACAACATTTAGATATTATCTTGCAAACCAATTGACATTTGATACCACACTAACTTTAAGTAATGTTGATGGAACAAATTTAGGTTTGAAAGAGACAAAAGGTTGGAATACAGCTTTAACATCAAGCATTAGTTATCGTCTTAAATAAGAAATAAGGGAGGAAAACAAAACCTCCCAAAAAAAGTTAAGCAGTCAAAAGACTACCCAACCATAGCTTCAAGCTCCTCTTTAGAAACTTTATTGAAGTTTAAGTATCTGTAAACATCATCTGTTATCTCAGGCTTAATTTTATTTGGAACAATCTCCATATACTCTTGTGCAGTTGGGATTCTACCTTTAAGAGCAACAACAGCTGCAAGTTCAGCAGAACCAAGATAGACTTGAGAGTCTTTTCCAAGTCTGTTGTCGAAGTTTCTTGTACTTGTACTAAATACATAAGCACCCTCATCAACAGAGGCTTGATTACCCATACAGAGTGAACAACCTGGAATCTCTGTTCTAGCCCCTGCCATTCCAAATACAGAGTAGTAACCCTCTTCTTGAAGAGTCTTTTCGTCCATTTTAGTTGGAGGACATACCCATAGTTTAGTAGGAACTTTACCTTCACCTCTAAGTACTTCACCCAATGCTCTAAAGAGACCAATGTTTGTCATACAAGAACCAACAAATACCTCATCTATCTCTGTTTTAAGACCTGCTTCATGAATCTCAGTTAATGTTTTAACATCATCTGGGTCATTTGGACAAGCTAAGATAGGTTCTTTAATCTCATTGAGGTCAATCTCAATAACAGCAGCATATTGAGCATCTTTATCAGCTTCAAGAAGCTCTGGGTTTTCAATCCATGCTTTCATTTTGTCTGCACGTCTTTGAAGTGTTGCTTTGTCTTGATAACCTTGTGCTATTAGCTCTTCAATAAGAACAATATTTGATTTTAGGTACTCAATAATAGGCTCTTTGTTGAGCTTAACAGTACAAGCAGCAGCACTTCTTTCTGCTGAAGCATCACTTAACTCAAATGCTTGTTCACACTTAAGGTCTTCTAATCCTTCAATCTCTAGTATACGACCAGCAAAGATATTTTTCTTACCTTTTTTCTCAACAGTTAAAAGACCATCTTTGATTGCTTGATAAGGAATGGCATTTACAAGGTCACGAAGTACAATACCTGGTTGCATCTCACCTTTAAATCTAACAAGTACAGACTCTGGCATAGTAAGAGGCATCATACCTGTAACAGCTGCAAAGGCAACAAGACCAGAACCAGCAGGGAATGAAATACCAATAGGGAAACGGGTATGGCTATCTCCACCTGTTCCTACTGTATCTGGAAGACACATTCTGTTTAACCAAGAGTGAATAACTCCATCACCTGGTCTTAGTACAAAACCTTTTCTCTCTGTCCAGAACTTAGGAAGTGTATGTTGAAGTTTAATATCGGCAGGTTTTGGGTAAGCTGCTGTGTGACAGAATGATTGGAGTACAAAATCAGCACCAAAGTTAAGTGCAGCTAACTCTTTTACCTCATCTCTAGTCATAGCACCTGTTGTGTCTTGAGAACCTACAGTTGTACAAACTGGCTCACAGTATACACCTGGTTTAACACCCTCCATTCCACAAGCTTTTCCTACCATTTTTTGAGCAAGAGTATACCCTTTTCCATCATCTTCTGGCTGTGCAGGAGTCATAAACACATCACTAGCACCAAGTCCTAGAGCCTCTCTAGCTTTTGCTGTAAGACCCTTTCCAATAATAAGTGGAATACGTCCACCTGCTCTCATCTCATCTGGAAGTGTATTTGGCTCAAGGTTAAACTCACTTACAACTTCACCATCTTTTTCAATTACACCTTCATATGGTTTAACTGTAATCACATCACCAGTTTCAAGTTTAGATACAGGAGCTTGAATAGGTAAACATCCACTATCTTCTGCTGTATTAAAGAAGATAGGAGCAATAATATCACCAATAACAACCCCACCTGTTCTCTTACCTGGAATAAATGGAATATCTCTACCTATATGCCACTGAACAGAGTTAATTCCTGACTTTCTTGAAGACCCTGTTCCCACAACATCACCAACATAAGCCAAAGGAAGACCATTTTTCTCTTTAAGCTCTGCCATTGTCTCAAGTGGTTTTTCCATTCTGTTAACCAAGAAAGAGTTAGCATGAAGTGGAATATCTGCTCTTGTAAATGCCTCTGAAGCTGGAGATAGGTCATCTGTATTTGTCTCACCTGGAACTTTGTAAACTGTTAGTTTTATCTCTTCGGCTAGAGGCTCTTTGTTTTTAAACCACTCAGCATCTGCCCAAGACTCTATAACCTCTTTAGCTAAGGCATTTCCTTCGTCCATAAGAGTCTTAACATCATTAAATGAGTCATAAACAAGGAGTGTATTTTTAAGTTCATTAGCTGCTGCTTGAGCTATCTCAGCATTATCTGACTTAAGTGCTTCAACCAATGGTGCAACATTAAATCCACCAAGCATAGTTCCTAAAATCTCTATTGCTTTAATAGCATCTATTGTTTCGCAAGAGACATTTCCCTGAACAATGTCATTTAAAAATGCTGCTTTTACATAAGCTGCATCATCGACACCTGCTGGTACATGTTGCGTAAAAAGCTCCATTGCATAATCTGCATCTTCAATAGGACTTGCTTTCAATAACTCTACTAACTCTGCAACCTGTTCAGCTGTAAGTGGTAGTGGTGGAACACCAAGTTTTGCACGTTCTGCTGTGTGTGCTTTGTATTGGGCTAATAATGACATCTATGTCTCCTCTTAGAATAATTTGATAGACTATTCTATACTAATAGTAGTTATAATGTTACTTTATAATGCACATTTCTCTAAATGAGTTAATTTTTTGTGTGGTTTGGTTACAAGATTTTTTAACACTTTTTTCGCTAAACTTCCTACATGGAATTAACAGATAAAAACTACACAACAATCATTAAAAATAGTGACAAACCTGTCTTTATAGACTTCTACTCACCAAGCTGTGCACCCTGCCAAACTCTTAAAAAACTTATAGATGAAAAGTTGGAAAAATATGGCGAAGAGAATGGCGTAAAAGTTGTTAAATGCAATATAAATGAAAACCCAAAACTTACCAACGCATTTAAGATAAAATCTATACCTTTTACCATAGTAGTTATGCCTGATGAGAAGCTCAAATATCCTGACATAGGTCTAAGAGATGAGAGCTACTACTTTAGCATAATTGATAAACTAGCAGGAAAAGGCTCTTTTTTTAGTCGCCTATTTAGTTAGGAGAGAGGTATGATAACCAACGCTTTCCCATACTTAACACTTCTACTCTTTATAGCCTCTATGCTTGTCTATATAGAGGCAAAGACAAAAGCTAAACTCTTTGAGTATCTACCTGCTATTGTTATTTTATACTTTATGGTTATGAGCCTCTCTAGCTTAGGTGTTTGGAGCAAAACCCTAGAGATAAACAGTGTCTACAAAGGCTTTAAGTCGAACCTACTACCCGCAATGATATTTTTGATGCTACTTCAAAGTGACATAAGAGCCATACTAAAACTAGGTAAAAAGATTCTGCTTACCTTCTTTTTGGCATCGTTCTCTATCTCTTTAGGATTTATAGTTATGTTTGCATTTATGCACCCACTATTTGAAACAAGTGCATGGAGAGCTTTTGGAGCGTTAAGTGGCTCTTGGATGGGAGGAACAGGCAATATGGTAGCCATTCAGTCGGCTCTAAATCTACCTGATTCAAAAATGGGCTATGTGTTACTTATTGACTCCATAGACTATGCTATATGGGTCATGATACTTTTAGCTCTTGTCCCTTTTGCTAAAAAGTTTAACAGGTGGACAAAAGCAGATGGAGAGCTACTTACAAAGCTTGGTTCAACCCTAGATACAACAGAGCAAAAGAGAGCTATTGATTTTCCATCTCTATTTATGATGTTAGGTCTATCTCTTATGGTCTCTGTTATTGCTCAACAACTAGCCCCACTTCTACCAACAACCTCTTTTTTAACTGAAACAACTTGGATTGTTATCTTTGCCACATTAGCAGGAATTGTAGCAGGAGTAACCCCATTAAACAGAATCTCTTCTGCCGAACCTCTTGCAAATATAATGCTCTATCTTATTGTAGCACTTATAGCCTCTCGTGCCAACTTTTCAGAACTTACTCAAGCCCCACTATATATTGTTGCTGGGTTTGTTATTATTGTTATTCATGCTTCTATTATGGTACTTTTTGCTAAACTATTTAGACTTGATTTGTTCTCTTTGGGGGTAGCTTCATTAGCTAATATTGGAGGGGTAGCATCTGCTCCTATTTTAGCAGGTGCTTACCATAAGGCTCTTATTCCTGTTGGGGTGCTTATGGCTATGATGGGGTATATTATTGGAACTTTTATGGGGCTTGGGGTAGCAAATGTATTGCAGCTTTTAACGACTTTTTAACCCAAGGGCAGACACGGAGGTCGCCCCTACATATCATACAAATCAAACCTCTAAAAACTCCATCATTTCAAACTACTTAATGTTTCTCTATCTACAACATTAACCAATATAGGATTTTGCTGTTTAAACTCCTCTTCAGAAAAGACAAAACGAAAATTTTCCATATAGGCTACTAAAATCTCATAAGCTTCTCTAATCTCTTGGAATTTTTGGGTAGAACCACCCTCCATATCGGGGTGGTATTTGCGAGATAGTTTCAGATACTTCTTGCGAACATCTTCTTGAGTCGTAAGAGAGAGTAGTTCTAAAGTCTCAACAGACTTTTTAAACTCCTCTAAACTAACTTGGTGCATAGGAGAATATTAGAAGTAGATTACTCTACTTCTGCATCAATGATGTCATCATCATCTACTTTTTTAGCACCTTGCTCTTTAGTTGCTCCACCTTGCTCTTTAGCGTAAACAGCCTCTGCAAGTTTATGAGATTTTTCAGTTAACACTTTAACTTTCTCTTCAATCTGCTCTTTTGTTGCAGAGTCATCTTTTAATAGTTTTTCTACATCTGCAATCGCTGCTTCAATAGATGCTTTTTCTGTAGCATCAAAGTTATCACCTAAATCATTTAATGATTTCTTAGTTTGGTGAACTAAAGCATCTGCTTGGTTTCTTGCTTCAACAAGTGCTTTTCTCTTCTCATCTTCTGCTTTATTCATCTCTGCATCTTGAACCATTTTTTGAATCTCTTCATCAGAAAGTCCAGATGAACCTGTAATCTTAATCTCTTGAGATTTACCTGTTCCTTTGTCTTGTGCTGAAACTGTCAAGATACCATTGGCATCAATGTCAAATGTTACCTCAATTTGTGGTACACCTCTTGGAGCAGCTGGAATATCTCTAAGCTCAAACATACCTAAAGATTTGTTATCTTTTGCAAACTCTCTCTCACCTTGAAGTACATGAATACTTACAGCAGGTTGGTTGTCTTCTGCTGTTGAGAAAACTTGTGACTTCTTAGCTGGAATAGTTGTACCTTTTTCAATTACTTTAGTAGTAACCCCACCTAAAGTTTCAATTCCAAGAGAAAGTGGTGTAACATCTAGTAACAATACATCTTTAACATCACCTTTTAAAACCCCACCTTGAATCGCAGCACCAAGTGCAACAACCTCATCTGGGTTAACAGATTTATTAAGCTCTTTTCCAAAGAATTTTTGAACCTCTTCTTGAACCAATGGAACTCTGGTTGAACCACCAACCATTACTACTTCATTAATATCAGATTTAGTAACATCTGCATCACGAAGAACTTTCTTAATAGTATCAATAGTAGAGGCTACTAAATCTTCAATTAAAGACTCAAACTTCGCTCTTGTAATCTTTTGAACAAGGTGTTTTGGTCCACTTGCATCAGCTGTAATAAATGGCAAGTTAATCTCTGTCTCTGTTGAAGATGAGAGCTCTTTTTTAGCATTTTCAGCTGCATCTTTAACTCTTTGAAGTGCCATAACATCAGCTTTTATGTCTATACCTGTCTCATTTTTAAACTCACTAGCTACATAGTCTATAATTCTGTTGTCAAAGTCATCACCACCAAGGAACGCATCTCCACCTGTTGCCATAACTTCAACAACATTGTCACCAGTCTCTAGTACTGTAACGTCAAATGTACCACCACCAAGGTCATAAACTACGATTTGCTCAGACTCTTTTTTATCAAGACCATAAGCAAGTGCAGCAGATGTTGGCTCGTTAATAATTCTTAAAACATTAAGACCCGCAATTGTTCCTGCCTCTTTAGTTGCCTTTCTTTGAGAGTCGTTAAAGTAAGCAGGTACTGTAATAACAGCGTCAGTTACCGTTTCACCAAGGTAAGCCTCTGCATCCTCTTTTAGTTTCATAAGAATTTTAGATGAAATCTCTTGTGGTGTATATGTTTTTCCTGAAACCTCAATAGCACATGCACCATTTCTATCTATAATATGGTATGGAAGTCTCTCTTTTGCCTCTTTAGCATGTTCCTCTTCACACATTAACCCCATAATTCTTTTAATAGAGTAGATTGTCTTCTCTGGGTTTGTTACTGCTTGTCTCTTTGCTGATTCACCAACTAAAATTTCACCTTTGTCTGTAAATGCTACAATTGAAGGTGTTGTATTTTTCCCCTCTTTGTTTGCAATAATTTTAGCCTCACCATTTTCATAAACACTCATTGCTGAGTTTGTTGTTCCTAAGTCAATTCCTAATACTTTACTCATATTTGTTCCTTTTGTCGTCTATTTTTTATATCTGTGTTATTATAGTTTTTTTTCAAAATTAGAAATGCTACTTTAGGTGCATTTCTAAAATTTTATTGATTATTTTGCTGTTGAAACCATTGCAGGACGTAAAAGTCTATCTTTTATAGTATAACCTTTTTGTAAAACTTGTACTATATCTCCTGAGTTTTTCTCATCGCTATCTACTTGCATAATGGCTTGATGAACATCTGGATTAAACTCACCCTCACACTCTACTGCTTTAATTCCATTTTTTTCTAAAACTTTAGTGAGTTGTGCATAGGTTAAATCTAACCCCTCTTTAATCTTATCTAATACCTCAGAACTCTCTTCACTCTCTACTGCTTCAATAGTTGCTAAAGCACTCTCAAAAGAGTCTACAACCGACAACATATCATTAGCAAAGCTTTCATTGGCATACGATACTGCTGTAGCTTTATCTTTGGCTAAACGCTTTTTAGCATTTTCAAAATCTGCATGAGTTCTTAAATATTTATCTTCCCATTCGGCAACCAACTCTTTTAACTGTGTTAGCTCATCGGTAGTATTCTCTTCTTCCTTTTCACTACTCTCTGCTACCTCTTCAGTTTCTGGAGTTTCTACTTTGGGTTCAGTCTCTACTGTAGAATTTTCATTCTCATTCTCTTTACTCATAATAGATACTACTCCTTATTTTATTTTAGAATCTCCAAATAACATATATATTTATGAAGATTTGCATGAATTATACAGCATTGAGTCTATCTTGTCAAGGTTTAGTTTATATTTTTTTGTAAAAAAAGTTTAGTATATATGACTAAACTTTATTTTTTAGAGATAAAAATAGTATACAACAACATATAATAGCTTAAGAATTTATTATGGTCAGGTACTTATGGAAAAATATATAGGGAGCGATACAAGAAAAAATCTTGTATCGTTAAAAGAGGAAAAAAGATTAGTTTCTAATGCCTAAGTCTGCTTTAATAGAAGCCCATCTTGCATGGTCAACTTTTCTTAAATATCTCATTAATCTTCTTCTTTGACCAACAAGTTTAAGAAGACCTAATCTTGAAGAGTGGTCTTTTTTATTTGTTTTAAGATGTTCTGTTAAGTACTTGATTCTCTCTGTAATTAACGCAACTTGAATCTCTGTAGAACCTGTATCGTTCTCACCTCTTGCATACTTGGCAATAATCTCTTGCTTTTTCGCCGCATCTAAAGCCATAATGACCTCCTGATTGGTAATTTTATTTTTCATTTTTAAAATGAAGTGACATTTTAGCACCATAGTTTTAAAGTGAGATAAATTGTTATAAACATTTTTAAACCTAAACTTAATATAAATTAGAGTAAAATAGTCTTAATTAGATTGAATATATTATAAGGAAAAAAATGTTACTTACCCGTGCTAGTGAATATGCCCTACTTGCTCTTGATATTATTAGAAACTCAGAAAAGCCTAAAGGAGCTGAACAGCTCTCTAATGAACTCTCTATTCCAAAAAGCTTTTTAGCCAAAATTCTCCAAGGACTTGCTAAAGAGGGTATCTTAGAGTCAAAAAAAGGGGCTCATGGTGGTTTTGTGCTTGTAAAAAAGAGTTCTGAAATCTCTATTGCTTCTATTGTTATTGCTGCGGAGGGAAAGACCCCTGCTGTTTTTGACTGTAGTCAATATAGTGCTACCTGCCCCAATGGAATCATAGGAAGCTGTACAATTTCGCCATTTTTAGTTACTTTTCAAAGTAAAGTAGATACATTTCTACAGAAACTTACTTTAGAGGATATTTTTAATTAAATGAATATTTATCACCTTTCCCACATTGACCTTGATGGCTACGGCTGTCAATACTTAGCCAAAAAGTGTTTTAAAGAACAACACAAATACAAACTCAACTCTTATAATGCAAACTATGGACCAGAAGTAAAAGCACGACTTGAAGAGATTATATCAGAGATTAAACGTGAAAAGTTTTTAGGTAAAAATAGAGAGCATACTATTTTAATTACCGATTTAAACCTTACAACCAAAGAGGCAAATTGGCTAGAAACAGAAGCTATGAAGGTTGGAGCAAAAATCCAACTACTTGACCATCACGCTTCAGGTGAAAATACAGCCCAAAAATATATTTGGTATATGCTTGATACATCAAGTTCTGCTACACTTATGACCTATGAGTGGTTAAAGAAACATTACGATTTTGATAAAGATGGAGAGTATGCCCAAGTAGTCAAAGCCATTAATGCTATTGATATTTGGCTAAGTGATGATGAGCTATTTGAGTTTGGAAAAGTTGGTTTAGGTATGATTTCAGGTACAAGAGAGATAAATCGTACCCTATTTCCCAATGAAGATAGAGCTTTAAAGCTTTCACTTATTGATGCAATGAAAGAGCATCTTGGTAAAGAGAATGCACATATTGTCCTAGATAACAATCTGCACCAAATTAAAAAAGCCTTTTTTAAACAAAAAGAGGACAACACAAAAGATAATCTAGTAGCTATCTATATGTCTCAGCTTCTAAGCCAAAACAGACAGCGTCTCACTATTGACTACCGTGGCTACAAGGGTCTTTTGGGTTACTCTTTGGGTAATACTTCTATTTTGGGAAATACCTTTTTAGTTGAAAATCCAGACTATGACTTCTATATGGATGTAAACTTTAGAGGAAATTTTTCATTACGTTCAAACAATAAACTAGATGTTGCAAAAATGGCAGAAGAAATTGGCAATGGTGGGGGTCACCCTAATGCTTCTGGTGGTAAAATAAAGGAGTACAAAGACTCTTTTGTCTATAGTGACATTAAAAAGTTTGTACAAGATTATATTGATGAAAAAACATCTTAAAGGACAAGTTATGGAAATGGTAAAATGCAATACTCTTGAAGAGGCTAGAACTCAAATTGATAAAGTAGATGAGAAGATTGTAGAAATGATTGCTCTACGAAATAACTACATTAAGCAGATTGCTAAGTTTAAAAATAGTATTGAAGAGATTAAATCCCAAGAACGTATTAACGATGTTGTTTCAAGAGCAAGAAGTAAAGCTATAGACCTTGACCTCTCACCTAATCTCATCAATGATATTTTTGTTAGACTTATTGATGAGATGGTTGAAACTGAGATTGCTGAGTTTCAAAATACTAAGGTTTTTTAGGGAAAAAGTTATATACTCTTTTCCCACTCATACTTAATAATTTTTTTCTCTTTTATCTACTCTTTCATATTTTTCTGATTATAACGGATTGTGTGGGATAAGCTAAAAATGGGTATCTATAGTATTTAATAATACTTATGAATAAAGACACCCAAAAAAATAATAGCATAAAATCGATTACACCACCATTATCAAAAGTCATTCGCCTACCAATAAGCAAAGAAGAGCATGAAAAGTTAATAAAAGAGCCTAACAAATTTAGGAGATATGTAGATGAATACTATCTCAAATATCCAGAGCTATTTCCCAAAGAGATGGAGAGAGGCTATCATCTACATGGCTACACAAGAGTATCAGCAAAAACAGGTCTGAAATTTAGAAGGATTCTAATAGACCCAAAGAATAAAGCAACATGCTATACCATCTGTCCAAGTTTTATTATGCCATATATGCGAGGAGAGACAGAAGAGTTAGAGAAGATGTTATTTTTAAGTCAATTTGGTGTGCCATATTGGGCATTAGGAAAAGTATTTGATAAAGACCCTATGTTCTGTTATAGAAGTGTTGTAAGCATGGGAGAGTTTTCAGTAGCAGGAACAACAGTCAAGTCAGAAGATAAGCTACCAGAGAATCTTGTTGCAGATGAGAAACATACACGCATAAAGGGAGAAAAAGCCTATATTGCAACAACAGTTTCAGATGAGTGTTTTCTTGGTGTTCAAATAAGCCAAACAGCCGATGAGAAGGGGCTTAAAGAGGCTTATGGAGTATTTAAAGAAGAGGCTAATGATATTGATTCAAAATATACTCCTAAAACAGTTAATACAGATGGTTGGTCTGCTACTAAAAATGTATGGAAAAAACTCTTTTCAACCATTCTTATCATAGAGTGCTTTCTTCATGCAATACTTGGTATTCGTAATGTTGCAACTAAAAAAACTCAACCTCTCTTTCAAGAGATTCTTAACAAAGCATGGAATGTCTATAAAGCTCCATCACTTCGCTCTTTTTCTCAGAGAATGCGTCGTCTAAAGGAGTGGGCAGAGGGTATCCCTGATGGAAAATTAAAAGATAAACTCTTAAAACTCTATTATAAAAAGGAGTTCTTTGTAGGATATTACAATCATACATCAGCCTATAGAACAAGCAATATGATTGATAGATTAATGGACGGTATGGATAGATTTATCTATTCGGCACGATATTTTCATAGCAATATTCATAGTGCAAACAAGCTTATTAGAGCTTATGCCCTTATTCATAACTTTGCTCCTTCTTCTCCTTATATTATCAAAAAATATAATGGAAAGCTCTCTCCTGCTGAACTATTAAATGGATTTCGTTATCATGATAATTGGCTTCATAATTTATTGATTTCTGCTTCTCGGAATGGTTATAGGGGTAGCCCACACAATCCGTTATAATCAGATATTTTTAAATAGTGTTAAGTTTTTATCAGTTTAATTATGAAACTGTCATTCTAAACCCTATAAGGGAGTATCTTCAAATACAGAAAAAGAAATTGTTGATTTTACTATCTCCACTACACTTTAGACAAAAAAGAAAGATTTAAAGAAAAAGATGATTCTTATAATGTATGCACATACAAATAAGAATCATACAAATTATACTAAAAAGTATCCAATATAGAAATAAAGAGTTGCTACTA
>JALVXC010000184.1 GCA_027038275.1 Campylobacteraceae bacterium | reverse complement strand
CTAATCTAAAACATGATTACTCTGTAATGATAGATGAAAATGGAACACAAGTTCAAACGGTTGATAACCATTGGAAGTTAGCAAACCCTCTAAGTGCTAAACAGAGAGCTAAACTTGATAGACAAGGGGTCTGTTTATCGTGCCATCAAAGCATTCCAGATGGAGATTTGGCAATTTCAGCTATGAATCATGTTGCTAATATGGCAGGAGTTGAGATAGATAAAGAGATGCATGGTGATATATTACATAAGAGCATTAAGATTTCAGCTTGGGTACAAGTTTTGTTACCTTTAGTTTTACTTATTTTAGGTTTTATATGGTGGAGACATTATAAATTGGCAACTACTGAATAATTTGGCATATTATACCAATAATTTTTTTCTTGTTGCATAAGTTTAATATATTAAATAAAAGTAAAGAATAATTTTTATATAGTTTTATTAAAATTAAAGAAAGATTTATTATGGCTATAGATATAAAAAAACTTCTACAATCGGTTGTTGCTCATGGGTCATCTGACCTACACCTTGTGGCACGTTCTGAACCTCAAATACGTATTGATGGTGCATTAAGAGCTGTTAATCTTCCTGTTCTAACAGGTGAAGATATTGAAGAGATGACATACTCTCTGCTTACAGAGAAACAGAAAAAAGCCTTTGAGGAGCATATGGAGCTTGACTTTGCTCTTATGCTTCCAGGAATTGGACGTTTTAGAGCAAACTACTATCGTACTCTTGGAGAGATTGCTGCTGCTTTTCGTATTATTCCCACAGAGATTCCATCATTAGATGACTTAAACACTCCAGCAGTTTACAAAGAACTTATAAAAAGAGAAAAAGGTCTTATCTTGGTTACAGGTCCTACAGGTTCAGGTAAGTCAACTACCCTCTCTGCTCTACTCAATGAGATTAATGAGACAGAACATAAACATATTATTACCGTTGAAGACCCTGTTGAGTTTATTCACCAAAACAAAAAATCGGTCTTCTCTCACCGTGAAACAGGACGAGACACTAAAAGCTTTGCCTCTGCTCTAAAGTATGCTATGCGACAAGACCCAGATGTTATTTTGATTGGGGAGATGAGGGACAAAGAGACTATTGAAGCCGCCTTAACAGCAGCAGAGACAGGTCACTTGGTCTTTGGAACTTTGCATACCAACTCTGCACCTGGGACTATTAACCGTATTATTGATGTGTTTGGAGGAGATGAACAAGCACAGATACGAACCATGATTTCAACCTCACTTGTTGCTGTTATCTCTCAAATGCTTCTGCCTAAAATAGGTGGAGGACGTGTTGCTGTACCTGAGATAATGGTTACAAACCACGCTATTGCAAACCTCATAAGAGAAGATAAAATTCATCAAATCTACTCACAGATGCAACTGGGACAAGGAGCAACAGGAATGCAGACTCAAACACAAGTACTACTAAAACTACTAAACAGTCGTACTATTACCAGAGAACATGCTTTACAGTATTCAAATAAGCCAGATGAACTAAAGAAAAATATCAATTTTAGATAACTTTTGATATAATCTGCAAAAAATTAATCTGTATAAAATTATGGATTATTATTAAGGTTTGTATATTATGGAATTTATGGGTTTTCATACTGTTGATATTATTATCGCTGTACTTATACTATTTTTGGCAATAAAGGGACTTATAAATGGTTTTTCAAAAGAGCTTTTAAGCTTTATATCTATCGTGGGAGGAATCGCACTTGCTGCAAACTTCAATACTACTGTTGTTAATCTAATTAACGAGCAACATATTGTCCCGAATATTGCAGATAGCTATGCAAAAATTGTTGGATTTATTATAATTATTATAGCTGTATGGTTAATTGTAAGTGTTATCTCCTCTATTATTAGTAGATTTGGCTCCAATACTATCTCTCCTATTAGTAGAATTTTTGGGTACATTGTCTCTGCAACTCGTTATTTTATTATCTTTGCACTTATTATTTTTGGTATTAACCAATCTGAATTCTTCAAAAATGAGGCTAAAAAACTTAAAACAGAGACTAAACTTTTTGTTCCTATGACAGAAGTAGGTGCTACCATTCTTAATATTGATTTAAATACTACAAAGGTTAAAGAGGATAACAACTCTACTGTAAAACTTAATAGTCACGAGACTAAAGAAAAAGAAGAGACAACTACTAACCCTACTAATAGTAGCAATAAAGTAGATGAAGCCAATATTGAAAAAAATACTACTTTAACAGATAAAAATAGTACTACTATAATAGATGAGAATATTTCAACAACAGATGAAAATCTCTCAAGTGAATATAACTTAACTGACTAAAGAGAGAAGATGACCATAGCTATATCTTACGATGATGTTCTTGAAAATTTTAAAAAGCTCCTAAGAGAAAATAACCTTAAGTATACAGCTCAACGAGAGCTGATACTTAAAATCATCTATGACAATAGTGGTCACTTTACTCCAGAAGACATCTACAATCTTATTAAAGAGAAACACCCTGATGTTAAACTTGGAATTGCTACCATATACCGTACTCTAACCCTTCTTGAAGATGCAAATATTGTAAGCTCTATCTCCTTTGGAACACAAGGGAAAAAGTATGAGTTTGGTCTGAAAGAGCATCATGACCATTTAGTCTGTCTGAGGTGTGGTAAAATTGAAGAGTTTTTTGATAGTACTATTGAGAAGAAACAAGAAGCCATTGCTAAAAAGTTTGACTTTATGATGACAAACCATGTTATGAAAATTATTGGTATTTGTAAAGATTGTCAAAAGAAAAAGTAACCCCAAAAATTCAAATAAAAAATCTAATCTAGGAGAGATTCTTGATATTTAATAATCAATATATTCAAGAGCGAATAAAAAAATCGGAAACATTAAGAGAAAAAGGGATTAACCCCTACCCAAACCAAGTAAAAAAAGGAACACCCTCTGCACAATTTTTAGCTGAATGTGCTTATGTTCATGACCTACAAACAGATGGTATGAAACAAGACAAAACTAAAAGCTATACTCTTACAGGTCGTTTAAAGTTTATGAGAATTATGGGAAAAGCCTCATTTGCTAAAATAGAAGATGAAGATGGACTAGTGCAAATCTACTTTAACCGTGATGACCTACCAGAGGGCTACTACAATGATGTTGTTAAAAAACTCTTTGAGGTTGGCGACATAATTGAGGTAACAGGCTATCCATTTGTAACAGGAACAGGAGAGTTGACACTTCACTCTTTAAAGGTTAATCTAGTTAGCAAAGCAATTATTCCTCTTCCAGAAAAGTTCCATGGTATTCAAGACCAAGAGATTAAATATCGTCAACGCTACCTCGATATGATTATGGACGCAGAGGTTACAAAACGCTTTAAAATGCGTTCAAAAATCGTCTCTGCCATTCGTCGTTTCTTTGAAGAGAAGGGCTTTTTAGAGGTAGAGACCCCTATGATGCACCCTATTCCTGGTGGAGCAAATGCTAAACCGTTTATTACCCACCATAATGCCTTAGGAGTTGACCGTTACCTAAGAATTGCACCTGAACTCTACCTAAAGAGGTTAATTGTTGGTGGAATGGATGCTGTATTTGAGATTGGTAAAAACTTTAGAAATGAGGGGGTTGATGCTACTCATAACCCTGAGTTTACTGTTATTGAGTTCTATTGGGCATATAAAACCTATATTGAGCTTATGAAGGCTACAGAGGAGCTATTTGACTATATCTTCGATACTCTTGGACTAGATAGAGTCTTAACATATGGTGAGCATGAGATTAATTTTCAAACTCCATTTAAACGAATAACTTGGATAGACTCTATTGTAGAGATTGGTGGTATTTCAAGAGAGATAGCTGAGGATAGAGACAGAGCTTTAGCATTTTTAAAAGAGAACAACCACAAGTACGATGAAAATTGGACACTAGGCTATATTCAAGCAGAACTTTTTGATGAGTATGTTGAAGCAAAACTTATTAATCCAACATTTATCATCGACTACCCTGTAGACATCTCTCCTCTAGCAAGAAGAAGTGACGAAAACCCAGAGATTACGGAGCGTTTTGAGTTCTTTGTTGCAGGTGCAGAGTTGGCAAATGGTTTCTCAGAACTTAATGACCCTCTTGACCAATACGAAAGATTTAAAGCACAAGTCGATGCAAAAGAGGCAACAGGTGACGACGAAGCGATGCACATGGACACAGACTTTGTAAAAGCTTTAGGTTATGGTATGACTCCAACAGCTGGTGAGGGAATTGGAATTGACCGTCTTATTATGATGCTAACCAACCAACACACCATTAGAGATGTACTTCTCTTCCCTGCCATGAGACCAGAAGCCCCAGTAGCCGAAGCTCCACAAGTTGACCCAACCAAACAGTGTAAAAAGTGTGGGCATGATGTACTTGAAGAGTTAAAACCTGCTAAAAAAGGTAAAGGTATGTTCTGTATAGATGTTAAGGCTTGTAAAAAGAGAGCTTCGGAGAGAACGTAATTCTCATATAGATAAAAAATAAGGTTTTCTTCTGTTGAAGATTTTTCAGTAGTCACCAATTGTGAACCTCACTCTCCCAAATCAAAGATTATAGGAGAGGCTTCATTTGTCATGAATACGAGATAAAAGAAGTAATGCCTAGCAAAACTAAGCAACCTCTCTTAACTTAATTAACGAAGACAAAGTATGACTGGTTCTGTCTACAAGATGAGGAACTTTTGCCTCAACTTGCAACCTTGACTTTTCAGACAAGGGTTTTAAAATAGCTCTTGTAAAATATCGACTAGCAATATTATAAGAGGCTGATAAATCACTATGATAAATTTTTCCATTTACAAAGGTAGCAATATCTTTTTTATAACTTCTCTTTAGAACTCCACTTCCATCATAAGCATAGATAGAAGTTCCTCTTGCTATCACTCTTGAATATCTAATCCCAAAACTATGTGCCTTCTCTCCAACTTTTTGTTGAATTTTTAGTTTTGCCCAAAATTGTAACTTGGCTCTTAATCTTTTTGCTCCAAAGCTGTTTTTTGGTAGTTTCATCTTTCCAAGATACTCAAATACAATAATATCTGCTTCATTTTTGATTGCAAACTCTACAATCTTATCTACTGTATCTTGGATTATAAACTTTTGTAGATTGTTAATTCTTCTCCAATGGTTTGGTTTTTCATTAAATATTCCAGATTTTCGTTTAGCTTTGGATAGCTTATTTACTCTGTGAGATAGTTGGTCTTTTTCTTTGGGTTTATTGATAAACAATCTATCCAAGACAGTTCCATCTATATCTATACAACTACAAACTGCACTATTTGTTAAACCTAAATCAACTCCTATAACTTTTTGTTTTTTTAGAGGAGTTGAGTTAAGTTTAATATCTGTTTCATACGAAATATGAAGAAAATATTTTTTTCCTTTTTTAACCAACATTGGGTTAAACTCTTTAAAATTTTTAAATCTATACTTTTGTCCTGATTTTAGAGATTTGGTTGAGTACTCTATATCTATCCATACCCAATCACTATTTTTAAAAACTTTGATTTTTGCTTTTCCATCTTCTATTTTATTCCACATATTATCTTTGTAGAGAGTGGGAAATGAGTTTGGTTGATAGTTTATTTTTGGTGCTTTTTCATGGAATCTTTTTCCTTTTGATAGTGCTTTCTCTTTTTTCTCTTCCCAATTTTCTAGTCGTGAAAAGTGGCTATCTATAACTCCTAATGCTTCCATAATTACGGCTCTTCTTAGATATGATGGAAATTTGTAAAAATCTTTATCGAAGTCATATTTTATATCTCTGTTTTTAGCTGTTTTATGGGTTATTGATTCTATATATTTCAGTTGCTCTTTTGATTTTTTGCCTTGAAGATTAAGATACTCTTTTTCGCAAACAATAATGTAAAAACTCAATGCTTGATTATAGATTTTTATTGTCTCATCAAAGGTTTTTATATGAGTTAGAATTTTTAGT
>JALVXC010000183.1 GCA_027038275.1 Campylobacteraceae bacterium | reverse complement strand
GGAGACTTGGGCTGTTTTTTACTATTAGCTTTTTTTGTATTTTATATTACTTTAAGGGTTTTGGGAACTTTTTTTAGTTGATTCGCTTGGATAGGGGTGGTTTGGGTGGTATAGTTAGAATTTCTGTAAAATTTAAGGAAAAAGAGGAATTTTTAGGAAATTGGGCTAAAATCTATTTACTGATTATCTTAAAATTTACTAGGAATTTAATATAAAAATTTTGAATATACTTGAAAAAAATGCACAAAAATATTTTGGCTTAACTATTCTTTTGTCAGCTTCTTTAGGCTTATTTTTGCCCTCTCTTGGCATGAAACTTAATTTTTTAGTTATTCCATCATTGTTTGTATTGATGTTTTACACAGCATTAAAAATTAACTTCAATAAACTTCAACAAAGTGTTTTTAAAATTAAATATTTAGTTATAGGGACATTAATTTCATTTATTATAATACCTCTGATATTGTATATTATAGCTCATCTATTTAACTTTAATGATATGCAGAAGATGTCTGTTGTACTCTCTGCATTAGCCCCAACTATTTTGTCAGCTCCTTATTTTGTAGCAGTTATGAAAGGTGATGTAGAGTTTGCTTTTATATTATCAGTTCTATTGACATTTTTGTCACCCTTTATAATACCACTTGAATTATATTTTCTGTTTCAATCAAATATAGATATATCTGTTGTAGAGATTTTTAAATCTATATTATATTTGATATTTATTCCTGTTCTAATAGCATACATCATAAAAAAAATCAGACTAAATATAGATGAAGTGCTTTTATCGAAAGAGCATACAGCTATATCGGTTGTATTTTTTGTATTTATATGGGCAATAATATCGGTTAATGCAGATAGCATATTAAGTTTATCATCCTATATTTTAGAAGTACTACTTATTTCAATCATACAAGAGTTTGGATTCTTCTTTGTCATCTTAAAAATAAGTAGAAAATTTTTATCTAATTCTATGTCAAAATCATTTGCTTTTTCTATAGCTGTAAAAAATACTGCATTAACTGCTGGTATTGCAATTGTCTATTCAAATGACTTATCATTAGTAAGTAGCATGGTAGTTCTTATGCATGTTCCAATGTTTGCATATATCTTTTGGAAAAAAGATAAAATATAAATCAATCATTTCTGTGAATAGTTTTCATATACAATCTTATGTTCAACTATATCATTTTTTCTAATTTTATCTTCATAAATTAGGTCGATATATAAAATACCATTTGTATTAAGTCGGTTATAAGATTGACTAAGAGCTTTTTTCATATTTTTTTAAAGAGACAATCACCATTTCTCTAATTATTGGTACTACTTTAACACTTATCGCTGTTAAGTTTTTAAATGATTGACTTTTTATTGCTTATCTTTATACTTTTTTACCTCATTCTCAAACATAACAAGCAAAATATTATCATAATGAGAATCAAGTTCGGGAATATGCCCAAGCTGTCTATACCGTTTAATCTTAAATCCTGAAGAGATATAGTGAGCAATTAACTCTTTGTTATCTCCCCATGTATCCATTCGAACATATCTTCTTTTATTTTTAAGAACATACTCATATCCCCAAGCTAAAACCATTTTACTCAAATTATTTTCTTTCATTTTTCGCTTAGAACACATCCTGTGAATATAAATGGCATCATTCTGCTCTTGCTCTTCCCAAATAACAAAGTCTTCTAAAGCCAAAGAGAAAAAACCAATTAATTCATCACTTTTATCATAAACACTATAATGCAACCCCTTATCTATTTCAAGAAGAATCTGTTCTTTTGGAAAAATGGGAAAAACAGGATAGTTATTTTGTTTATGATAGGCAATTGCTTCTTGCCACAAGGTATAAAAAATATTTATATTAGAAGATTCACTTTTTTTGATTTTCATTTATTTAATCCTTTTCTATTTTTTGTGCAACAACCTCAAAATAAAAAGTGTATTCATTCTTTCCAAATACTTCTATTTCATTAATGGTTATAATCTTAAATCCATTATTTTCAAATAACTTTTTGACACTATCAATAGTATGCATTGGATAATTAGTCATAGTACGAGTATAAACTTCAGCTTTTTTTTGAATAAGCTCTCTCTCTTGTAGAGACATCTTTTTACTTTGACTAACAGCTCTTTTAACAAATCTATCTTGTGTATCTATTGAAGCTTTTTGTACTTCGTCTTGATGAAAACCTTTTCGTAAAGTTGTAATATAGTAGCCATCTGTATTCAACAACTTATAGATATTTTGAAGCATAACAGCTTTATTTAGATTTGAAAAAAGAGTTAAAAAAGCATCATTTACTACTAAATCATACTTTTTATTTGGCTCAAACTCTTTCATCATATCTCTTTGAATCATATTCCACTTTAGCCCATTCTCTTTGGCATAAATCTCACAAGCTTTAAGAGGAGTAAGACAAATGTCTATAATATCTAATTCTACTTTTGGTTGTAACAAAGAGATAAAATAAGGCATAGAAGAGATACCAGCTGTACCAACAACAGCTATCTTATTGAGTTTCAAATGAGTAATCTGCTGATAAAATTTTTCAAATAAAAATGGACCTGTAACTAAGTCTAAACATCTTAAAAGACACCATGAACCATGATACCATCTACAATTATCATGACATAACTCTTTTGAAATCTTATCTATCTCTCTCCATCGTTGACATATCTCTTTTTTTATTGTTTTTTGCATTTTTTCCCTTTTTTAATATGTTACTTATTTAGACGGTGTTGTCAGTGACAACACCCTACGCGTCAAAATAAACCTATCTTCCTCATCTCCATAAAAATCCTTCTCAAATCTTCTCTCTGTAAATCCAAGCTTCTCATAAAGAGCAATGGCAGGTGGATTTTTAGGATATACAGTTAAAAATAATAAAAACTGCTATGGCTGTAAATTCGCTTGTTTTTGCTTTTTTGAATTTCACTTTTTTCTCTTCTTCAATATCAACTTTACTCTTCACAAATTTTAAAACTCTGCTCCAATAACACATTTCCCTTATCGTCTATCTTTTTAATAAGATTACCATACTTATCGTATATATATTTAATATGAGTATCTTGAAATGCATTATACTCTTCTATTATCTGCCCGTTTTTATTGTATTTAAAAGCTTGAATTAACTCCTCTTTAAAGACTTTATATCTTAATTTTTTATACATCTTTTTTCTCTCTTCTAGGCTAGATTTTACTTTATCGCTCCATCTATTTTGGCGTTCTTCATCACTTTCACCATAGATACTTATTACCTTTCCATTTTTATTATAAAATGTAGTTGTATTTCCCTGAGCTTCCCCATAATGTATAAAAGTTTTACTCAACAAATTACCCTCTTCATCATAACTATAGGTAGCACTTCTATGCATCTTATCAAGATTTCCTGTATAAGCAAAAATCTTTTTTCCCTCTTCATCATACTCTTCATGATACTCAATATCCATCTTATCGGGTATTGCTACGCCAAAACCAAAACTTGTTAAATAAAATATATCCTCTTTTGTCTCTTTGTCATCTGCTATATCAGCATAGTCATCATAAATAATATTAATTATATGTTCATAAACTTCTCCATTAAATTGAAAAATTGAAGTTTTGCTTTTTAATATGCCCCCTTCATAATCGTAAAGTTTTTTACTACTTGCTATACTAAGTCCTATATCTTCTATAATTTCAACAATATCACCATCATCATTAGTCTTGATTTTAGATTTATTACTACTCTTATCTATACACCATTTTAAAACTTTTGTCTCTTCTTTTTGCTCCTCTTTAACTATTGGCTTAGAAGCTTTTGGTGGAGTGACAATTTTTTTTGATACTTCAACTTTTTCTATAGTTTTGTTCTCTTCAACAATAGATACTTTTGGAGTCTCTTTTTTAGGAACTTTGTTATTTTGAAAGATAAAAAGGAGACCCAAACCTAAAGCTAAAAACAGTGTTATATATTTTGTTATCATATTTTCCATCACCACAGCCGATTAGGCAAGAGTAGAAACTTTAGCAAATGCACCATCATTAACCATTTTTCTAATCTTCTGAATCAATGCATTCATATTCTCATAAGTTCTAACATGGCTATCTAAATAGTTATATCCATCTTCTATATTATGCGATAAAATCTCTCTTAGCTCATCAAGTTCATTAGGATTTCTATAGCTATAGGTAAACCAAATATTGTGAGCTGTTAGATTTAGATTTGATATAGTTCGTTTTAGCTTTGCTGTTTTTATGTATTTGTTATATTTTTCTATATCAAAATTGTTAGCAGATAGATTTATGGACTCTTTAAACAACTCCATCAATTTAGTCTCATTGCCCTTTGTAACATCACAAACAAATGAGATATAGGGTTTATATGAGAAGATATTTGTATAGAAACGCAATCCATAAGTAAGCCCATTTTTCTCTCTTATCATCTCTGTAAGTGAACTCTCTGGAGCTAATTTAGCTAAGTAGTTTAATGTCGCACCTGTAACTAAATTGTTATCAATAGCATCTATAGTTAAACGAGTCATTACCTGTTTTAGTTCACTCTCTACTGTGAGTTCTACATTTTTTGGAAATTTAAGCCCTCTTTTGTAATCTTCATAGTCAATATCAAACAGTGAAGTAGATGTCACCTCAAATCTTGATAGCTCTTTCTCTATCTTCTCTATAATCTCATCTTCACTTATCAATGCGTTATCATAAGTAACATTGTAGATATATTTGTCATGGCTTAGAAATATATTTTTTACAGCTATTGCATCTTCGAGAGTAAAACCATCTATCGTTTGAGGCGTACCAATAACTGTATCTTCTTTATGGTTGTTAAGTAATCTGCTTTTAGAGTTTCTATAGAACATATTTTGATGATTATCCATAGCTCTTTTTGCTTCATTGTACACTACATCCTTTTCTGTATTGAACTCTTTTTGATTTACTTTGCAGAGGTCATTTTGAGAGGTGTTGCAGACAAATTTAATTGCCAAATCCATATTGTCCATTGTGGTTTGAAACCAATAGTTGATTCTGTCATGATTGGTAGAGGCGTTATATACACCATCATTTTTACCAATAGTCATTAACTCTTCACTTGTAAAATCTTTGGTTGACTTAAAAGCTAAATGTTCAACAAAATGAGAGATACCATAGAGATTTTTCCCTGTCTTTTTCTCAATTACTCTCTCTATATTTGAGCCATACATATTGATAATTTCAAATTTGAAAAAATTGGTACTTGGGAGTGCCAAAAGATTAAATGTTTTGCCATTTTTTTTGATTGTTTTGAATGTTTTGTTCATTTTTTTCCTTTTTTGTTTTTTTGGTATCTCTTCATCGTGTTTATATTGTTTCTAATTCATCTTTTTTCCTCCTTTAAATTTTGTTTCTGTCTCTCTTTAACCTCTTTCCAAATCTCATAATCTTTCATAGTTCCATTCAATGGCTCAATTCTCTCTTGATATTTTTTTAGCATTCTTCTAAAAATATCCTCATGTGTTCCTACAAACCCTTGTCGTTTTAGCTTCTCTACCAAAAGTATCCACCCCCACAATATATCACCCAACTCATCTTCTAAATAGGGACTATTGTTTGGTTTTATCTCCTCTTTTACCTCTTGGGCTTCTTTGACTATTGCATCTAGTAACCAGTATGGGTCTATGAGGTCTTTCTCCTCTCTAGTTATATCTAGGTCACATTTTTTGCTAACTAGTTCTATTGTTCTTTTTAAATTTTGCATTTTTTTCTCCTACTTCAATCTATAAACATCTCTAAGCCCACGATTTGGCAACTCAACAGAAGACTCTACAAGCTCCATTCCTACCTTTTCAAGTACTCGTTTTGAAGCCAAGTTTAAAGGGTGTGCAGATGCAACAATAGATACACCCTCAAAGCTCTCTTGTAATTTTTTTATCTGCCCAAGTGAAAGTTCTGTTGCATACCCTTTCCCCCATGCCTCTTGTTTTAAGATATAACCAAACTCATACTCATTCTCTTGACTATTATAAGGAAAAGAGAACATACCTCCATAGCCTAAAACTTCATCGTTCTCTCTATTTAAAACCACAGTAAAATCTAAAAGCTGACCTTTTGAGAAATGCTTTTTTACATACTCTCTAGTCTCTTCAAGTGTAAATGTTCTACCAAGTAGCAACTTCATCACTTCCCAATCTGAAAAACAGCCTTTGTAGAGAGGCTCTATGTCGCTCTCTTGGGCTATTGTTAGTTTTAATCTTTTTGTTTTTAGGATTGTTTTTCTCATTTTTTTCCTTCACAAATCTCCAAAATCCTCTCTACCGTTAGCTCATCTGCCAAACGCCTAAACTCTGCCAACTCCTCTTTAAAGAGCTTTTGATAAACATCAGGATATTTAGCATAACCACTTTTGCCATACTTCCTTTTAATATGCTCATAGACACTTTGAGCATTCCCTTTGTTAAACTTCATACTACGCTTCAATACTCTCTCTAAATCGGGCAATCCTCTATCGGCAGAGGAGATAACTTCACTAAGAGGAGAGTAGAACTCCCCTTTAAAACTTGCACGATGTTGCAACACAGCAAAAGCAACCTCTTTTAACTCTTTTTTATTGAGTTGTTCTAAAAACTTATCTTCTGCTTTTAAGACATACTCATAAGCCAATTCATTATGAATAGAGCGATTTTGAGCATTAAAGAGGTCATGAAGATAGGAGGCTAAGATGACTAACTTCTCATCACACTCTTGGTTAATCTTTAGTGCCAAATCGCAAACATCGTCAGCATGGTCAATAAGGTGGGCTTCATCTCCATCTCTGTAGTAGGGTTCATAAAATTTACGTACCTCTTCTCTAAATGTTTTCATGCTTTTCCCTTTTAGCTTTTTAAAAGTCTACTACAAAAAAATTATTATTAGCTAACTCATTTTTCCATCAAAAAACACAATTTATAAGCTTTTAATGGAAATTTGGTGTAAATTTTAAGGAAAAAGAGACCCAAAATACTAATTAATATCTCTCAATTCTACTACCTAAAGCAACAACATCCCCATTATCATAAATCTTAATCTTCTTAGCATTAACCCCTCTTCCCTCTTCATTAAGCTTAAAAATCACTAATTGAAAAATAGTCTGACACTTTTTTGCAATATCATAATGCCCACCAAGACCTGTTAAAAAACGGTTTAGTGGTATATCTTTTTCCATTCCAATCACACCATCACGACACCCTGTTAGTCCAACATCGGTAACATAACAGCACCCATCTATAATTGCTAAATCATCTGTTCCTACATGAGTATGTGTTCCAAAGATAGCAGAGACATCTTTACGTAAAAGTTGCATCATAGCCAACTTTTCACTTGTAGCTTCTGCATGAATATCTACAATAATATGTTTAATTCCCTCATCTCTAAGCTCTTTTATAGTCTCTTCCATAATTACAAAAGGGTTGTCAACCATTGGCATAGTGTAGTGACCCATAACATTTATAATAGCCACTTTATAACCTAAAACTTCAACCTTTATCAAACCCTCACCAGGGCTTTTTCGTGGGTAGTTAATGGGACGAATTAAAGGGTAATCTTTATAGAGCAAAAAGACCTCTTTTTTATCCCAAGAGTGGTTTCCACCTGTCATAACATCTATACCATAGCCTAAAAGCTCTTCACAATTTTTTTTTGTTAAACCAAAACCATGAGAGGCATTTTCATAATTAGCAATAACCAAGTCTAAACCATACTCTTCTCGAAGTTTTGGGAGATACTTCTTAACCATATCTCGCCCAGGTTTTCCAACAATATCTCCAATAAACGCTAACTTCACCTTAAACCTTTTAATTTAATAAAATTATTGTATTAGGTTCTGACTTGTTTTGTGCTTAGATTGGAATACTCTATTTACTTTATGAAGGTTGATTAAAAAAATATTAGAAGAGATTAATAAATATGAGGAGAGCTTTATCTCTTTAAAGCTTCCAACCGTTCAATACGTTGCTCGGTAGTTGGGTGGGTACTAAAGAGCTGTTGCATTGAAAAATCTTTACCAGTAAATGGATTTATAATAAACATATGAGCTGTTTGAGGTTCAGCCTCTGGCATAACCATTCCTCTTGCATAGTAGTCAAGCTTTTGCAATGCACTCTGTAACCACTCTGGGTGTCCTGTCATTCTTGCAGCACCCTCATCTGCCATAAACTCACGATTTCTACTAACTGTCATCTGAATAATTGTCGCAGCCAATGGCATAACAAACATTAAAACCATCATCACTATAGGATTTGGTCTATCATCATCACTGCTTCCACCAAAAAACATTCCAAAATTTGCCAACATTGCAATAGCCCCTGCAAGAGTTGCGGCAATAGTTCCTACTAACATATCGTAGTGCTTAATATGGCTTAACTCATGAGCAACAACTGCCTCGACTTCATCTTCATCTAACAAATCCAAAAGCCCCTCTGTTACGGCTACAACAGCATGTTCATAGTCACGACCTGTTGCAAAGGCATTTGGTACTTCATCAGGAATAATGTAGAGCTCTGGCATCGGTAAGTTTGCCTTACGGGTCAATCGCTCAACAATCTCATAGAGTCCAGGGGCTTGACCTCTAGTCACAGGAATAGCATGGTAGTGTTTAAGAACTTGCTCATGAGAGTAGAAGTAGGCATAGAAGTTCATACCCATAGCTGCAATAAAAGCAATAATCATACCTGTCTGACCAGCAATCAACCCACCAAACCAAATAAAAAGGAGGGTCAATCCTATCATTAACATATAAGTTTTTAACTGTTCCATTCACTCACTCCTTTTCAATGGTTATTTTTTAAGTATTTTACTTCTTTTTAGGTACAGTAATGGTTAAAACACCATTTTTATAATCACTCTTGTAGTGTTCAACATCTGCATCTTTTGGTAGAGTCATACCACGCTGTACCATACCTACATGACGCTCTTGATGGATAATCTTTCCACCCTCTTTCTTCTCTTTGCTCTCTTCACTTTTAGCTGTAACACTTAGGTAGTTACCTTGAACATCAATCTTAATGCTCTTATCGTCCATACCTGCTAAATCCATCTTAAGTTCATAACTGTCACCCTTATCTTTTAGGTCAGTATCTGGCTTAAAAGAGAAATTTTTTTCAAAATTTGGGTCAATGGATATACCTTTAAAGGCATTTTTATTGAACTCTTCAAAAATTTTGTTCATATCCTTTTGCAACTTTTGAAAATGCTGAAATATTGGGTCGTTGGCAAAAGGATTTTGAGTTAAGTTACTATCAGCATGAACAGCTACCAAAGGAATGGTAGCTAAAAGTATGATTTTTAACAATCTATCTCTCATCATTAATCTCCTTACTTAATTGAGATATTACGAGCTTTTCTAGCCTCTTCTTTCTCTAATGTAATATAGAGACGACCATCTTCATAGTTAGCTGAGATTTTATCTCTGTCTACATCTTTTGGCAAGATAAAGCTTCGAGAGATAAGCCCATAGTTACTCTCACAAAGGTAGTAATCATCCTCTTTTACCTCATTTTTTGTCTTTCTAATTGCATTGACTGTTAGGTAGTCATCTTCAATCTTAAGCTCAATCTCATTTTTATCTACCCCTGGTAGGTCAATCTCAATATCGTAGGTATCAGGGCTATGTTTTGCAAAGTTTGCCAATGGAAGATGTCTTGCTACATTTCCTAACGCCTCTTTTGCTACCTCTAGCCCCTTTTCAACCTTCTCTTCAACTGCATTTACTAACTCTTTTCCATTCTCAATAATTTTATCTTTAGTTACACTCATCATTCACTCCTTATTACTTAATCTCAATTTTTTTACTTGAATTATCTACTTTTAGTTTTGGAATAGCAATCTCTAGGATTCCATTTACAAATTCAGCTTCAATATTTTCAATATCTACTTTCTCTGGAAGTGTAAAGCTTCTTGAGAATAGACCGTAACGACTCTCTACTCTATGGTAATCCTCATCTTTAAACTCCTCTTTTACATTTCTCTCTCCAGAAATGGTAAGAACGTTTCCATCTACACTAATGTCAACATCACTCTTCTTAACGCCTGGAAGCTCTACTTCAATATGATAAGCCTCATCTGTCTCACGAGTATTTACCTTTGGACGAAAATCAACTATATTCTCTTGTTGAGTAGTTGCTTGTTCTCCAATAGTATTTATAATTGCATTTACAAGGTCAAAACTTTTTCTAATATCGTTAAATGGTTCATATCTTTTTACTAACATTTTTTCTTCCTTTTACTTAATTTTCTTTAGCCTATCTAGCTAAATATGAGAGAATTATAGTGCAACAAAAGAGAAAAAAAATGCCACTTTAGTTGCATTTTTGATTTTTTAGTTAATTAATTTGTTCGCTCAATCTTATCTGCTTTGTTAACATAATTTTTCTTAATAGTAAAGAAGATATTTGAGAAGTACTCAACCAATACAACACTAACTCCAGAAGCAATTACCACATTATAGTCAAAGGTAGTCTCTAGTGAGAGAACAACAGCAGTAAGAGGTAACTTCATAATTATTCCCATAAATATAGAAGCTCCAATAGCAGCAAAGTAGAAAGGCTCAACAGAAAACATAAAAAAGCTCATCATCTCTCCAAACCCATAACCAATCAACGCACCAATGCTCATTAGAGGCAAGAAGACACCCCCTACAGCATTAGAATAGATAGCAACTGTTGTTCCAATAATTCGTAAAAAGATAATAGTAAAAATTATAAAGATAGATATATGATTCTCTTGATTCATTAAGCTTACAACAATCTCTTTACCAGAAAAAGCTGCTTGTGGCTCTAGCAGAAGAATTGTTCCAATAACTCCCCCTCCAAGTAGTGCAAAGATATGATTACGATAGTTATGAAACTTCTTAAAAAGCTCAATATCAATAAAGTGTAACACCTTCTTTTTCATAAAAAGATATAGATAAATAAATGCTGTAATAAAAGGTATAAAAAATAGATTTGAGATAATATAGTTGTTATCCATTACCCGACCTGCTGAGTGCAAAAAAGTAATGGTATCTAAATAGTTTGCTGTAATTGCAAAGGCTATTACCGAAGCCAAAATAAGATAGGTAATATACTGTTTAATAAACTGATAAGCAATATTCTCAACAGCAAAAGAAATTCCTGTTAGGGGAGATACAAATATTGCAGCTATTCCAGCACTAGCACCAATAGAAATCATCATCTTAATTAATATTGTGGGTAGATTAAAAAGCTTATGAATCTGATAGGCAATCATAGCTCCAATAGTAGCACTAGGTCCCTCTGTTCCAACCATAAATCCACTAGAGAGAGATATAGCAGAAGCAAGAATCTTTAAGAAGAGTGTTTTAATCTTCAAAAACATTCTATTTTCAGAGACAGATTCAGCAATCTCACTTACACCATACTCTCTAATATTGCTATCTTTAGAGGATAGATGATTAACAAAGAAGATAGCTAAAGTAGGCACTAAATAGAGATACCATACTGGAAGAGTAGGAATGGTTTTAAGTGGGTCACCCATAAAGATAAAATAGGTCAAAAAGACAATAAGCAGTTCATAAAATGTAATAAATGCACCTGTAATTATTCCAGTTAAGATAGTTGCAATTATAAGTTTTCCTATCATCCTCTATTTCCATTTTTATTGCTATTGTAGCACAAGGAGTTTAGGAAAAAATTGTTTAGCACTAAGTTTTTAGGAAGTTAGACCTTTTTAATTTAAAAGTAACTGTTCAGAACTCTCCAATAACTTTTTGACATCTTTAACATAGATATTTTTACGCTCATTTTCAATAATTTGTTGAGCCTCTAACTCTTTTAGGTGTCGCTCAACTACATTTCTAACTGTACCTAGTAGCTTTGCAATCTCTGTTTTTGAAAGGTTTTGAAGCAACTGATAGTAGTGGTGGTCGTTTGGATTAATGTTTTGAAGTAACAATTTAGAGAGGCGTTCAGCTGTTGAGTACAATGAAAGGTCACTTGCCAACTCTTCAGTATGTCTCATTTGAGAAGCAATATAGGGGAAAAAGTGCCGATTAAACTGCTCATTTGTCTTTAACCATTCACGAACTTTTCCGATAGGAAGTTCAAGTAACTCTACTCTCTCAATAACCTCATAAAGCACATCATGAGGTTTCCCATCTAATAAAATAAGAGTATCAAACATATCTCCTCTACGATATACAAAGAGAGTCTGCTCTTTTGCTGTCTCTAAGTTTAACTGAAAACTCTTTATCTTTCCATTTAGAACAATATAAAAGTAATCTAAAAGCTCTCCGTCAAGAAAGGGGGTCTCTTTCTTTTTGAAAGATACAACTTTTCCATGCTGTAAAAACTGTTGCTCAAAACGTTGGTCTAAATCATTAAATAGTTTAATATCATAATTTGGCATAGAGAAATGACCTTTTTTAGAGAATTATAACACTTTTATATAAAGGTATCATCTAATTTTAAATTTCCAAGAGAGTACATTTCTCTGCCAAACAGCTTTGTAGTACTTTCTATCCTCTCCATCAGATGTCTGTGCAATTAGAGTGTAAGAGAAAGGTATAGTCTGTAGTTCAAGTAGATTTTCTCCTTTAATCTTTATCTTCCTTATATGCTCAAGAGAATTAGAAAGTTCTAATAGCTTAATAGGGGTAACTAAAGCTCGACTCTCTTTAATCTTCATTGCCAAAAGCTGACTTTTACGAGCATCACCCATAAGTAAAAACTTACCCTTACTACTTTTTAAAAGTGCTAAACTTAGGGCATCAACTCCTTTAATCCTTTGGAGTATCTTTTTTGAAGCAATATCAATATGATAGATAAGCCCTCTGCTCTTACTATAACTACTCTCATCAATAGCTGAAACCCAAAGGGTATTGTCATCACAATCATAAACCAAAGCAATAACTCCAAAAGGGTTATTTGGTGTTGCTTTTACCTCATCTAAACTCAACCAAACAGAGAGATTTCCTGAGTTGGTATCTAAAAAGTAGATATTTTTTTGAAACTCAAAAGTTTTTGGTTTTATTGAGACAAAAGGCATAGGACTTAAATATATATTACCTCTTGGGTCTAAAGCATAGGTAGAGAAATAGTCAAAGGCTTCCCATGTTTTTAGATGAACTGCTTGATGTAACCCTCGTCCATATAGAAAAGCTAAACCTTTATATCTCTGTTGTGAAAGGTCTATAGCAATGGGTTGAGGTACTCTCAATTTAGCTAAAAAGTTTGGGTGTCTTCCACAACCTCTTATTCGGTTAAAAGTACCTATATCAAAGATTTTTTCCTCTTTGATTTTTTTACTATTTTTTTTGCTAATAACCCATAATGCTCCTATAGAGACAATAAATATAGCAATAACTATGGGTAAATATTTTTTTAGATTATACATTTTTTATCTTTTTATTGGTACAAATTTTGGTCCAACAATACATGGGTACTCTTTAACCACCAACTTTCCATCTTCTAACACTGTATCTGCCCAACAGTACTCATGACCTGCTCGTGCATCGTTTTGAATTCGTGGTACATACCACAAGACTATATCTTGGTTATCTATGCTCTCATGAGTCTTTATATAACGCTCTACACCATCTTCATCTAACTTACAGCAAGAGCCAAGGGTCAGTAGGTCTTCATCTCCCTCACCACTTTTAAATTTAGTAGCAAATAGGGTTGCATTGTCTCCTCGACTATTGTCATTGAACTGCCCTCTATTTGGCTCTATGTAGTAGCCATGCTTTTGATTTGTTATCTTATATAGGTACTTACCTTGGTCATACTCTTTAGCATCTCGCTGAAAATCAGACTGCTCTGTTAGCCACTTTTGCCAAGAGCCACTACTGTATTTATAGAAAGACTCAGCTCCTAAATCTAAATCTATTCTCATAACAGGTCTATAGAGAGCATTCTCTCCACACCCACGACCAATATTTACCCCAACAACACGAAATGAGCCATCTTTGTAGAACTCAAAACGGTTCTCATAACGGTAGTTACATGCCATTGGCCATTTAGGGTTACGGTAGTCTTGGAGAATATAAAACCCAACCTCTTTGCCATCTTTGACAATAGGTTTTATCTGTGGAACATTAAAAGCTAATACTACAGAAGTCGAGTACATTGGACAACCCATTGCATCGTTGTACCCAAATCTAAAAGAGTCATTTTTATCTTTAACATACTCTATGCGTCGTCCTGCTACATAACTCTCACTATCATCTAAACTACTTGCTCCCTCTTTAGAGAGGTAGGCAACATGCCAATCTACAATCTTTGCCGATTTTAAAACTGGCTCTTTTTTAAATGTAGTATTGATTATCTCTAATCCATCTGAACCTGTTATTCTATACTCTAGTGACCAACCATCTCTACTGTAAAGAGTATCTTTTTGACAATATTTTTCCATAACCTCACGATTTTGAAAAGAACGTTCAGAGATACAAGATGGAGTTGTAGTCTTGCCTAACCCTGCCCATTTAGCAGCAGCTAACTTTAAATCGGTTAAATCAACAATCGCCCAAAGAGCCTCCTCTTTATCATGGTAAGAGAAAGTAGGTGCTACACATAGATGGTTTTGGTTTTCACAAGGTGATTTATTGAGTGAGCTACGTACATTTGCCATACTCATATCTTTTACACTTGGGCTTCTCCCTAACTCTTTTTTAATCTGAGGTGCATTTAGAGCAATAGCTTTAGCTACATCTCTAAGGCGTTTTGAGACATCTGGTTGCATTTGAGAGAAACGTTTTAACTCTAAAAGCTTTTTGTTTTTTACATCAACAATGGCTCGTGTAGTAGTATTGGTTACAAAGTTATACTTTTCAGCTTGATAACAGAGTGTCATTTGACACTTTATCTTTGTTTTAGGACTCAAAGCAGAGACTATAGCAGGACGAATGGTCATCATGTCATTATGCTCTACTCTTCCTTGACTATCTTTTGTATCTGCTAAAAAATCTCTATTGTGCAACAGAAACTCTTGAACCTCAATAGCTTTACTATCTAACTCACTACTCTTTAGAGGTACAACACCGTTACTCTTCACTAAAGCCTCTTTTATATCGGCTAAATACTCGTTTACTTCAGGTAATTTAGTAAAGTTATTTTCACCTATTTTAGGTAATACCAGTCGTTCATCTTCTATAGAGTAGCCTCTCTTGTTACCTGAAAACCAATATAGTCCAATAGCCAAAAATCCAATCACTAAAATTGCTATGCTTATCTTCGTCTCTTTTGTCATTATTATCCATTCATCTCAAAATAGTAAGGTGGTTGTAGCTCAACATAAAACAACACCCCAATCATAAACAGGAGTATAGTCATAACATACTTAATCTCACTAGACGATAGTGTTTTAAAAATTCGATAGTGAACAAAAAAGGAGAAAAAGAAAACTGACATAAAGAGATGTTGAACTCTATATCCAAAATATCTATCTAGTAGTGTAGCCATTAATGCTACAAGCATAGCAAATACTATCTGCTCTTTATGACTAGATGGAGTTACAGGTGGGTCGGTTAACATAAAGTAGATAAATAACATAAAAGTTACAGAGTAGAAACGAAGATAGACATCTTCAAAAATCATAACAGGGTCATAAGAGAGAACCAACAGATATTGAAATACTAAATATGAAACAATAAAAACCAAAGGAATAACCCATCGGTCTACTCGAACCAACATAATACCTGCTACAATAAAAACTATTACACTCAACCATAGTTCATCTCCTAATTGACCCAATACCATATGTGCATCATTATAAAACAATAGAAGTGCCATCATTAAAGAGAAGTTAGAGGGGTTAAAAAAATGTTTCCCACGTATAGTCAAAAAGTGTTTTTGAAAGAGTCCTAAAGCTATAACAACAAAATATATCCATAACTTTGTTGAATACATCAAAACAATAACACCTACTGCTGTTGAAATAGCAGAGTATGAGAAGTAAAAAGCTCTCTTCTTATTAAAAAAGAGAAAGAGATGCTCTATAAAAAGAGTAAAAGCTAAAATAAATACAATATCCACCCAATTAAGGTGAATATTTGCAACAAAACTACCAACAATTAAAAGAAAAAGTAGGTTTATATTTTGATGTAACTGTAGAGGCATCATTTAGCCTTTCTACTTACCATCAATAATCTTATCTGCCTCCTTAAAGACCTTATCTATATTGTCACGAATCCATTTACTATCCATCCACTCTTCTGGACGAACCTCTACCCCTTGAACCAAAATACCAAAGTGTAGGTGGTCACCAAGAGCTAAACCTGTTCGCCCTGTTTTTGCAATGATTGTTCCTGCATTAACATGGTCACCCTTTCTTACCAAAATAGTTGAGCAGTGTCCATATAGCGTATAAAGCCCCATACCATGGTCAATCATTGGCATATTACCATAAATTCCATTACTCTCATCGTTAACAACTGTTCCTGCGTTAGAACTTACAATATTTGCCATTTTCGTACTTGCCATATCTAATCCAACATGGTAAGATTCAGAGACTTCATTACTTTTATCTTTATAGTAGTAGTGTCTATGGTCACCAAAAGAGGCAACTTTTGCAGCATTTTTAAGAGGATAGAAGCGTTTTATTTTCCATGAATCTATCATATCATTAGAGACAACTTTACTTAGATTATGAATATACTCTTCATTCTCAAGTCGCATAGTCTCATTAATTGCTTTGAGTTTATCTAATCTATCTTCAATAGTTGAAAATTTAGGTTCACTAGCAATCAAATCAGAAATCTTACCATCAATAAATTTATCTGTAGCCTTAATCCAAGATGTTTTATACTTTTTAGATAATAAATAGAGAGGAATATTTGCTATACGCTTATTTCCTGCCATATCTTCAGCTGTAATATTAGCAGTAAAGTTCTCTTTGTTAAATGGCCAAGCAATCAGTGTTGCATAGTATCCCTCTTTTTTATAAGGTACAGCTTTAAAGAAGTGTCCACCTGCCTCTACAAAGAAGCTCTTAAGTGCTTCATCTTTAACTTGAAAAACTACTAAAGCAGAACCACCACGAGTAATAGAGTATGAGTTAGATAAAACATTAACATCAGGACGTTTATAATCTATCTTTATGTTAACAATTTTATGAAGTTTATTTCCTTGAAAAAAGTTCCAATTACTCTTGTCTCGTGCATTAATAGTTAGTTGAAGCTTTGTAGCTTTTGGCTCTAAAAGTACTCCATTAACAGCTTTTTTAGGATAGTTAATCTCAATAATTTTCTCTTTAAGATTCTCTAAAATCATCTCATTGGCAACTACTACCTCATTTGTACCATCACTAATCTTGACCTCATAATCTTTAAGCCCACTATCATCTGAAAGTTTAATTATTAATGGGTTTTTACGATTCCAATATATAAAGTTTGGTAGGTTAACTGTCGGTGCATTACGTTCAAAGCTCTTTGATGTATAGACAAATGCTCCACCTGCTACTAGTGCAATTAAAATTATTATCCATAAAGAGTTTGACCCTCTATCTCTTCTACCATATCCTCTTCTACGTCTATAACTCATTTAGCAATCCTCTTTTTTTAATTTCTTTATTAATACTGTTTAATAACTCTTGAGTATCCATCTTCTTATCAATACTAAAGCCTGAGGCAAGTCTATGCCCTCCTCCACCAAAATATACAGCCAACTCAGAGACATCAGCAGAGTTACTTCGCATAGAGACTTTTAAACTCTGCTCTAGCTCCATAATAAAAATTGCTATTTTTACTGTTGCTAATGCAATGCAATAGTCAATTATGCCAACTGTATCTACTGCTGTTGCTCCTGTTCGTTTAAAACTCTCTTGTGTTGTCACCAAACTGGCAACCTTTGCCTCTTCATAAAACTCTAATGTATCTAAAGTCTCACTCAAAATTCTAAGTGAACTTAAAGATTTACGCTGAGTTAAGTTTCTATTTACATCTGCAATGTCAACCCCTTTAGAGAGTAACTCAGATGCCACCTTTAAAACATCATTTCCAACATTAAGTGTTGTAAAATTTTGTGTATCGGTTACCATTGCCACATAGAAACAAGTTGCTGTATTTCTGTTAATGGTAAACTCATTTTTTAAAAACTCATACGCCACCTGTGAAGCCGAAGCACACTTATCATTGACTATATTTAAAGTTCCATAGTTTGTATTACTTTTGTGATGGTCTATGTTTACTATGACTCTTGAGCTTAAGTCAAACCCAAGTAAATCAATACTTCCAGAATCACAAGAAATTATTAAACTTTTATCAAAATCAATTTGGCGTTTAATTTTAGCAAAATGAGGTAAAAAATCTAAGTAATTTGGCAAAATTCCTCCCCAATTACACACCTCTACCTCTTTTTTTTCATTTTTAAGTATCTCATAAATCCCTAAAGCTGTCCCAAGTGTATCTGCATCAGGGTTTTTATGTGTAACTATTGAGACGCTATCATACTCCTTTAGTAATGCTTTAAACTCTTTAATCATCACCCCTCCATTTTCATAGATAGGTCTATCCAATTTGCTTGATGAATTAAAGCACCTGATGAAATTGCATCTACACCTGTTTTTGCTATCTCTTCAATCGTATCAAGAGTCACATTACCACTAGCTTCAAGTAAAATATGTGGATAGTTCTCATTGCGATAAGCAACTACAGCTCTAATAATCTTATTACTCATATTGTCACACATTACAATATCTGCTCCTACTTCCATTGCACTCTTGACTCCATCAAAATCTTCACACTCAATCTCTACTTTAGAGGTAAAAGGAATCTTTTGACGAACCTCTTTCATAAACTCTTTAAGGTTATCAATCGTTTTTAAGTGGGTATCTTTTAACATTAGACAGTCATCAAGCCCCATTCTATGGTTAACTCCTCCCCCACAACGTACAGCATACTTCTCAAACTCTCTTAAGAGTGGTCGTGTCTTTCGTGTATCTAACAACTTTACGCCATAGGGTTTTACCTTCTCTACAAACTTGCCTGTCAAAGTAGCAATAGATGATGCATGAAGAGCAATATCTAAAATAGAACGCTCCAAAGAGAGAATATAATGAGAGTTTCCATAGATATAAAGAAGTTTTTGACCAACTTTAAAAGAAGAGCCATCTTCTATATTCCATTTAATCTTTAGGCTATACATCTTTGCTAACACATCTATATACTCTCTACCTGCAAAAATACCATTGGACTTTGCAATAATATAGGCTCTAACCTCTTTAGCCTTTGAGATACGAGAAAATAAATCACCACGACCAATATCTTCAACTACCATTGCTTCAATAAACTTCTCTTTTAACATAAATGGTGACCTTTTGTTTTTTTAGAGAATTATATCATTAAGAGCTTTTTTTTAGATATAATTTCCTAAAAAAAGAATATATTATGTCTATCAATTTAATCGCAAAAAATAAAAAAGCATACCATGACTATGAGATACTTGATAAATATGAGGCAGGAGTTGTTCTACAAGGCTATGAGGTTAAAGCCTTAAGAGAAAAAAGAGCCAATCTAAAAGACTCCTTTTGTCGTTTTATAAAGGGTGAGTTGTATCTTATGAACGCTCACATAGCCCACCTCGATACAACAAATAGAAACTTTGCAAGAGACACTAGAAGTCCAAGAAAGTTATTGCTTCATAAACAGGAGCTAGACAAACTTTATGACAAAGTACAAAAAGATGGGCTAACTATTGTACCTCTTATGTTATATTTCAACGAAAGAAACTTAGCTAAAGTTAGTATTGCTATAGCAAAAGGTAAACAGCTACACGACAAACGGGAAACAATGAAGCGTAAAACACAGCTTAGAGAGGCTGCACAGGCTATGAAGAACTATAAATAGGTATAAAAAAAGTAAAACAGATAAGATTTTCCCATTAAAAATGGGAAAACTATTTTCTATTGACTATGGAAGATAAAACTCATACTCATACTTCTTTTTTACACACTCTGTAGATTTTGCTTTATCATTAACAACTTTAGGAAGCTTTTCATTAGTAACACAATCATCATTTATAGAAGCAACTTCTCCTATACCTTTTTTGAGATAAACATAAGATGCATTATAAATGCTATGTGAACCATTTAAATCACTTGCAACACCTGCATCTAAAATAGTCTGTTTAATATCATAGATAACTTCACCTTCATCAATACACTCAATTTTCAATAAATCTCCCGTATAAAGATGGTCATTTTTCTCAAATTTTGACTCTTTGCTTTTAACTTGACAGGTGGAGTCTACTTTTGTAGTAACTTTACCTAAATCAGTATTTTTACTAGATGTCATTTTTTTACTGTAAATAGTATCTCCTAAGTCGACATGTCTAAATGCACTATAATTACCATCTTCATCAAAAGATGTTGTTGTAATATTGGTATCAGAGAAAACTACCTTCTCTTCTAGCTTTGAATTAACTGTTGTTGTAATAGTATTTCCCTTAACTTCAATAAGTTCCTCATAGTGTGATGTATCAACATCATCACCATCTCTCTCAACAGAACTAAAAGTTTTAGTCATTGACTTACTAGGTAGATATTCAACTAAATCAATAGAACCTTTTCCATCATTTTTACTAGAAGAAGAGCTACCTCCACATGCACTTAACAATAGTGCTACTACAACTAAAGATATGTATTTTTTATTCATTTTAAATACTCCTTATAAATTATTTTTATTTTGTGCCATATTTTAGCAATATTTCCTAAATATCTCCTCAACTCCAACACTTATCATCTCCCAAACCTCATCTTCTTTTAGTGGTTCATAGTACAAATCAGCCACATCTTTTCCATCAAAGCCAAAATCACCCATCTTTTTTACATTAGTTAAGCCCATAGCCAAAAGCTCTTGCTTATTGCTCTCATCAAGAGCTACAACCAAATCATAACTTGGCAAATCAAACTCACTAACATGTTGAGAGTGTTGTTTAGAGATGTCAATACCATGCTTTTTAGCAAGTTTAATTGAAAGATGACAAGGAGCTTCTCCATTGTGATAAGTAGAGAGACCAGCTGAATCTACCTGAACCTCTAAACCCAACTCTTGAACTCTACTCTTTGCAACACCCTCTGCTAACGATGAACGACAAATATTACCTAGACAGACAAATATAATTTTCTTCACTATCTTCTCCTAGTTTTTTTAATAGTTTAACTAAATTAAACAAAAAAAATAGATTTAATCACTTTTAAAGTAAGAAAATATGGGCTTTAACTATTTTTAACAGCTTTTTTAACTTTTTTTCTTTTTTCTTTTATATAGCTCAAAATAATCACATTTCTATCTCATTTACTTAATACAATATAAACCAAACAAACTAATAATAAGGAATAAAATATGACAGTAGCATTAGATAATAACTATTACACTCAAAACATCGAGGAGCAACTAAGCCAAAAGGAGCTAAGCTTTTTTAAAGAGGAGTTAGAGAGACAAAAAGAGAAGATAGAGACACGATTAAAAAGAAAAATAGAGGAGCTAAACAACCAAGATGAAGCAAAAGATGAGGGTGACCATGCTACCATAGCAATAGATAACCTAACAAGCAATACTATCTTAAGAGAGCAACAGAGAACTCTTAATCAGATTAAAAGAAGTCTTAACAAAATAGCCTTAGGAACGTATGGTATCTGTACAATGTGTGAAGAGAAAATCAATATAGAGAGACTTAAGATTCAGATGTTTTCTGAGTATTGTGTCTCTTGTCGAAATGAGCTAGATAAAAGAAGCTAACTCTTTTTTAAAGAGTTTACTCTTTCTCTCTCAAGCTCCTCTTTTTGACGAGTCTTCACCTCTTTCCAAATAACATAATCTCTCTCATTGCCCTTTAAAGGCAAAATCCTCTGTTCATACTTCTTTAAGGCTCTTTGTAAAATTGCCTCATGAGAGGTTACATACCCTCTATCTTTTAACTTCTCTACAAGGGTTAACCACCCCCACAAAATATCACTTAGCTCATCTTCTAAATGAGCTACATTATTTGGTTTTATCTCATCTTTTACCTCCTTTACCTCATCTACAATGGAATTAAGTAGCCACTCATTATCCATATACTTTGGCTCACCTCTCTTTAAATCTATCTGATGATTTAAAACTGCTAACTCTATTAGTCTCTTCATTTTTTTTCTCTCCACTCATCTTTTAAAATACTATAAAGATTATAATCTCCAAAAATTCCATTAACCAAATAGTGTCTTCTCAATACTCCCTCTTTAGTAAACCCTAAACGCTTTGCAACATTACAACTTGCAGGATTTGTAACATCACAACTAATGCTTATCTTCTCTAAACCATACTCATTAAAACCTATATTGACAAGCTCTCTTACAGCCCTTGTCATAATACCTTTACCGTTGTGTGCTTTATCTAGCCAATAGGCTATCTCCGTTCTTTTGTTAAAAAGATTCAGATTCATAAAGTCCAACACTCCTACTACCTGTTCCTGATAGACAATGGTTAAATGCAGAGTTTTATCTTTTGCAAAAAGCTCTAAACGACTCTTAATATACTCTAGTGTATCTTCGACCTCTTTTGTCTCATCGACCCATGGAAATCTCTCTCCAAAGAAGTCTCTGTTTCTATCTATAATCTCAAAGAGAGCTTGAGCATGTTTTGGCATGGTTAGCTCTAATCTCAACTCATCATCTATTTCTCTGTAAAACATTTTTTCTCCTTTTCTAATTTTTGGTGCGATAGCAATCGCACCCTACGCAAACTCTTTACAGACTTCAATCACCTCCTTTGTTTCAATACAAAATGCACTTAACTTTGCCCCATAAGACTTTCCACAACCTGTATCTATTGAGGCAAAGTTGTGTCCAATAACAACAGAATCAACATTAACATGCCCATAGATATTAAAAATAGGTGCATCAACAGATGGTCTATTTCTATTGTTCATCGCATAAAACTCTAAATGGTCAGGTCTGCTATCTCTTAAGTGCCAAAAGTTACCAATACTTCCATGACTCACCACTACAGGTAGTTCATACCCCTCAAACTCCCCTAACTCCAAATAGATAGGCAGAGACTCAATCCACTCTAAATCCATACCTTTCTACACAACCTAAATCAGAAAAAAAATAGTAAAATACGAGAAAAAACCATGAATAAAAGATTAAAAAAAGACACGAGAAGTTAGTAAGAAGCGAAATGAACATAAAACATAAGCACC
>JALVXC010000182.1 GCA_027038275.1 Campylobacteraceae bacterium | reverse complement strand
CTAAATTTTCTTGGAATTTGCCATTTATATATATATAATTTGGGTTAATAATATTCATTAGATGTTCCAGTTTTTTAGAAAATTATACTAAAATAACTATCTACACAAAATTAATTTTAAAAATAAGATTTTGAATATAAAGAAACTAAAAAAGAGATATATAATATGACATTTATAGATTTTCACTGTGATACACCATCTGCTATGTTTGAACAAAACCAACCACTTAAAAAAAATAACCTAAAAATAGATATAGAAAAGCTTCAAAAAGGTAGAGCTTTGGCACAGTTTTTTGCTATGTATATTGACAAAGAGAGCAACAATAATGTATATGCTTATTGTGTTGAGATGTTAGAAAATTTTAAACAAGAATTGGCTCTAAATAGTGAAACTATTGTACTGTGTAAAACCTATAGCGATTTAATAGAAGTACAAAAACATGGTAAAATAGGAGCTTTTTTAGCCATAGAAGAGGGTGAGGCATTAGAGGGTGACTTAGATAACTTAAAATACTTTAAACAAGAGGGTATTTCAGCTATTACTCTTACTTGGAACTATGAAAATAGTTTGGGTTACCCAAATTTTGAATGGAGTTATCAATATAGAGGACTGAAAACTAAAGGTTTTGAGGTTATAGAGGCAATGAATGAGCTTGGAATGCTAATAGATGTCTCTCACTTAAGCGATGCAGGGTTTGAAGATGTTGTAACCCACTCAACAAAACCCATAATAGCTACACACTCAAATGCAAGAGCAGTTACAAACCATAGTCGAAATTTAACAGATGAACAGTTAAAAAAACTAGCAGACAATGGAGGCGTAGTAGGATTGGCATTCTCAATTAATTTCTTAGTTGAAAAAAACTCAATAGTCTCATCACGCTTGGCAAAAGTTGATGATATGATTCGACATATAAAACGTATCCATAATATTGCAGGAGTTGACGTTTTAGCTTTAGGGTCAGATTATGATGGTATTATGAACCCTGTTGAGATGGAAAATATATCACAAATATCTAAACTCTCTGATGGACTTTTAAAAAATGGCTTTAGTTATAATGAGATTGAGAAGATATTTTTTAGAAATGGATTACGAATTATAAAGGAGGTTTTGGGGTGATATTTCGTTGAACTCAGGTTTCAACGAAAACTTCCCAATCTCCTCTAAAAATGTTGTCGCATAAGCCCCTTTAGGTAGGTAGAAGTTTATAGTCAGCTTCTCCTCCTCTTGGTTAAACTTAAAAGATAAATTTTCAGGAAAAATCCATGCATATCGTCTGTCACCTTTTAGAGCATATAGTTCATTGTCATCATAAGGCTCTTCAAGGTGTCTAGCATCGGCTAAAGCACGTTTGACTTTTGAGCCTATAAGTAGACCAGTTGGGCTTGATTTGTGAGCTATAAACTCTTTAGTTGCTCTCTCAAAATCTTGTAGTGGATAGCTCTTCCCATAAGGATAACTTTTCATATCGTCACCAATAAAGAGTTTAAAAAACTGTGGCTGATGAGCAAGAACTTTGACTAATTCTATTGGATAGTCTAAGATTTTAGAGGCATCTTTTGTACTGTTGTTATTGATAGTTTTTGAGATATTAATACGATTGGTTAACCACTCATTAAAGAGGTAGGATTGATAGGCAGAGACTAAAAGTTTCTCTTTTGCACCTTTGAGTTTTTTCCCTGAGTGGGCTATCTCTTTTCCTTGTAGATAAGATTTAGAGTCCTCTCCAAAACGTTGGTAGCCAAAATAGTTTGGAATTCCTTTGGCTACCATCTCCTTAGCCACTTTTTCTATCTGCTCCTTTTTCTCTTTATTAACATTATGTAGAACAATAGAGAATCTATTTCCTTTAAGTTGACCTACTTTTATGGGAAATTTAGAGTAGTGTTTCTCTAAAATCTCTATCTTCTCAGTAGTCAGGTTTTTAACTACATCTTTCTCATACTGTTTAGGAATAGATATATACTGAATGGTAGTTGCATTTTTATCTTTAAGCCCTGCGTAGCCAATATCTCGCTGTTCTAGTTTGGTTGCTTTTGCAAGAACGGTAATGAGTTTAAAGGTACTCATATCGGTCTTTTTAATCTTTAAGATGAGGTTTGAGCCTTTGTCTGCAAATTTAAAAAGGGGAATCTCTTCGACAAAGAAACGCTCAACTGTTTGTGCAAAGTCAAATTTAATGGGGGTATGGTTGTAGGAGTAAGTTTTATTCATGCGAAATTATAGCAGAATATAACCTCTCCTATATAGACTTTATATATTTAATGTTTAGAAGCCTGATAGATAGGCATTACTTTAGGAAGAAGACTTTTTATCTGCTCTATACGATGTTGTGGTGCTGGGTGTGTTGATAGGTATTCAGGTGGTGTTCCTCCACTTTGAGAAAACTTTTTCCAAAAAGTAAGAGCTGCTTGTGGATTGTATCCTGCTTTTGCCATAAGAACTAAACCAATATTATCTGCTTCATACTCTTGTGTTCGTGAGTGAGGTAACATAACTCCTAGTTGTGAACCAATACCAAATGCTTGCATAACAGCCGCTGTATTTTGTGGATTGCCACGACCTTGCATTACAGACTGTAAAACTTGACCTGTAATTTGTGTAAGTTGTCCTGCACTCATTCTCTCTGCACCATGTCTAGCTATCGCATGACCAATCTCATGACCCAAAACCGCAGCCAATTCATCATCATTTGCAACATATTTAAAGATACCACTATAGACAAAAACTTTTCCTCCAGGAAGACAGAACGCATTTGGCTCATCATCTTTATCTATTACAAAAAACTCCCAAGCATAGTTTTTACCTGTAACAGCTGCAATTCTCTCACCAACACGCTTAACCATAGCATTTTGTTGAGGGTTTGTGCTTATTTTTTCTGTTTTTAGAACCTCTTGAGCACTTTTTATTCCTAAAGCCATCTCTTGTTGAGGGCTAACCATTATAAATTGACTTCTTCCTGTAATAGGTGCTTTAGTACATCCTATGAATAAAAGTGCTAAAATAACAGTAGCAATTATCTTTGTAAAAGTTTGTCTCATTAAAATCCTTTTGATTTGAAGTAAACTTTATTATAGCTAAGATAATTTAAATAAAGAAACGAAAGAAGAGTAGCAATGTTTAATATTGTTTTAGTAGAACCACAAATTCCACCAAATACAGGAACTATTGGTCGTTTATGTGTCAATTTAGGAGCAACACTTCATCTTATAAAGCCCCTTGGATTTGATATTGATGATAAGGCTGTTACTAGAGCAGGGCTTGACTATTGGAAAGAGTTAGATTTAGTTATTTGGGAGAGTTTTGATGAGTTTTTAAAGGCACACCCTATTGATGAACATTGTCACTTAGCAACTACCAAAACAGATAAACTTTACTTTGAAGCAACATATAAAAAGGGTGATTATCTTCTTTTTGGTTCAGAGACTAAAGGTATTCGAGAAGATGTCCTTTTAGCTAATAAAGAGCGATGTATTACAATTCCTATGGGAGGAAAAGGTCGTAGTTTAAACCTTGGAATTGCTACAGGTATTGTTACTTATGAGGCTCTACGTCAAAACTATGATGGTTTTGAGAAGATTACTATTGCTAACAGTTTAGAGGAGGTTTAGATGAGTGTAGGAGATATTTTTTATGTTATTGCAATTGTACTGTTTTCATGGATGACCTTTGCTATTGTCCGAGGGAATTTTCAACGAAAGTTTGACAAAGATGGGAATAGAAAAGAAGATATGAAAGACAAAGAGAACGATTAGCCTCTTTCTCTTGTTACCCAAACATCTTTTTAAAGGTTGCAAGAAGTGTAGCTATAATACCTTTTGGCTTAATAAGCTCATCAATAAACTCATCATATGTCATCTCATTCTCTTCTAAAAATCCCTCTAAGTAGGCTAATGACTTCTCCATACCATGTTTTTTCTCAATAGCTAACATAGTTGAGTATAGCTCTTCAGCAGTATCAATAACATCTTGAGGAGCAGCACGTCTAAATGCTGTAAGAGATGTAATCTCTCCATTTGAATTGAATTTAGGTTCTAAATCAGCAATTACCCAATAGTATCTACCATCTTTAGCTAGATTTTTAATAACACCAGAGATTTTATTACCTGCTAATAGGGTTTGCCATACTAAATAGAAGACAGCTTTAGGCATATCAGGATGACGCACTACATTATGTGGAACACCTATTAGCTCCTCTTCGCTATATTTAGAAATCTCTGAAAAATTTTTGTTAATAAAGATTATCTTCCCCTTGATATCTGTTTTACTAACTATAAACTTTTTTTTTGAAAATTTAATCTCTTCATCGAGAACAATTGGTCTGTAAATCATAATCTATCCCTGCCTTTGTAAGTATATATTCTATTTTAACTAAAAATAATTTAATTTATATAATTTCAATTAATATTATAGAAAAAATTTGAAGCATATTATAAAGACAAGGGAGTACCTTGTCTTTTAGAGGGGTTATTTTCTGTTTTTACCTGCAATAATAAATCGAAGAGCATTTAGTTTAATAAACCCTTGGGCATCGCTTTGGTCATAAACATCATCCTCTTCAAAGGTAGAGTGAGCTTCAGAGAAGAGAGATTTTTCAGATTCACGTCCAACAACCATAACATTTCCTTTGTATAGTTTAAGTCTAACTGTTCCCTCTACATTCTCTTGAGTCTTATCAATAGCAGATTGTAGCATTTCACGTTCTGGTGACCACCAGTAACCATTGTAGATTAGTTTTGCATAACGTGGCATAAGCTCATCTTTTAGGTGAGCAGCCTCTCTATCTAAAGTAATAGACTCAATAGCTCTATGAGCCTTTAGCATAATAGTCCCACCAGGGGTTTCGTAACAACCTCTTGCTTTCATTCCAACGTATCTGTTCTCTACAATGTCAATACGTCCTATTCCATGCTTGTTACCATACTCATTAAGTTTAGTTAAGATAGTTGCAGGAGACATCTCCTCTCCATTAATTCCAATAGGGTCACCATTTTTATACTCAATAGTAATATACTCTGGCTCATCAGGTGCATTTTGGGGAGATGTTGTCCAGAGCCACATACTCTCTTCTGGCTCTTTGCTTGGGTCTTCGAGTACTAATCCCTCATAAGAGATATGAAGTAGGTTTGCGTCCATTGAGTATGGAGATGCTGTTCCCTGTTTTTTCTCTATTTTAATACCATGCTTTTGGGCATAAGCAAGGAGCTTTTCACGAGAGTTCAAATCCCACTCTCTCCAAGGTGCAATAACAGTTATGTCAGGGTTTAGTCCAAGGTAACCAAGCTCAAAACGTACTTGGTCGTTCCCTTTTCCTGTTGCCCCATGGCTAACAGCATCTGCACCTGTCTGATTAGCAATCTCAATCTGTTTTTTTGCAATAAGTGGTCTTGCAATAGATGTACCAAGAAGATACTCACCCTCATAGATAGTATTTGCTCTAAACATAGGGAAAACAAAATCTTTTACAAACTCTTCACGTAAATCTAAAATAAAAATATTTTCAGGTTTAATCCCCATTGCTAAAGCTTTCTCTCTAGCTGGTTCAACCTCTTCACCTTGACCAAGGTCGGCTGTAAAGGTTACCACTTCACAGTTGTATTCATCTTGTAGCCATTTTAAAATAATACTTGTATCGAGTCCTCCAGAGTATGCGAGTACTGCTTTTTTTATCTCTTTTTTTGCCATAATGTCACCTAATAAAAATTTGGTGAGATTTTAGCATATTTAGTTGTTTAGTTTGCTGTATTTATAAACATGGGTTGCTCTATAAAGTTTTCAGTAATAGGAATTTTTAAAGACATGCCATTTCTAATTTGATAATCTCTATCTATCTTATTTTGGTTTGCCATATAGATTTTTTCATACTCTTGGCTATCTCCATAATATTTTAGTGCAAGGTCATAGATATTAAGGTCATTGTCAACAGTGATTTTAATCCATTTTTTAGGAGTCTCTTCTTTTTTTACAACGGTTGCTACTACTATGGGTTGACTCTCTTGAGACAACTTTTCTTTAAGTGAGATAATTGTTTTTTTCTTTTTAGCAAGTTGTCTTTTCATTAATGCCAGTTTCTTTTGGAGTTTTTTGATTTCTCTATTTTTTCTGTATATAGTAGATTTCTTTATTTGACTCTTTTTTAATTGTTTAATCTCATACTCTTTTTCAGATTTATAGTGAGCAAAGGTTTTTTTTAATAAATCAATTTTTTTTCTTAAAGTGGTTAACTCTCTATTTTTATCTTTTTTATAGTCTCTTATTTTCTGCAAAATGCTCTTTAACTCACTCTCCACACGTTTAGCAGGAAGAACTGCTTGACAATCTTCACAATTTTCATTAGTAGGATTTTGTGTTTCAGCAAAAAGAGAGATTAAACAAAAAGCAAGAAATATAAATAGTTTCATAGTGTCTCCTATTAAATAATTTTTAAAAATTATCATATTTTTGCATAAAAAACAATTAAAATTAATATTATATCTTGTAAAATCAATTTTATTATATTTAAGGAAAACAATTATGAAAATAGTAAAATCAATTATACTTTTAACTTTACTCTTAAGTGCTGATGTAGATATACAAAAAAATCTTTATGATGCTGCAGATGATATGATAGAGTTTGACAATAAACTAAATAAGATAATTGCTGAACATAATCAGTATAATGATGAAGATTTAGAAGAGATGCATAAAAATGACATTTCTATTGAAGATTTTGAAGATACACCTACTGGCTATGAGCTCAATCAAAAGATAGAAGATGCTAACAATACAAAAATAGATGTTGATGTTTTAGATGGCGTATTAACTATTACAACCGAAAAAAAAGTGAGAGTAGCAATCAAAAATGGATATGAAACTACAATGACATCTTCTAAAGTTTCACTTTTTATTCCAAATGATGCAGATGAAAGTACAATTCAGAGTAAATATAGTAATGGTTTTTTAAAAATAACAATGCCAAAGAAGAAATAGTATAAAAATTTCTTAATTTTTAACAAAATATGTTAAAATATATTTTTATATAATTATCAGATGGAGAAATCAATGAATCAGAGTATTATTTTGTGTTCTATACTATTTACAATCTCGTCTACAGTGGTAAAGGCAAAAGACCAAATGCCAATAGATGCTAAACCAGGGCAGTGTTTTACAAAAGCTTTTTATCCTCCTAAGGTTACAAAAGTAACTAAAGTTAAATCAATTAAAAAAGTTATAACAACAGATGCTAGTATTAAATATGATGTTATACCTGCTAAATATACTTGGGAGTCAAAGCGTGTAAAAGTTAGTGATGGTACAGAGAAGATTATAGTCACTCCAGCTGTTTACAAAACTGTTTATGAACGTGTTATGGTTGAACCATCTTCTAAAGTATGGAGACGAGGTAATTTTCAAACTTCACCAAAAGCTTTCTCCTCTTGTGTAGAGTCAGCGAAATTATCAGGTATGAATGTTGAAAATGCAACTGTTGGAACTTGCTTTTATGAACAATTAAGCCCTGCAAAATATAAAAATATAACATCAAAAATTTTAGTAGCAGAGGCAAGTGAACGATATGTTGTTACTCCTGCAACTTATAGAACAGTAGCAAAAAAAATTATTACAGATAATACAACAGAGAAGTTAATTCCCTCTGTAGCTAAATATAAAAAAGTAAAAGCAAAAGTTGAAGTAGAACCTGCACGAACAGAGTGGAGGAAGACGGTTTGTCATAATAGAGGGTGTAATGAGTCAGAAGTTATTTGTTTAGTGGAAGTCCCTGTTACCTATAAGACAATTACTAAACGTATAGTATTAGAACCATCTGTAAAAAAAGTAGTATCTGTTAAGCCTATTGTTCAAACAGTTTATACGCAAGAGATGGTAACTCCACCAATTGAGAAAAAGATACAAGTTCCTGCAAAGTATCAAACAGTGGTACAGAAGAAAAAAATTTCAGAAGAGAAACACTATTGGACAGATGCTTCTATGCAAAATTCAACAACACGATATCGTTCAGAGTGTGATAAAATATGTCTAGTTGAGACCCCTGCTAAATATAAAACTGTAGCTAAGAAAATTGTTGTTAAACCAGCAACTATTAAAAAGATAAAAACTCCTCCACAGTATAAGATGGTTAAAGTCAAAAAGATAGAGAAGAAAGCAAGTTTTAAAAAAGTTGTTGTCCCTGCTGAGTATATTACAATAAGAACAGAGAAGGAGCGAACTAAAGGGTTTGCGAAGTGGGTTCCAATGGTTTGTGAATCTACAATGACATCAAGTCTAATTAGAAAAATCCAAAGAGCATTAAAGTTCCAAGGTTTTTACAATGGTGTAGTTGATGGTAAAATGAGTTTAGAGCTAAAAAAAGCAGTTAGAGCATACCAAAGAGCTAAAGGTTTATTGGTGACCAATAAAATATCTATAGAGACAATGGAGGCTTTGGAAATTTACTAATATCTAGTACCGTTCACGCTAAGTAAACCCAAATTTAACGATAAGAAAAAGGTACAGGTATAAGGCAGATTTTTGCAGGACTAGCCGTAGCTAATTCAAGGTACTAGCCCTATTAATATTCCTCAAATGCTCCTGATAAGAGCTAGTAAAGTCATGCACACCAGACTTGTTTTTCATAAAGTAAAGATAGTCTGTCTCTTTAGGTTTAAGTGCTGCTAAAATAGCCTCTTTTGAGACAGAGCAGACTGGGTAGGGTGGTAAGCCTCTATTTAAATATGTATTAAATCCACTCTTGTCAGTTTTTATACGTTTTGGGGTTACTTTGATATGTGAGTATTTACCATAGTTAAGTGTTCCATCCATTTGAAGAGCCATGCCAATTTTTAGGCGATTATAGATTACTGAACCTATAATAGGCATCTCTTCTTTAGTAGCTGCCTCTTTTTGAATAATAGAGGCAATAGTTAAAATTCTGTTCCACTCTTTTTTATCATATTTTTTTAGATATTTTTTAGCTAGTTTTTCATACTCAATTTCACTCTGTTTTACTAAAAATTTTATTAATTTTTTTTCATCTATATCTTTAGGTATATGGTAGGTCTCTGGAACAATCCCTGCCTCTTTGTAATTTGAGAGCTCATCATAAGCTCTATTAAGTTTGTCTACATCTAAAGCTTGATTTTTTGCTAACTCTTCTAAAAAGATAACCTTAGTCTCTCCAGGTATTAGTGTAATAACATTAATCGCCTCTTTTGCAGAGCTTAATTTCCGTAAAAAAGCAATACGACTCATCTCTTTCCCACCAATAATAAGTGTTCCACTTTTAGGAGCATTAAGCCCATAAGCCAAAAGGTAAGTGTCGAGAAGAGTTAGATTATATCCTTGTGTTTTTAAATGCTCAATAACTTTAGTAATAGAGCCTTTTGGCAATACAACTGTCTTTGTTGTTTTGATAGGCATGGAGAAGTAAAATATAAGGGCAATAAGTACAAAGATAGCTATTGTTAATAGAAATGAGATAAGTTTGAATAAAAGATTTATAAATTTCATATTCAATTATACTCATTTACTTTTTGAACTAAGCTTATTTTACAATCTCTGTTTTTATCTCTTCAAGAAGCTGAATATAGGCTTTCTCCATAGACTCCATCATTTTATCAATCTCTATAGTTGTTGGAACAGTGGTTGTAAATAGTTTATTAGTAGAGTTTTTAGTATGATAGTTATAAATCTTATAGTCAGCATCCAAATAAACTTTGTCTTTATATGCAATGAAGCGTTTAATAGTAACTTCAACTCTTTTATCTGCTTTTTTATTTGCATTCCATGGGTAGAGGTGAACATTTGGATTATTTAGTGACTTTTGAAGATAGTTAATAAGTACATTTGTCAATCTCTTTTTCATTGGTGTTAACCATCGTGCTTTGTCTAGTAGTTTAACTTGATATGGGGTAACTTGTCGAACTAAAATTAGGTCTTGTAGGTATTTAGGTACATTGACAGTGACCACATCAATAGGTTTTGTATATGTTATATTTTGGGTAACAGTTAAATTGTTTCCTAATGTATAGTACCTTTTAGGGCTACACCCTGTAAGTAACATAACAATAAAGAGTAGAGTTAGTAGGTTTTTCATCTAGTCATCTCCTAAAATAAGTGCATTTGGTTTCTTTTCTAGTTTTAAGCTAATTCTTCCTATAGATTCAGCCATAATTGATAACTCTCTTAATGTCAAAGAGAGTTCTGAAGAAAATTTTGAGTCTACTCCATAGTCATCAGATAGCATTTGAATTCTCTGTAGAGTTGTAGTTAACTCTTGCATAGTTTGGTTTAGTTGAGCAGGTATATTTTGAAATGACTCTTTAGCTGTTAATCTATTTAGATTAGAGGCACTTTTATTTACGTTCTTTAGTACTTTATCAAGATTGTTAGTTGTTTTTCTCAAATCTTTTAATAGATTTTTAATAGGTTTATTGTTGTCTTTTAGCAACTTGTTAGCAGATAGAATCAGCTTTTCTAGTGGTAATTTTTCTAATTTTTGAATGAGTTTTTGTGTATCGGCTAATATACTAGAGTTAGTGACTTTTTGTATGGTTGGAAAGTAATCATACTCTTTAGTTTTTACTATAGTGGCTCTTTTTTTGTTGTCGAAAATAAGCTTAATATAGTCTGAACCTATCATAGGAATAGTCGATTCAATGGAGGCTTTTAACCCCTCTTTCACTAATTTCTCTATTATTTGATTACCTTTCTTATTATCTGAACCTGAAAATATTTTAGTGTGAATGAGTGCATATACTTCAGATTCTACTCTATGAGAAGTCTTAGAAAAATGGCTTTTTATATCTGTTACATAACCTACTTGAAAGCCATTGAATTCTACTGGTGAACCTATCTCTAGTTTGTTGTTCGTCTCTAAAAATTTAAAGGCGTAGACCCTATCGTCAAAACCTTCTCTTAAATGTTTTACTTTCATCTCTGAAAGACTTTTATATAGAGGAAAAACACGTCTAGGTTTTGTTCTATTTTGCTCTTTACCAATACTCTGTAGAGGTGTATAGATAGAGATGCCCCCATGAACAATTTGAGATAAAGAAGCTATATTCATATCTATTTTCCCTTGAGAGAAGTCTAAATTTAGACTGCTATTAGTGTAGAATTGACTCTCATCATTAATAAAGGGAACATATTTATCTTTTACAAAAATAGTAAAATTAACCTTTTTCCCATCAGGAGAGATGGCAACACGTTCTACTCTACCAACCTCTATCATACGGTAGTAGACATGTGAACCCTCTATGATATTATTGGAGTTTGGAGCAGAGAGAATATAGTATTTTCCCGCAGCATCTTTATCAATATAGGGTTTCTCTAGTCCTATAAATTTCAACTTTCTCTTTTTCTCTTTTACACCATATAGTTCAATATAAGCCCCAGATAGAATAGTATCAAGACCAGAGATACCATGAGAACCTACATCGGCATGAACAATCCAAAATTTTGCTTTTTCATTAAGATAATCAGAAATCTCTTTGTTGACTTTTACTTGTACTGTTACACCATTTCCATCTTTTGAAAGAGAGATTTTAGTTACAACTCCAATATTTACATTGCGTAGTTTAAGTTGACTCTGATTTGCAATTAGACCAGCATTCTCTTTAAAAGTAATCTCAATGGTTGGTCCAATTTTAGAGTAGTATTGATAGGCTAACCATAGAGCAATAGTCATAGCAATAATAGGAACTAACCATATAGAGGTTATAAGCTCTACTCCTTTAGATTCTTTAATTTTTGGAGTATTGTATTTTCTATGTTTTGACATTAAAAGGTATCTCCTTTTTGTTGATTAATAAGTCTTGGGTCAAAAGATTGAGCTGAAATCATAGTAAAGAATACCATTAGACCAAAGGCTGTTGCTCCTTCACCAGGAAAGATTTGTACTCCTGAAAAGTGAATAAGTACAGAGAGAATAACTACAACAAAAACATCTACCATTGACCATGGTCCAATTATCTCTGTGATGTAGAATAGTTTATGTTTATCTACTTTAGAGGAGTGAAGATTATGTCTAGTAGATATAAGTAGATAGATAATAAGAATAAACTTTAGCAGTGGAACAAATACAGAAGCGAGTAAAATAATTAGTGCAATAGGGTATGAACCAGCATCCCAAAGATGTATAATCCCTCCCATAATAGTATTTGTTGTAGTTTTGCCAAACTGTTTAGAGACAAGAATAGGGTATAGATTAGCAGGAATATAGAAGATAATAGCTGTAATTAAAAAGGCCAATGTTTTATGGTATGACAATCTTAAATTTGGAGCAATCTCTTCATGACATCGTCGACACTTTGTCTCTTTTTCATTAACATAGTTGACTGCTTCACATATATGACAGCGTATATACTCTAACTCTCTACTCATTTACACCTCCATATATTTTTGTATATAAGTTCCACAACTCATAAAAGCTAAGGTTCTTTGTAATGATTATATCAAGAATAAGTGTAAATATAAGAGCTATAAAAGAGACTCCTAGTTCAATATAGGCATAGTCAAATAGTTTAACCATAGCGACCAATAGAGATATAAAAAAGATGTCAACCATACTCCAAGGGCGTATATGAGCTAAGAGTATAAGCAGACGCTTTACAAGGTAGCCACCCTTTTTACGTTTCATGAGTATAAGCAAGATAAGCATAGAGAAGATAATGGTAATAGGAAAAATAAAAATTAAAAATATAAACATAACTCCTACAATGTATTGATGTTGTTCTAAAATAACCATAAAGAGAGCATAAAGTGTTAAGCTCTTTTCCATTCCTTGAATATCTATTGTTACAATGGTAAATTTAAAAGCAACAAAAAGAGAGATAGTCGCAGCAATGACCAAGGCTAAAGTTTTATTAAGAATATTTGGATTATTTTGGTAAAGAAGAATATCACATTTTGAACAGAATGCTTTTTTATTAGGAGGTAAAGGAACTCTTTTATGAAGAGTATGGCACTTTTTACAAATGATAAGGTTATCTAGCTCTTCTTCTGTTATCATCTGTTATTATACCTTATAGAGACAAGGATTTACCTTGTCTTAGGATTAAACATTAAATCTAAAGTGCATTATATCACCATCTTGCACAATATACTCTTTTCCCTCTAATCTATTTTTACCTGCCTCTTTAGCACCTGCTTCACCACCAAACTCTATAAAGTCCTCATAAGAGATAACTTCAGCTCTAATAAACCCTTTTTCAAAGTCGTTGTGAATAACAGCTGCCGCTTTTGGTGCAGTTGTACCTTTTCTAATAGTCCATGCACGAACCTCTTTGACTCCTGCTGTAAAGTAAGACATAAGTCCAAGCTTGTCAAACCCTTTATGGATAATCTGGTCAAGCCCACTCTCTTCGACTCCAAGGTCATTTAACATCTCGTTACGTTCCTCATCGTCAAAGTCAACCATCTCCTCTTCCATCTTGGCACATAGTTTAATAACCTCAGAGTTTCTCTCACTTGCATACTCTTTGAGTTTAGTTACAAACTCATTGTCCTCTTCTAGGCTATCTTCATCTACATTTGCACCATACATAATCTCTTTTGAAGTGAGTAGACGTAGGTCTTTGTTTATCTCTTTAAACTCATCACTATCGACACCATCAAAGGTAGAGACAGGTCTTCCCTCTGAAATATGCTCTAAAAGAGCCTCTGCAACAGCTAATTGTGCCTTTGCACTTTTGTCATTTCCACGAGCTTTTTTACTAAGTAGGGTAATACGCTTCTCAACGGCATCAAGGTCAGCAAAGAGTAGCTCTTGTTCTATAATTTCAACATCACGAATAGGGTCAATGCTTCCCTCAACATGAACCACATTTGGGTCTTCAAAACATCTTACAATATGTAAAATAACCTCTGTCTCACGGATATTACTTAAAAACTTATTTCCTAACCCCTCTCCTTTACTAGCACCCTTAACAAGACCTGCAATGTCAACAAAGTCTAAAGTAGAGTATTGAATTCTCTCTGGGTTTACAATTTTTGCTAACTCTTCAAGACGTTTATCAGGTACAGGTACAACTGCTTTATTTGGTTCAATAGTACAGAAAGGGTAGTTTGCACTCTCTGCATTTTGTGCTTTAGTTAGGGCGTTAAATGTGGTTGATTTACCTACGTTTGGTAATCCTACAAGTCCGATGCTTAATCCCATAATATTCCTTAGTTAAAATAATTATGGAATTTTAGCTAAATATTGGTGAAAGGGGGATTATCTTATTTTTTGAAAAAATCTCTAACCTCTTTTCCAAAAGAGTAGCTAAATTGAAAGAGCAATATTCCTGCTACATCGGCAAATATATCTTCAATCGAGGTACTACGCGTAGGTAAATAGTATTGAACAAACTCTATAAAGATACCAAACAGAAGTAAAGCACTCATATTTCTAAAGCGTTGAGCCATATTGGATGAGGCACGGTTAAGTAGAAATGAGAGGGTAAAAAAAGCAAAGAGATGTTTTACTTTATCTGCATAAGTATACTCTTCAAATAGTGGGTCATTTGGTATTACGGCAAAGATAAAAACAACAATTAGTGTAAATGTAAAGAAAAGGATTTTATAAAACCCTTTTCTTCCTTTGAAATTCATTTTCATTTTATTTAGCTAGATTTTCAAGTAGTCGAGTCATAGTTCTAACGCCATAACCTGACCCTCCAACAGGGTTCTCTCCCCAAGCATGTTCTACATATGAAGGACCTGCAATGTCAATATGTGCCCATTTATCTTTGTTCTCTTTTTCAATAAAATTATCTAAAAAGATACCAGCTGTAATCGCTCCACCATAAGGTGTGTTTGAGATATTTGAGATGTCTGCTACATTTGACTTTAGGCACTTTCTAAGGAGTTTATTAAAGTCTAGTTTGGTTGCTAACTCTCCTGCGTTTTTAGAAGCCTCTATGACCATATCTTTTGGGGTATTGCAATTTCCCATTACAGCAGATGTATATTGCCCTAGAGCTACCACAGAAGCTCCTGTAAGTGTTGCTAAATCAAACATATAGTCTGCCTCTACCTCTTGTTGTGCATAGGCTAAAACATCTGCAAGAACTAAACGCCCCTCTGCATCTGTATTTCTTACCTCAATGGTTTTTCCACTTTTAGAGGTAAGTACATCATCAGGCTTGTAGGCATCTCCACCTATCATATTTTCAACAGCTCCTACAAATCCATGAACTTCAACAGGTAGATTCATCTCACTAACTGCTTTCATAATTCCTAAAACAGCAGAACCTCCACTCTTGTCAAGTTTCATACTTACCATTGAAGCAGATGGTTTAAGACTAAGTCCACCAGAGTCATAGGTAAGCCCTTTTCCTATAAGAGAGATAACAGCTTTAGGATTTTTAGGTTTATGTGTTAAGTGAATTACACGAGGTTTATGTCGAGAGGCACGTGCAACAGCAAGTAGGGCTTCCATCTTCTCTTTTTTTAGCTCTTTTGGTTTTAAAATATTGCACTCAAGCCCTAACTCATCTGCTAATCCACTAGCAATTTGTGCTAAAGTATCAGGGAAACAATCATCAGGGGTAGTGTTAACAATATCTCTTGTAAAGTTGGTTGCATCGGCTGTAATTTGTGCTAGTTCAATAGCATTTGCACACTCTTCCATATCAAGATTAAAAGCATTGTACTCCTCTAGTGAAATAATTACATCTTTGAGTTTTTGTTTTGATTTTTTTGTTTTGTATTTGTCAAAGCTGTAAGCTCCTAAAAGTACCCCTTCGACCATCGCTCTAAGGTTATGAGTTGAGTTTTTATCTTCAAAATAACAAGCTACTTTAAGGCTCTTGTACTTGGTTGATTTTAGTCTCTGAATCGCTTTTGCCATAGCAACTCTAAGATTTGTATCATTAATTTTTTCTACACCAACAAATAGTCTATCTTTATTAATAAGTAGATAGGTCTCATCTTGCTCTGCTTTGAAACTAGCTTTTTTTAGTAGTTTTCTGTTTTTGACAAAATCGTGTTTAAAATCTTTGTTAACTACTAAAATGAGTTCTACATCTGCGTCTATTTCATTCATTGGGCTTATGGTTAGTTCAAAATTCATATTTTTTTTCCTTCATTCTTATATCTATATTAGCCGTAGGTGTGACATGGTCACACCTACGTAGTTTTTATGTTTATAGCCGAACAATTTTACCTAAATTGCTCTGCTAAAATAGTTTGAGCCTGTATCATATCTTTATCACCTCGTCCAGATAGGTTAATTAAAATAATCTTTCCCTCTACCTCTTCTGGTTTCATCTTTTTTAGGTAGGCAACAGCATGAGAGGACTCAAACGCAGGAATAATACCTTCAGCTTGTGAGAGCCAAACAAAAGCCTCCATAGCTTCATCATCAGTAATATGATTGTAAGTAACAATATTATTGTCTTTAAAATAAGCATGTTCAGGTCCAATTCCAGGATAATCAAGACCAGCACTAATAGAGTGTGCCTCTTGAATCTGTCCATCTTCATCTTGTAGTAGATAGCTTAGTTGTCCATGCAATACACCAGGGTTTCCCTTTTCTAGTGAGCAACCATGTTTATTTGTCTCAACTCCTAATCCTCCAGCTTCTATTCCTATGCACTCTACAGAATCATCTTCTATAAAATGGTTAAAGATACCAAGCGCATTAGAGCCACCACCAATACAAGCAATAACTTTATCAGGAAGGCAAGACTCAACAGCATCTAACTGTTGCTTAGCCTCCCAACCAATAATAGACTGAATATCACGAACCATCATAGGGTAGGGGTGTGGACCTGCCACTGTTCCTATAATATAGTAGGTGTCACGAGCATTTGTCACCCAATGTCGAATGGCATCGTTCATAGCATCTTTTAGACTTTGGCTACCTGAGTTAACAGAGTGGACTTTAGCTCCAAGAAGTTTCATTCTAAAGACATTTAACTCTTGACGTTTAACATCTTTTGCTCCCATAAAAATCTCACACTCCAAACCAAAAAGAGCAGCTACTGTAGCAGTTGCTACACCATGTTGTCCTGCACCAGTCTCTGCAATGACCTTTTTTTTACCTAAATGTTTAGCCAAAACAGCTTGTGCAATACAGTGGTTAATCTTGTGTGCCCCTGTATGGTTAAGGTCTTCACGCTTTAGGTATATCTTTGCATTTAACTCTTTTGAAAGATTTTGAGCAAAGTAGAGAGCAGAGGGACGACCAACATAATTTTTATAGTAGTAGTCAATCTCTGACCAAAAATCTTTGTCAAAACGTACAGCCTCGTAATCTAGGCGTAGTTGTTCAAGTACAGGCATAAGTGTTTCAGGAACAAAGCGACCACCAAATCGGTGTTTGTCATCTTCTGAACCAAAGTGACCATTGTTATCTGGGTCATGTGGGCTAGGGGTAGGTATATATATTTTTTCATTTAAAGATAAATTATTTTGCATTTGCTTCTCTCAATATAAAAAGTTGATGGATTATAACCTATGAGAGGTTAATAATAGATACTTTTTTATAGATGATAAAGCATTATATATAGTAGCTTTAATTAAAACAAAATCATATAACAGTAAAAAAAATGTTTCTTTATGTTTTTTTTTGCTCGTTTTATGTTTCTTTAAGTTAAAATGTATTATAATTCTCTTACGACGACATATAGGATGGCACTTTAGCTCTCCCCTATTTCCTGAATTAGTATTATGTCCCTTAGAGGACGTTCTCTAAAACTGTCTAGGGTGTCACCATAGAATAAATATTTTTTCAATATGTCGTTGTACTAAGATTACAAAGAGTGTCTATTTTGACTTTTCAAAATATCCTTTTTCTTTGTTTTTAACTACTCTTTTGTAATCTTTAATTATTCCATTCATGGATATATATACTCCTCCTTTTTGAATAGTCTGTAAATACCCAAAGGCAGCCCCTAAATTAAATGCCGATTCTATGGGGTTTACAGAATATGGTACCATTGCACCTGTTAGTATGACTTTTTTATTTATCTCCTTTTTTGCAATATATTGAGCAGTTTTGTGCATGGTATCTGTTCCATGAACTATAATAATATACTCTCTTTTTGTCTCTTTTATAGCTTTAACAATAAGTTCTCTATCTTCATCGGTCATATCGAGACTATCTTTTCCTATAATATTTTTTATTTTAAATTTTGTTAATGCACCTTTAGCAATTGCTTTTATTGCTTTTCCTGTCTGTTCAACATCTAAATTACCTGTTAGTGGATTGTATATTTTATTAAAAGTACCACCTGTATTTAAAATTAATATTTTTTTCATAGCTTTTTATATTTTCCTTTTTTTACTTTTTCTATTTTTATTTATATTCTATCTCAATCGTGATAAAATGCGACATTAAATTTAACTGGAGACAAACCTATGATAATGAAAGGCAAAAAAGGTATCATACTTGGAATTGCAAATAAAAAATCAATAGCATTTGGAATAGCACAAGCATGTAGAGAGCAAGGAGCAGAGGTAGCTATTACTTTCTTAAACGAACGTTTTGAGAAGAAGTTAGCACCAGTAGCAGAGGAGCTAGGTTGTGGTGAGAGATTTTATCCATGTGATGTGACCAAACCAGAAGAGATAAAGGCACTTAAAGATAGTATTGAAAAAGATATGGGTCAAATAGATTTTATTGTTCACTCTATAGCTTTTGCACCAAAAGAGGGGCTTATGGGACGCTTTCATAATATCTCAAAAGAGGCTTTTAACATGGCTATGGATATTTCAGTCTACTCACTTATTGAGATTGTAAGAGAGCTAAAGCCTGTCCTTTCTGACAACTCATCTGTACTTACACTTACTTACTATGGTGGTGTAAAATATATTCCAAACTATAACCTTATGGGGATTGCAAAAGCAACATTGGAGATGACAGTAAAGTATTTAGCAGAAGATTTAGGTCGCGATGGTATTCGTGTAAATGCTATTTCTGCTGGTCCTATTAAGACTCTAGCCGCAGCAGGAATTGGAGAGTTTGGGTTTATGTTAAAGTGGAATGCAGCCCACTCACCACTTAAGAGAAATGTAACCATAAAAGATGTTGGAAACTCTGGTATGTATCTGCTTTCAGACCTTAGTGCAGGTGTTACAGGTGAGATTCACTATGTTGATGGTGGGTTCAATATTATGGGAATGCCAGCAGTTGAGATTAATGAAGATGGTAAACAGGTTATTGCTTGGAATGGTGAATAGAACTTTATGAAAGACTCTCCAGAGTATCTTGCTAAACGGGCTTTTTTTGATAAAATTATTACTATTTATGGACGTAATGCTGTATTAGAAGCCCTAGCAGACAAAACACTTACCATTCATAAGTTACACTTTTCTAATTCTAACAAAAGTGTAGCCCAACTTGACAAAATGGTGACTCTAGCAAAAAAAAGAGATATAGAGATAGCCTATCATGATAAAAAAGCACTTTCGCGTATCTCTAAAAATGCCAAACAGGACCAAGGGGTAGCACTTGATATTGTTTTAGAAAAATCTCTAACCCAAGAGGAGTTTTTAGCTCAAAATAGCTCTTTTAGAGTTTTGGCACTAGATGGTATACATAATCCTCAAAACCTAGGTATGATTATTCGCTCTGCAACAGCAGGAGATATTGATGCTATTTTACTCCCTACTAAAAATTCAGCTCAAATTAGCCCATTAGTTATTAAAGCTTCTGTGGGTACACTCTTTAAAATGCCTATTATTAAGGTAAAAAATTTAGCAAAGAGTTTAGAGGAGTTTAAAAAGGCTTCAAGTTCTATCTATACTCTCTCTTCTTATGCAAAAAAGAGTTATAAAGATGAAGATTATGGAGAAAAAACTGTTTTTGTATTGGGTAATGAGAGTGAAGGAGTGAGTAAAGAGGTAGAGGCTTTGAGTACAGCTTCTATTGCTATTCCTATGAAACGTGGAGTTGAGTCTCTGAATGTGGCTGTTACAGCTTCGCTTTTGGCGTTCTTATAACTATTTCCTAAACTTCTCAAATACAGCCTCAAAATCTATTGAGGCTTCACACTCCAAATCATTAAATTCATACTCTTCCAAAGAGAAATCACCTTGTTTAATATACTCATTTTCCTCTAGTTTATAGATTTTAGCCTTTAGGTGATTTGTCTAAAATGTAGTAATGCTAAAAACTACGGAAAAGAAAATTCAGCTAAAATGTCAATAAAACACCAAGAATCTATGCCATAAGTGAAGATAGAAATGAGTATGAAAGGAGTAAAACCTTGCTAAATAATTCGTTAAAAGAGGTGCTAGATGATAAGAAAGAAGCTCTTATGGAAGATGGAGAGTTTTAATGACAAGTAATCAAATTTACATGACCCAAGCCCTAAAAAAAGCATGGCAATACCAACTTGGAACTTACCCAAACCCAGCTGTGGGAGCATTAGTTCTATATAACAATGAGATAATAGCCCTAGAAGCCCACCAAAAAGCAGGAACTTCTCATGCAGAGGTTTTAGCATTTTTATCAGCCTATGAGACTCTTTCAGACAAAAAGATAGAGTTTGACAGATTTGATGCTCACAAAGCTCATGAGTTTCTTTACTCTTTGCCAAAAGGCTTTTTTTCAGAGTGTATTGTTTATGTAACTCTTGAACCCTGCTCACATAAAGGTAAAACCCCCTCTTGTGCCTCTCTGTTAGCAGAGTTAAAACCCAAAAAAGTAGTTGTAGCTACACTCGACCCTATAAAAGGGCATGATGGAGGGGTAGGGCGACTTCAAGAACAAGGGATAGAAGTTGAGGTAGGTGTTTGTGAAAAAGAGGCTTTGGAGTTGCTTGAGCCTTTTTTAATTTGGCAAAAGAGAACCTTTATTCTCTTTAAGATAGCTCAAACTTCTAATGGAAAGATTGGAGGAGGCTACTTAAGCTCTAAAGCTTCACTTACTCATGTTCATCAGTTGCGTTCTGTATGTACTAAGATGGTTATTGGGGGTAATACAGTTAGGGTTGACAGACCTACGCTTGATTGTAGATTTACGCAAGATAAAGCACCAGACATTGTTATCTACTCCAAAAGAGATGATTTTGACAGAACTATTCCTCTCTTTAGTGTAGAGGGGCGAGAGGTTGAGGTGGCTCAAAATTTGGACTTTTCAGAGCCATCGTTTATATTAGTTGAGGGTGGAGAAGGAATGTTAAATGCTTTAAAAGATAAGATTGATTGGCTACTTCAATACCAAACACCAAAACTTTCATCTCACTCTTCAAACTATAATGTCAATATTGATTTGAAGTTTTTACACCAAGAGTCTAAAGATATTGATATAATGCTGTGGTCACGTTTAGTAAAAGATTAGGTATAATACTCTTACTAAATATGGAGTAGACCTTTTGGAAACAGTAGATAAAAAAGCAAAACAAGAAAAGATTGTAACGATGTTTGATAACATCGCTTCAACTTACGATTTAACAAACCGAGTCCTAAGTATGGGCATAGACATTAAATGGCGAAAAACAGCTTGTGAAAAAGCTTATGAGATATTGAACAGTAAAGAGTTAGAACAGATTACCGATGTGGCATGTGGAACAGGAGATTTACTTCTCTTTTGGAAAGAGTATGCAGACAAAAAAGGGGTAGATGTTCAAAACTATGTAGGTGTAGACCCATCTGTAGGAATGTTAGAGGTAGCAAGAAAAAAGATAGATTTCGCCGAGTTTAAAGAGGGAAAAGCACAAGAGTTACCTGTAGAGGATAGTTCAACTGAACTTATCTCTATTTCGTATGGTATTCGTAATGTGGTTGACAGAGTAGAGGCTCTGCAAGAGTTCTATAGGGCTTTAAAACCAAAAGGGATTGTGGTTATTTTAGAGTTCACTAAACAAGAGCGAGAGGGAATCTTTGATAAAGTAGTAGATTTTGGAATGAAAAAGGTTCTACCTAGAGTTGGTGGGTTAATATCTAAAAACTATGAAGCCTATAAGTACTTACCTGACTCTATTGAGGGGTTCTTGACTACTGAGATGTTAGAGAAAGAGCTTGTTGAGGCAGGGTTTGAGATGAGGTATACCAAATCTTTCACAATGGGTATCTCAACACTTCTAATTGCCCAAAAACCGTAGGGTGCGATTGCTATCGCACCGTTAATCATAAGTTCAACAATATGTTAAAATGTAAAGAGAGAATTTTATATTTAGCTGTTTTTCTATTTTTTGCTATCTCTATGGCTCTTAATAACTTTAAAGAGTGGATGGATTTTCTTATGGTAGGATTGGCTATTCATTCTTTTTTTAATCCATATTTTTGTGATGATAAAAAAGATGTTTAATGGGAAGAGGAGAAAAAAATTTGAATTACATCTTAAAACATTTCGATAAAAATCTCATAAAATTTAAATTTGTAAATACTCCTCGTGCAGGTACACAACTAGAGATAGTAGAGATATATCAAGAGTATAAAACCTTTCTCCCACTTGGCTTAGAGCTAGAAAATAGCTCTCTTCTCTCATGGATAAAATCCCGAACTATTCCAAAAAACAGAGCCTTTGTTCATAAAGTTCTTATGGAGTTGGGTTTAAGCTTTGATGACATTGAGGGGATTGTTGCTATCTCTAAATCACTCTCGCTTAATGATTGTTATTGGATAGTCCAAGAGGATTTTAGAGGTACTTTTGCAGAGTATAACTTGTATGATAATGACTTTAATAAAACTCTCTCCTTGTTAGCCTATACAGGTTATGGAAGTGTAAAACAGCAAGGATTTATCTCTAGTCCAGAGTTTACCACCAATGGAATGTTAGCCAAAGCGTGGCGTAAAAACCCTCAAAAGAGAGAAGGGATTTTTCTCTACAAATCAGGTTCAAAAGGGTGTGCTAACTGTGGTAAAGAGCCATACTCTGAATTTTATGCTTATCAGATAGCTAATGCAATGGGTTTAGAAGCTACCCCTTACACTTTGGGAAAGTGGAGAGGTGAAGTAAACTCCATCTGTAAACTCTTCTCTTCAAAAGAGTACTCTTTTGTTCCTATCTATCATCTAGTAAAAGAGGGTGGTTGGGATGCTGTTTTAGGCTATTATCAAGAGTTAGGCGATGAGTTTTATGAAGCATTGGTCGATATGCTTATTTTTGACATTATCATTCTCAACACCGACAGACACTTTGGAAACTTTGGTCTTTTAATTGACAATAAAACAAATAAGATTGTAAAACCTGCACCCATTTTTGACAATGGTTTGTCTCTCTTTTATGATGCCATGGATGATGACCTAGAACGCATAGATGAGTTTGCACAGACAAAGAGCATGAAAAATGCAGGGGATTTTATGAGTTTTGCTACTTCTGTTGTGACGAGTAGAGAGAAGAAGAGAGTTCGGAAGCTTATTAATTTTAAGTTTGAAAGGCACTCTACCTATAATCTTTCGGCTAAGAGGTTAAAGAGGATAGAAGCTTTTATTCAAAGAAGAGTAAAGAGGCTTTTGGAATTGTAAAAATATGTTAAAATACAATAAAAAATTAAAAAGGTAAGGGGTGATGGCTATCAATAAAGATAAGACAGGTAAGTGTATTTTTGACCCAAAAAATCCAAGAGATAATGAAAATTATGAAATACTTTTAGATATTATACAATCGGAAGAAGATGATTATTATTCATTGTTTACATCAGAGTTTTTTTTACAACTTATTTCCACAACAGAGATTTTTCAAAAAGATTTTAAAAAAATTTTAAAAAAAATGCTACCAAAAGAAATTCCTCAAAAATCTTTAGAAAATAAAATAAATAAAAAAATTTCTAAATATGTTGAAGATATAAAAAGAAAATATAGTTTTTTAACAAAAACATCAGCAATAATAAAATATGGTACTATTTTTGATATAGAAAAAAAGGAATTAGATTATTTTTTAAAAAATATTAAAAAAGAAGATAACAATATTAAACAGTTGAGACGTCGAGAATTTTATGACAAATCTTATATTATTTTTTCAAATTGTATCGAATTATCATCTACATGTAATTGGATAAGTGAGTCTATTTTTATAACATTAGAAGAGAATAAAGATGAATTTGAAAAGCAAAATCTTAATGATAATTTATTATATCCAATCTATTTAAAAAAAATGGAAGATTTAGAGGTTCTATTAGAAACCTTAGAAAAAGACTTAAAAAAGATTAAAGAGATAGCGTCTCATAAATTTGGCTATTTAGGTGCTATTAAAATAAAAAATTACTTTTCAATAAAAGATATAGAGATAACTCATTTAAAAGATAAAAAAGAGATATATTTTGTGGGTGGAAATGGTGATGGTAAAACCATTTTGCTTCAAGCTATTGTATTGGGTTTAAAAAAAGAGTATTCAGGACAAATTATTGAATATATTCGGGATGAAAAAGAGAAAGATTTTTTTATAAAAGATGAATTTTCAAATGATTATAGTGATGATAAAAATATTAAAAATGTTTTTGCTTATGGAATCAATCGAAATAAAGTTAGAGAAGAATTTGATAAATATGGATATAGTGGAATTTTTGATACAAGTGATTTTAAAGATACTACTTTTTTGAAAAAACCTTTAGATGTTTTAAAAAGTGATAATGGTTTAATTGAAGAGTTTATTGAAAAGTTAAATAAGCATATTTTTAAAGATAAAATTGAAATAAAAAAAGATGGTAATCAGATAACTTTTTATGACAAATATAATTCATCTGTTCAATTTAAAGAGTTCTCAGAGGGTTATAAAAGTACTCTAATATGGCTTTGTGATTTAGTTTCAAGACTAATCGAAAATCAAGAAGATGAAGATGAGAAAGTTACAAAGTTGAAATATTTTAAAGCCATAGTCCTAATAGATGAGGTAGATTTATATCTTCATCCAACTTGGAAATATAATTTTGTTTATAATCTTAGAATGATTTTTCCTAAAATACAATTTATAATGATTACACATAGTACAGCAACTATTCTTGGAGCTAGTAAAAAAGCAGTATTTTATAAGGTCTACAAAGAAAACGGAGAAACAAAAATATCTCAACCAATGAGTAGCATAAAAAATCTAATGGCAAACAACCTTAGTACCTCACCTCTCTTTGATATGACAACAGCAAGAGCAAGAAATAGTGATGAGAATCTTAAGACAGATGATGACTTTATATATACTAAAATTCATGAGATAATAGCCAAGAGAGTCAAAGGTAAAAAAGCCATTGTTGAAGATGAAATTGTGGAGATGATAAATCAAGAGTTAGATGATTTTTTAAAAGAGAATGGTTTATGATTCAGGTCTATAAAGATTTAGAAAATGTTCCTAACTCCCTTAAGAGAGTGGAAGAGGAGAAGAGAACTAATCCATACAATAAAAAAGATGCAAAATTATTTAAACAGAAAGATACAAAAGAGGCACTACATAAAATATATAAAGGCAAATGTGCTTTTTGTGAACAGAAGCTATCTATTGGTGGTGATAGAACAGATACAAGAACCATAGAACACTATCGACCTAAAAGTAGATACTATTGGTTAGCATTCTCTTGGGACAATCTTCTGTTGTGTTGTAGAGGGTGCAATAAAAATAAAGCAGATAATTTTGAGATATTGGGGCAAGAGGCTCTTTATGATGACTCTTTTATAGAGAATATTCACTCTAGTACAGTTGAGTATCAAAACAGGGAACAACCTAAAATGGTTCATCCTGAATTAGAGAGTGTAGTTGAACAACTTAGTTTTAGTAAAAAAGGTAAGATTGACTCTAACGATAGTCGAGTGCAATATACTATTGATACTTGTTATTTAAATCGACCTGATTTAATTGAAAAAAGAAAAACAGTTATAGATGAATTTTTTAAAAAGATTAAAGATAGAAAATTAGCCAAAAAGCCAATTAACGACATTTTAAAGAGTTTAGTTGATGATATAAAGCAAAAAGAAGAAGATTTTCTTGCTTTTAGGTATTGGATATTTAAAAACTATAAATCTTTAATAGAGGTAGATTAAAATGAACGCAACCATGACCGTAACCTCCCTAAATACAAAAATAAAATCGCTCCTAGAGACAACATTCATGCACATTTCAGTAGAGGGCGAAATATCATCAGTAACCTACCACAATTCAGGTCACATTTACTTCTCCATAAAAGATAAAAACTCAAGCATTAAGTGCGTAATGTTTCGCTCAAATGCCAACAGGTTAAAGTTTAGGCTAGAGAGGGGGCAACATATAATTGTTAATGGGTCGATTTCAGTTTATACTCTTCGTGGAGAGTATCAGTTAATGACAGTGAGTGTTGAGCCTTTTGGACAAGGGGCTTTGGCACTTGCCTATGAACAACTCAAAGAGAAGTTACAACAAAAGGGTTACTTTGATGCACAGCGAAAGAAGCCACAACCTAAGTATATTAAAAAACTAGCTTTAGTGACAGCCTCTAAGAGTGCAGCTTTGCAAGATATGTTAAAGGTTATAGATAAACGGTGGCGATTGCTTGAAGTTATTGTCATAGATACTTTAGTTCAAGGAGATAAATCTGCTCCACAGATTGCAGAGGCTTTGGCATTTGCTGATACTTTAGGGTGTGATGCCATTGTGGTTGGTCGTGGGGGTGGAAGCAAAGAGGATTTGTGGGCTTTTAATGAAGAGGTGGTAGCAGATGCTATTTTTAACCTAAATACCTTTGTAGTCTCTGCTGTTGGGCATGAGGTTGATGTTCTTATCTCTGATTTTGTAGCAGACCTAAGAGCTCCTACGCCCTCGGCTGCTATTGAGATGATACTTCCTGACCAAAATGAGGTGCTTTATACACTTAGTGAACTACAGAATCGTTATGCACGTACTATGGGACAGATTTTAGCAAATAAGGAGCAGACTCTAAATGCTTTAACACAGGAATTTGCTCGTCAATCTGTTTCACGAAAGATTGCTATGGTAGAGAGAGAGTTTAAAAACTTAGAAGAGGAGTTTCAAAGAGTAATGGAGTACAAACTTGCACAGTTTGAAGCTAAAATTACTCCTCTACCTCAACTTCTAAGAGAAAATTTTGAGTATGCTTTGCAAGTTAAAACTCAAACTTTAAACTCTTTAGAGCAAAAGATGAGACTCTATGACCCAAAACTAAAACAGAAAGATGGCTGGGCAGAGGTTGTGCTTAATGAGAAAAAGGTGGCTTTGAGTGAGATTAAAGAGAGTGATAGATTTAGTTTAGTAGATATGACTGTGAAGTTAGAAGTAGTTTGTGTAAGTAAGGAAAGTATTTAATTTTTATCTTATCATTTTTTAATCTGTAATATGATAGAGTATTTATTAATAAAAAAGATTAAAAATGGGAAAAAATGTCTAATATTTTGCTAAAAATCCTTATTGTTGTTGCACTTATTCTTGCAGGTTTAGTTTACTATAGTAACAAGATAATTCATGAAAAACCTATACATGAAAAAGAGAGTGTTGTAGTAAAGAGTGTGGTTATGCCTCATCCTCCATTAAGTGATAAACGTGTAAATAGAGAGGAAGAGGAGGAAACTCCTGAAAAAGAGAGTAATGAAAGTGAAAAATATATTGAGGGTAATGAATTAAATAGTAGCTCTATTGAGTTAACTCCAAATATTCCTAAAGAAGAGGTAGAGGTTATTGCAGATGATAGTAGCCTAGATGAACCTGAGATTGTTATTAATGATGAGACAGAGATTATAGATGATAGTGAGGATGAAGAGTTAGCTACTATAGAAGAGCCTCCATTTGATGGTGGTAATGAGCTAGAGGTTGTTGAAGATAAAGCTCCAGAGCAGATACCTATAGATGAGCCAAATATAGATTTGGGAAAACGTATTGGTGATGAAGATAAAAAAGAAGAGCATAATGTAGATTTGGGAGTACAACTTTTTTAGTGCTATTGCTCCTCTTTAATACTTTTTATTAATTTTATTAACTAACTGTTAATTAAATATAATTAATCGTTTACTTAATAAAACTTTCTGTTTACTATTTAAATATATAATTCAACTATTACAAAAAAAGGATATTACATGAATAGAAGATTAAGTCTTGTTACTATTTTGCTACTTGCTACCCTCAATGCTCACGCCTTGACTAACAGTGAGCATAATGCTACTAAAAAAAATGTTACTAATAGTCACGATGTTGAAACAGAGGCTTTGGAGTTAAAAGGGAAAAAACTCTCTTTAAAAAATTCACTCTTAGAGGAGAAGTTAAAACGTGAACATGCTAAACTCTTAATGGAACTTCAAAAAGTAAAGTGGGAGAAAGAGTTACTTACCGAAAAGTTAGCTCTTAAAGAGCTAAAAGCAAAAAGTGCTAAATATGATGAGGAGTTAAAACACAATAGTGAGATTGCTAGATTAGAATATGATACAAAAGTTCAAGAGTTGAAAAATAAACAGAAGACTCAAGAGATAGAGCTTAAGAAAGCAAAATGGGAATTAGATACAAATAGACTTAAGGCAGAGGTAGAAGAGATTGAAGCAAGAAAGAGTAGAGAGCAGTATGCCTCTGCTACACCTAAATATTTCGATAATCCTTTAACTGACAATAACACCACCTTGATAATTTCTGATAGACGTATATCTCTTAATGGTATAATTACTAAAAAGATGTCAACTGAGATTACTAACAAGATTAACTATTTTAACAATAAAGATTCAAAAAAGCCTATTTTTATAGTTATAGATAGCTCTCCTGGTGGGTCAGTTATGGCAGGGTATCTTATTTTAAAAGCTATGAAATCAAGTAAAGCACCTATTTATGTTGTATTACGCTCGTATGCTGCCTCTATGGCTGCGATTATTGTAACATTAGCAGATAAATCTTTTGCTTATGGACATGCAATTATTTTACATCATCAACCAAGTAATATATCGCTTGGAAATCTTTCTGAACAGCAAGAGAGTGTAGCTCATCTTAATGAGTGGTGGCTTGAGTTTGCAGAGCCTATTGCTAAAAAGATGGGAATTACAGTTGAAGAGTTTAAGAAGGAGATGTATGCACATGCTGCAGGGGGTGATTGGCAGGAGATGGCAAAGAATGCTCAAAAGTTGCATTGGATAGATAATGTTATTGATACTATTGTTGATACTTCAGTACTTGAAGACCCAAGTAAAAAAAAGAAACAAGAAGAACCTAAACGGTTAGCACTGTTAGATTTGGAAGTAAAGGGAGAGAAGAGAGGAGAGATACAGTATAGACTACCTAAGCTTGACCCATCAGATATATATTTTATATATGACCCAGATGGGCGTTATCGTCAGTAAAAATACCAGCTAATTGTTAAAGCTAAATACCTTCCAAACTTTGCAACTAAAACCAATAGAAAGAAGTTTAAAAAAGGGTAACGAGCTATACCACCTGCTAGTGTAAAGAAGTCACCAACTAGAGGTAACCATGAGAGAAGTAGAGAGTAGCCTCCATACTTCTCAAAGAGCTTGGTAAATTTTAAAAACTTCTCTCTGTCAATAAGGTTTTTTTGCTCTAAAAATCTCTCTCCTTGGTAGCCTAAAATGTAGTTGACAACAGCCCCTAAAGTGTTGCCAAGTGTTGCCCAAGTAAGTAGCCATAGAGCAGAGTAGCCCTCGTTTAAATCATATAGTAGTATTGCCTCACTCCCCAAAGGAAAGAGAGTTGCAGAGACTAAAGCAGAGATAAATAGGGTAATGTAGACCATATTTAGCCTAGAGCTTCCACCTTAACTTTAACCTCTTGGTAACAAGCTGAGTCACCCTCATCACTTATAATACTTGGTGTTAAAAAGTTTACTCCAACACTATTAGAAGTAATTACTACTGTATCTTCTCTTGTATCTTTGGAGTTCCTAACCACAAAGTTGTGTTCACCATATTCAGAAAATACACGTACCACTTGCCCTTCTTCAAATCCAAGACTTGGGTGTAGTTTAATTTTATTGTCACGTTTAAATTGGGTGTTTAGCGATTTATTTGCCTTTGGACTTAAAAGCCAATACTCCTCTATAACCTTCTCTTTTTTTGATTTTCTTCTAGCACGTGTAAACTCTTTAGTCTTAATAAAATCATCATCAAACTCATCAGGAAATATAAACTCCTCCTCTCCATTTTCTCCAAAACCATTATGGTATGGAATCTCCTCATAAGCAGGGTGGAGGTAGTAGTCATTGTCTATTTTACTACACTGTTCAATCCAAAAGTTTAAGTAGTACTCCTCACTCTCTAATGGAGCAAATCCAAACTGTTGAAGTAGGGTGTTGGTAAACTCATACTCACTTATGCCGTAGTCGCACTCATGTACTTTTCTCATAGGGTTAACATATTGGTGTCCATAGCTTAGGCGTACATCATCTTTTTCAAAAAAGTTTTTAGCAGGAATGACAATGTCAGCCATAGCAGAGGTTTCATTTTCATAGAGTCCGTAGTAGATGATAGTCTTTGTCTTTTTAAGCTCTTTTATTACTCTGTTACTGTCAGGCATGGAGGCTACAGGGTTTCCACCCTGAATAAGAACTGTATCAAACTTTCCAAAAGGGGTATTTGCCTTTTGGACTCTTTTTGTCTTAACCTCAAATGGATTTTTAAAGTTTAGTTTTGAGTTGCCTAAAAAGCCAACTCCACACCCCTCTTTTCCTATTTTACCTAAGAGTACAGCCAAAGAGTCAATAGCGTGAAGCGTTGCATGACCTGTAGAGTACTTCTGCACACCATTTCCTACTAAAAAGAGTGTTCTTTTGTCTTTTATTATCTCTAAAATGCTTCCCATCTCTTGTAGATTAGTACCTATATACTCTAAAATAGGGCGTATTCTAAAGCCTTGTGTAAACTCATAGTAATCCTCATATTCAGAAGCATACTCATCTAAGAACTCTTTGTCTTCAAAGTCACCCATAAGTGCAAAACGTGCCAACATAACAGCCATAAAGAAGTCGGAGCGAGGAGCAATCTGTAGATGCAAATCAGCCTTTTTAGCAATAGGGGTTTTAACAGGGTCAATCACAATTATCTCTTTTCCCTCTAAGTAGGGCATAAGATGTGAGGCTGTTACAGTAATATTTTTCCCCCATACTACAACAACTTGGGCTTTATCTATCTGCTCTGGAGGTAAGATTTTATTGACCTCTCGTCCATTTAAGATTCCTGCATCGCCTGAACCATCACAGAGTGTTCCTTTTGTGGTTGTTCCCTCTATCTTCTCAAAGAGCAGGTTAGTAATCTCTTGCATCACTCCAAAGTTTCCTGAACCCCTCCATAGTAGTTTAGATGGTGCATTAAGGGCATCTTTTGTAGCTTTTAGTGCTTCATCTAAACTTACCTCTTTTCCATTAACACGAGCCTTTTTAATACGAGGTTCCTCTAGCATATATCTGTTTAGCAAAGCACACAAAGCACCATTTGAAGTAGGGTGGCTAACATCGGCTTCTATCTTGCCATCTTTTACCACAATACCACAAGCATCAGGGCAGTCTAGTCCACAGGTTGTTTTTATTTTGCTCATTTTAACTCCACCTTTAGTAGTTTAGAGAAACTCTCTTTTGGATTTCTAATAATAATCTCTGTACGATAAGATGAGATAAACTTCTTATCTGCTACTGACCAAATCTTAGAGATTTTATACTTTGTCGCTCTATCATCTATATAGATGGTTTTCTTTTTTACATCTTTTAACTCATCTGCCTCTAAAAAGAGTACCAACTTAGCAGAGGTCAAATCTTTAAGTTCTGCTAATGGTGTCCCCATATTAACAAAATCGCCTTTATGAACAAGTAGTTTATCTAAAAATTTATTGTGAATGATAATAGTTTTTTTGCTAATGCTATCTTTTAGCCGTGCTATCTCAAACTGCAAATCGAGTTTCTGTTTTTTGAGTGAGTCTATCTTCTCTTTTGTGCTAAAGTATTGAGTTTTGGCATTTGTAAAGGCGTAAAAGGCATTATCCTTTTGAGTCTTGGACGCAGAGGCTACATTTAAAATACGCGAGTAGTAGGCTTCTTGTCTAGTTAGTGACTCTTTTAGTGCCGATAAAATTTTACGATTGGTTGCTATCATACTCTCTATAAGTTTAATAGAGGCTCTACTAGAGGAGAGTTTGGTTTTGTCTAACTTATCATCTAGCTTTATAATGGTGTTTGCTTTAACTCTTCTTCCCTCTAAATCTATTTTTACTTTTAAAACTTGTGCTGAGACAGCCGATTTTAGAGTAATGTTCTCTAAAGGCTCTACCTTTGCATAGTGAACTTTTGAAAAGAGTAGTAACGGTGTTAAGAGTAGTAGTATGTATCTCATTTTAAATCTCTTTTTTGGTCGATTATAACGAGAATTTTTAAAAAGAGCAAAAAAAGGCTATACTTTAAAAAATAAAATAGAGGAGTGCGTTTTTGAGAGGCATAAAAAAGATTTTAAAAGTGTTGATATTTTTGATTTTGATTCCAATTTTTTATGGGTTGGTCTCTTATCTTTTTATGCTATTTCCTTCAAATGGCTCAACAACCAATAGTCCAAAAGTTCAAAAAATCTATATTCTTTATGACTCAATGCATAGCGATATTGTTCTTAAGCTTGAAAACTCTAAAGTAGATTGGAACAGACTTCTTCCTCAAGTTGTTCAAGGTAGAAAAAGAGGCTACTTAGCTTTTGGTTGGGGTGACAAAGAGACCTACTTAAACACTCCTACTTGGGACGACCTAAAACTCTCAACTGCACTAAAAGCACTCTTTTTAAATACACCATCACTTCTTCATGTTGCATACTATAAAGATATTAATTATTATCAGACAAAAGAGTTAGCCTTAACACAAAAGCAGTTTGACTCTTTGGAGCAGATATTAAAAAGAGAGTTTTCCAAAGTGCCACACTATGAGGCTAAAGGGTTTGGTAGAGATGATGCCTTTTATAGTTCTAATCGAGTCTATAATGCTATAAAAACTTGTAACAGTTGGAGTGGTGACAGACTTCGTGAGGCAAATATTGGTATGAGTTATTGGACTCCTTTTAGTTTTAATGTGGTTGGGGGGGGGTAAAATAAACTTATGTTATAATCTAAACAACAAATTATAAAAGGACTATTTCTTCACGTTTAGAGATAGAGTTGGTTGATGAGGTATTAGAGAAATTGTTTGGAAAGTTGGAGGAGATTTTTTGATAGAATCATTAGGACTGGGTTTGTTGGACGCATATATTATATCCTTTTTGTATATGTTTATCTGTTTATTGATTAAAAAAGAAAGTTTTTTTTATGCTCTATTTTTAAGTCTATTATCAGCTCTATTTCTAATGGTTTTTGTATTGTTTTTTTCAGAGTTAGGCATTTTGGGGTTATTAATATTTTGGATTGGAATAATGGTAAAGCCTATACTCCCTGAGTGTGATTATGTAAATCCAAGTGATAAAAGATAGGCTATTGAAACAAGCCCTTCTATTTACTATTTTATGTTAAAATACAAACATGAAAGAGATAGAGAGTAAGTTTATTGAAAATCTTAACAGTTTTAACTTTAATAACCAAGATGAAGCTTTAGCAAAGTTTAGTAGTCTGTGGAATGATATAAACTCTTATAGCAAACATATAAAAAAGAGAATAAGAAATAGAGATATAGAGAGTGAATTTGAGTATTTAGTGAACTCATTTGAAGTACTCTCCTATTCTAATGAAGCATATATCGAAACATATCCTGAAGAAAACTCAGATATATGGGATAGAGTTTTTTATAATAAACAGAAGAGTTGGGCAGTGGTGATTGGTGAAAATGGGAAGATTTTAACATCATATAAAATAAGAGATGATATAATCAATACACTAGAGAAACATAAAGAGTTGTTTCAATCTAAATATGAAAGAAAGGTGGTCTCAGATGAGTTTTCAAAAAGAGTTAGAGAGATATATGAGCGACTTACAAGAGTTTGATTTGGAAGTTTTTTTTCATGATGACACCTTTATAGATATGTTGGAGTATAGAGAGTTTTTAGAAAAAAATGTTAAAAAACTTAATGCACAAGAGGCTCAAGAGTTACTCTATCTTGATAATATTGTTCTCTCTTACTATAATTTATATAAAAATAGAGAATTAGTAGGTTATCAGAAATTAAGTTTTAAAGTACTTGAACAGATTGCAGATATTGCTAAAAGATATGTTGATTCATATATAGATATGGTTGCATAATAAAAGGGCAAAAAGCTAAGTGGTAACATCGTAGCCAATGCCTCAAAATGACAAATCAAAAAAAACTATTTCTCCCTAAACCTCTCAAAAATAGCCCCAAAATCAAAAGTAAACTCACACGTAATCTCTTCAAACTCCAACGACTCAGTATCAAACTCACCAACCTTTTTAAAACTAAAGTCATCATTTTTATAGACTCTAGCGACCAAATCTTCAGGATAGACTAAAACATAGTACTTTACGCCCTCTCCTGCGTAGATAGTAAATTTTAAATTTTCATCTCTTTGAGCTGTGGAGGGGCTAATGACCTCAAAGATAACCTCTGGAGTTTTGGAGATGTGCTTTGGGTTGTCATCGTTACAGACTAGGGCAACATCTGGTTTTAAAACATTTTGAGAGTTTAATTTCCAATCTGAGTCTATTAAAACTTCACAATTAGGGCAGATACCAATTTTAGATACTATTTCAGAAAAAATGTACCCTACAAGCATCTGATGTTTTTTCATTGGTGCAGGAGCCATAGCAAAAGGTACACCATCTATTAGTTCCCAATCACCCTCCCAATGCTTATAGTCTTCGTAGGTGTAGTTTGGCATAAAGTTATCTATTTTTAAAGCTTCCATTGTTTTACTTTTTTAACCAATTATACTATTTGAGGCTTAAATATTATTGTTTCATAAACCTCAAAATCTTCTCAACCACTCTTTTAGGAGCTTCCTCTTGAGGCATGTGTCCTATATGTGGTAAGATAACAAGTTGACTGTTTTTTAAATCTCTATGTAACCTATAGGCTTTGTCTACATGAATAGAGACATCATCTTTTCCCCATATAATAAGAGTAGGAAGCTTAATCTTTTGGTACTCATGCTCTATGCTTTGCACATCATCAGGTATAAGGTTATGAACTGTTGTTAAGTAGGCATACTTTGCTCTAGGTTGAGCCATTATACTTGCAGAGTAGTCTACACTTGCTTTAGGTATTTTGTCATCATTCCAAAAGGCGTATTTGTAGGCTTCAAGTGCCATATAGTGATTACTAAGTAGGTGAATACCTAAGTATCCAATAATAGGTATTCTTAAATCTCTTAACATAGATGGAAGAGGTTGATTGTAAGCCATGCTATTAATAAGAATCATTCTATTTAAAGTTGGTGGTATAAGCTTTTTCTCTTGCATAAGTGCTAAAATAAGAGCCACACCACCACCAAATGAACGCCCAACAATAGTAAGATTGTTTAGATGATGTTGTTCAATAAACTTTTGAACATATAGAGCTTGGTCATAGACTGAGTATTTGTCATCGTCTGTTTTTGGCGAGACTCCAAAACCTTTTAGGTCAAGCAGAATTAGATGGTACTTTTGAGCAAGAGCAGGAACTATAAAACGCCATGTCTCTTTGCTCTCTCCAAAACCATGTAAAAAGAGCATAGTTTGGTTATGCTCAACTCCATACTCTTTATAGACAAGATTTAAAGGTTTAACTTGGTTCTCTACAATGCGTTTTTGCCATGTGATAGGTACTTTTGTTGCACAGGCTGAAAATAGAATGGGTAGGAGTATAAAAAGAATATTTTTCATAAGGTATTTTAGCAAGTTTAGGTTAAGTAGGTGTGACGATAAGCCGTGTTCTGTCGCGGGTAGTTATTTATCTAGGCGTATTGTTGCCAATACGCTCAAGCGAAGCACTTTTGCCAATCCAATGGCGTAATGAGACTCTATACCAGTACTTCTTGCTACGGACAGGGTTTACCTAGCTACCTATGTTACCATAGGCACTGGTGAGCTCTTACCTCACCCTTTCACCATCACCATCTATCTACTCATTCAGGAAATAGGGGAGAGAAAGGCGAAAAGCCTTTACAGTTTTTCGATAGATGGCTGTCTACTCTCTGTTGCACTTGCCCTCAGATTACTCTGGCCATCCGTTAGATGGAGTCCTGTCTCATGTGTAGCACGGACTTTCCTCTCGTGACATAATGTCACCAGCAACTACCTGTCACACCTACTCGAATTATAGCATATTTTTCTCTCTTGCAAAAGTAGTTAAATAACTGCTATAATAGATGTTATGAAAACATTAAAGAGTATTCTCCTATTTATTATTTTACTTTTGTTGCCTATCTTATATATTGCAATAGAGAGCAATAACCATAAAAAGGTTATTAAAATTGCTGTTGGTTCTAAGGTTGATGCCTATACACAGTATGCTAAAGAGTATGCAAAAGAGTTTAAAAAAGAGGGGGTAACCTTAAAGCTTGTAGAGACAAAAGGTAGTGTACAGGCACAAGAGTTTCTCCAAAAAGGTAAAGTTGATTTTGCTTTTGTGCAGGGAGGAACAGAGTATCCTACTATTTATGCTTTAGCAAATATCTTTTATGAGCCTATTTGGATTTTTTATAAGGGTAACAAAATATCAGACCTAAAAGAGCTAAAAGGGAAGCGATTAGCTATTTGTGAAAAGGGGAGTGGTATTTTGCCTGTAACGCTTAATCTTTTGGATTCAGTAGGAATAAATGGTTTTAATACAAACTTCAAGTATATACCAAGTGCAGAGGCTTATGAAGAGTTAAAAAATAATCAAGTAGATGCAATGTTCTATATTGCTTCTGCCGATGCTCCTTTTCTTAAGCGTCTAATGAGTTTACCTCATATTCATCTACTTAATTTTATAGACACATCTAACTCCTATAAACAGTTTTTTGTAAAACGAAATAGGCACTTTGAGATAGTAACACTATATAAAAATGCTTTTGATATGCAACAGCAAATACCTAGAGAGGACTATAAACTCTTAGCTAAAAACACTCTCTTAGCAACCTATAACGCTTCAGATAAAATGGTTAGATTAATTCTTAAAATTGCCAAAAGAGTTCATAGCAAAGTTGGTGTTTTTCATGATGAGAATACCTTTCCAAACGCTTCTCAGTTAAAGATAAAACAGCATCCAGCTTCAAAGAACTACTTTAGAGAACCCACAAACTACTATGAAGAGCATTTTCCATATTGGATTGCTGAAACCCTAACAAAAGCAGATAACTACTTTTTCCGTTTTATTTTACCTGTTATTGCTCTTTTTGCCTTTTTTATTGAGGTAGTTTTACCAACATTTGACCTCTATGGTAGACGTAAAATTAATCGTTGGTATAGTAGAATAAATGGAATAGATACAAAGATTTCAACAATATCACTTCAAGAGGCAAAGAGTAGACGTGAAAAGCTTAGAAAAATTTTAGCAGAGATTCGCAACACAGATGATATTTCAGCCCAGCACATGGCAGACTTCTATACGCTACAAAATCAGATAGTAAATATCTTAGATGCTTTAGAAAAACGAATTAAAGCGTTACATCAAGGACATAAAGCTTTTTAGCTATAATTCCGTAATTATTATAACTGCTCCAAATAGAGCAAAGGAAGTATATGTTTGTAGATTCTGTAGATATTATGTTGAGTTCTGGAAAAGGTGGGGCAGGTTGTGTTTCATTTTGGACAGAGAAGTTTGTTGTAAAGGGTGGACCAGATGGTGGAGATGGTGGAAAGGGTGGAAATGTCTACTTTGTAGTAGACAATAACACCGATACCCTCTCTGCCCTAAGAGGTAGAAACCATATAAAGGCTGAAAATGGTCGTCCAGGTGAGGGACGAAAGAGGTATGGGAGAAAAGGAAAAAGTGTAGATGTAGTAGTACCTCCAGGAACACAAGTGATTGACCAAGAGAGTGGAGAGGTGCTTTTGGACTTGGTTGAAGAGGGTCAAAGAGTTCTCTTTTTAGAGGGTGGAAAAGGTGGTCTTGGAAATATGCACTTTAAAAATGCCTCGAACCAGCGACCAACTTACGCTCAACCAGGGCTTCCAGGAGTTACTAAGCAAGTAAGACTAGAACTAAAGATGATAGCCGATGTAGGTCTAGTGGGCTACCCAAGTGTAGGTAAATCAACACTTATCTCAACTATTACAAATGCTAAACCAAAAGTAGCCTCTTATGAGTTTACAACGCTTACTCCTAATTTGGGTGTTGTAAATGTTGGAGAGTATGACTCATTTATGATGGCAGATATTCCAGGTATTATTGAGGGAGCTAGTGATGGTCGTGGGCTTGGTTTAGAGTTTTTAAAACATATTGAGAGAACCAAAACACTTCTACTTTTAGTCGATATGGCTAACTATCGTGAGATGAAGTATCAGTACGAGACTCTTTTAGTAGAGTTGGAGCGTTACTCTGAGGTTTTAGCAAAACGACCTTTTGGTGTTGCTTTAACTAAGTGTGACTCTTTTTCGGTCGATGAGGTAAATAGTTTAACAGAGCAGTTTTTGTCAGATATTGGACTTAAAGCTAATAAAACACTACAAAAGTTTAAAGCCAACCCAGAGTATAGCTCTTATGGATTTACAGAAGATTTTGGAGTAGAACTGCCAACTAGTGAGCCTCTTTTTGTTTTACCAATCTCTTCTGTTTCACACCTTAACACAGAAGCTTTACGTTTTGCACTTAAAAACTATATAGTAGCAGTTAATGAAGAAGAGAAAGTAGACTGATGGATTTTAGCAGAGTTGTCATTAAGGTTGGCTCTCACGTCTTAACCGAAAATGGTAAGGTTGCAAGAGAGCGAATGTTGGATTTAGTAGAGCTAATTGCAAAGCTTATGCAAAATGGTAAAGAGGTTATTTTAGTAAGTTCTGGAGCTGTTTCAGCAGGATTTACTGTACTACCTCTAAACAGACGTGACATTGGAAACAAACAGGCTCTAGCTGCTATTGGTCAACCACTTCTACTTAAGATGTATCAAGAGAAGTTTGCTAGATATAATATTTTATGTTCTCAAGTACTATTAAGTGCAGCCGATTTAGACTCTAAAAAACGTACTGCATTGGCTCAAAGGGCTTTAGATACATTGCTTAGTAATGGTGTTGTTCCTATTATAAATGAAAACGATGTAATCGCCACCGAAGAGCTAGAGTTTGGAGACAATGACCAACTATCTGCCTATGTAGCTGAAAACTTTGGAGCTGAACTTTTAGTGATTCTTTCAGATATTGATGCTCTTTATGACAAAGACCCGCGAAAGTTTGCAAATGCTAAGGTTCGTAAAGAGGTCTCATATATCTCCAAAGAGGAGTTAGACGCACCAACTACACCAAACAATGAGTTTGCTACAGGGGGTATTGTAACTAAACTTAAAGCTGCCCACTTTTTGCTCTCTAAAGGTAAAAAGATGTTTTTAGCGACAGGGTTTGGGTTAGATGATGTTAGGAGTTTTTTACTTGATGGTATTCAGAGGGGTGGGACTCTGTTTAGAGTTTAATTATCAAAAATTAAGCAATAAAAAGATAAACTGTATTTTGCATAAAACAATAAAGAGAAGAAGATGGAAAATACATTAAACAGTCTAAAGAGACTATCGTATATTAAGTTAAACAAAAAACTTCCAACTTATAGACGATTTCTATTTGATGATGTTTTAAATACTCAAGATAGAATTGTAGGTATATATGGGAGTCGAGGAGTTGGAAAGACTACCCTTATGTTACAGGTAGCAAAAGAGCTTCAACTCTCTTATGATGAGCTTATCTATATCTCTTGTGACCACCCACTACTGCAAGATGTATCTCTGTTTGATTTAGTAGACTACTTTTACTCTTTGGGTGGAAAGTGTGTGATTATAGATGAGATTCATGAAGCTAAAGATTTTGAACAGCAGTTAAAGTCTATCTATGACTTTTTTGATATAAAAATCATCTTCTCTGGTTCATCAGCTATTAAGCTTACCAATCCCTCTTTTGCACGGCGTTATAGCATGAAGAGACTTCCTGTTTTGTCCTTTAGAGAGTTTTTAGAGCTAAAACTCTCCTACTCTTTTAAGAGTTATAGCATTGAAGAGATTTTTAAGCACCATGAAAATTTAAGCTATGAGATTCTTGATACACTTCAAGATGAAAAGGTATTAAAATATTTTAAAGAGTATATTGTACAAGGAGCATACCCTTTCTATTTTGAGAGTAGTAAGCCCTATTTTCAAAAGATTATAGATAGTATCAATACCATACTTCACACAGATATTGCTCTACTCTACAATGTTCCTCCTGATAAAATAGCCATACTCAAAAAGCTATTAACTACTATCTGTGTCTCTAAGCCTTTAGAACTCTCTATTGAAAAACTATCTAAAACTGTTGGTGTTTCACGAGCAACACTCTACAAATATATTGAGTATCTTCATAGAGCTGAACTACTAAGACATATTATCTATGAGGCAAAACGCTTTAAAAATATACAAAAACCTGACAAACTCTATCTCTCTAATACAAATCTCTGCAATGCTCTTTGTATAGAGAGTGATAGAGGAACAAAAAGAGAGATATTTTTTGCCAATCAAGTTAGCCAAAACTACAGTATCTATTATGTTGATAGGGGTGATTTTTTGATAAATGAACACTATACTGTTGAGATAGGGGGCAGAAATAAAGGTTTTAATCAGATAAAAGATATACCTAACTCTTTTGTTGTGGCTGATGATTTGGAGATAGGTTTTAAAAATAAAATTCCTCTTTGGTTGTTTGGATTCCTATATTAAGGGCTTTGTTTGTTGTTTTTAGACTCAAAACAATTTACAAACTTTTTTTAGAATAAAAGAGTCCGAAATCTTGGCACTTTAATAAAAAATTAAGCCAAATTGGTGTATTCTGAACCATGAGTTTACAAACTTTTTATGTAAAGTTCCATAAAATAGCACTGTTAAGTGGTTGAAAACTATAAGGTTTTTTTGATGTTTCCCACAATATAAGTTATGACCCGACTGTAGAAATACGATAGGGGATTGAAACGCTTTACCTTTGTTTGCACCTGATGTTAAGACATACAATAACCCGACTGCATTTTTGCGATAGGGGATACTTTATAATTAAGAGTTAAGAATGAAGAGTTAAGGGTTAGTTTTTGTTTTTTCTAGTTCCTACGTTTTGAGAGTGGTTTTCATACTCTTAGAACGCTGGAAATAAATGTAAATATCTGAAATCAATATTTAAAAAATGGAGAAAAAATGAGATTAAAACTACTTGTTGTGTTTATTCTATTGTCAAATCTACTTTTGGCAGAAAAAGTTACTGTAGCACTAGCTGCAAATGTATCGTATGCTATAGATGACTTAAAGAAAGAGTTTAATAAACTCTACCCTGATATAAAAGTAGAGATTATTTTAGGTGGTACAGGGAGCTTAACGGCTAAGATTAGACATAAAGCACCTTATGATATTTTGATGGGTGCAAATATGATGTATCCTGAAAATCTATATAAAGATGGGTTTGCTGTTACTCGCCCTATGGTCTATGCTCAAGGCTCTTTGGCATTTTTTTCTGTTAAAAAGCAGGACTTTTCAAAAGGTATTGATTTAGTAAAAGAGAAGAATATTAAAAGAATAGCTATTGCCAATCCTAAAACAGCACCTTATGGCAAGGCAGCTTTTGAAGCACTAGAAAATGCAAAACTCTTAGATGAGGTCAAGAGTAAGTTTGTCTATGGTGAGTCTATCTCTCAAACAGTTACCTATGCAACGAAAGTAGCCGATTTGGGGTTTATTGCAAAGTCTGCACTCTTTTCACCTAAGATGAAACAGTTTAAAAAAGAGGTAAATTGGCATGAGGTTGACCCTAAACTCTATAGACCTATTGACCAAGGTATTGTTATTTTAAAGCATGGTCAGAAGAGTCAGGCTGTTGCTAGTTTTTATGCTTTTATATTCTCAAAGAGAGCTAAAGATATTTTTGAACAATTTGGTTATTTAGTACCGTAGTATACTATTTTTGTTATACTTCCAAAAAATTTAAAATGAGGAGTATAAGTGAAAAGAGTAGTCTATATGGGGACACCTCATTATGCGAAAGAGATACTTCAAGCACTCATTGATGATGAGTTAGTAGAGATACCTTTGGTCATAACTCAACCAGATAGAAAAGCAGGACGAAAAGGGGAGTTAAAAGCCCCTGATGTTAAAGTTTTAGCCCAAGAGCATAATCTAAATCTGTTACAACCTGAAAAGCTATCCGATGAAGGAGTCTATGAAGCGATTGTTGAAGCAGAGCCTGATTTTATAGTTGTAGCTGCATTTGGACAACTTTTACCTAAAAATATTTTAGATATTGCTCCTTGTATTAATCTTCATGCCTCTTTACTTCCTCAGTACCGTGGGGCAAGTCCTGTTCAGCAATCTCTGCTCAATGGAGATAAATTTACAGGAGTAACAGCTATGCTTATGGAGGAGGGGTTAGACTCTGGCCCTATTTTGGGGTATCGTTACTTTAAAATTCCACCAACTATGTTGTTACCTGAACTAATGAGTAGGTTGAGTGATGATGCTTGTGCTTTGACTATTGAGACTATTCATCGTTTTGATACCCTTGCACCACTAGAGCAGAACAGAGCAATGGCTACTCATTGTAAAAAGATTAAAAAGAGTGATGGTTTGGTTGATTTTAACAGTGCGTCTACTTTTTATGATAAATATAGAGCCTTTGAGGGCTGGCCTGGCATTTTTGTTGAGAATGGAACTAAGATTAAAGATGTTAAGCTATTAGAGATAGAGAGTAAAAACAAGATAGGTACTATTTTAGAGATAAAAGAGAGTAGCATCGTTGTTGGGTGTGGAGTTGGCTCTTTAGAGATTGGAACACTTCAACCTGCTTCTAAAAAGGCAGTAAATGCTAAGGCATATTGTGTTGGAAGAGGATTAAAAGTTGGAAATACTCTCTTTTAATAGTTTAGAGTCTACTCAACTTTACTTAATTAAGCAGATAAAAAATGGGACTCTAACAGCTCCAATATGTGTAGTGGCTAAAGAGCAGACAGCAGGGATTGGTAGTAGAGATAACTCTTGGGAGGGAGGAGAGGGAAATCTCTTTTTCTCTTTTGCAGTAAATATTGAAGATTTGCCAAAAGATTTACCTTTAAGTTCTGCCTCTATCTACTTTTCATTTATTATGAAAGAGATACTTAAAGAGAAAAGTGAAGATATTTGGCTGAAATGGCCCAATGATTTATACCAAAATTCATCAAAAATTGGTGGAACTATAACAAAAAAAATAGATAATATTCTTATCTGTGGAATAGGTGTAAATTTACAAAAAAAATCAAATCTCTTTGAAGCCTTAAATCTCAATGTTGAGCCAATAAATTTATTAAGTAAGTATCTACAGGCATTAAAAAAGTATCCAACATGGAAGCAAATATTTAGTCTATATAGGATAGAATTTTACAGAAATAAAGGGTACTTTGCCCATATAGATGGTGAATTAAAATCTCTTGAAAAAGCGATTTTATTGGAAGATGGTTCACTAATAATTGACAAGAAGAGAGTATATAGTATAAGATGAGTGAAGTAATAACAATAGCAAATCAGAAGGGTGGTGTAGGAAAGACTACAACAGCTGTTAATCTTGGAGCTGCATTAGCACAAAATGGTAAAAAAGTTCTTGTAATTGATGCCGACCCTCAAACAAATGCTACTACAAGTTTAGGCTTCAATCGTAACGATTATGAGTACAATATATATCATGTTCTAATTGGTATAAAAAAGATGTCAGATGTTATTTTAAGTTCTAATTTTAAAAACCTTGATATTGTTCCTGCAAATATAGGTTTGGTTGGAATTGAAAAAGAGTTTTATAATCCTAAAAAAGAGAATCGTGAGCTTCTATTAAGAAAAGCAATTCAACCTATTAAGAAGAACTATGACTACATCTTAATTGATTCTCCTCCTGCTTTAGGTCCTATTACTATCAACTCTCTAGGAGCTGCTGATTCGGTTATTATTCCTATTCAGTGTGAGTTCTTTGCACTAGAGGGTTTGGCACAGTTGCTTAACACTATTAATCTTCTGAAGAGGTCTATTAATCCTAAATTAACTATTAAAGGTTTTTTACCAACTATGTACTCTTCTCAGAATAATCTTTCAAAGCAGGTTTTAGAAGATTTATCTCATCACTTTAAAGAGAAGCTCTTTTTAACTAAGAAAAAAGAGGTGTTAATAGTACCTAGAAATATTAAAGTTGCAGAGTCTCCAAGTTATGGAAAGCCTGTAACAGAGTATGCAAAAAAATCTAAAGGGGCTACTGCCTATTTTGATTTGGCTAAATCAATTGTAAAAGCTGAAAAGAAAACAAAGAGACAAACATCAAGTAAAGTTAAAGGCTAAGAGATGGCATTAGGTAGAGGACTAGGGGCAATATTAGAAGAGGTTGGTCAAGCTTATGAAAGTGAAATAGGTTCATCTACTTATGATAGTGACTCTATACGAGAGATAGATGTTAATAAAATCTCTCCAAATCCATACCAACCAAGAAAAACTTTTAATCAAGAGGCACTTCAAGAGTTAAGCGAGTCAATATCTCGTCATGGTCTTTTGCAACCTATTGTAGTTATTGAAAAAGATGATGGGTATCTATTAGTTGCAGGAGAGAGAAGATTACGCGCTCATAAGTTAGCAGCTTTAGAGACTATTCGAGCTGTAGTGGCTGATGTAGATATTGATGATGTAAAACTTCGTGAGTTAGCACTTATTGAAAATATTCAACGTGAAGATTTAAATGCTATAGAGTTAGCACACTCCTATGATGAGCTTATAAAGGTGTATGATATTACTCATGATGAACTCTCCTCTGTAGTCAACAAGAGTCGTTCTCAGATTACCAATACAATTAGACTTTTATCTCTATCTAGTTATGTTCAAAATAAACTTATTAATGGGATTATATCGCAAGGTCATGCAAAAGTTTTGGTTGGTTTCAATGAGAAAGAGCAGAAAATTTTAGTTGATACTATTGTTGGTCAAAAACTATCGGTTAGAGAGAGTGAACTCTTGGTAAAAAATAGAAAATTAACTGATGATGAGCATACTTTTAATTCTGTGCCTAAAAAAGAATATTTTATAAGAAGTTATAAAAAGAAGATAAAAGAGTATCTACCTTTTGATTTTAAAGTAAAAAATAATTCATTGGAAATTAATTTCAAAAATGCAGAAGAGATAGAGAAATTTCTCAATATGTTACCAAAATAGACATATAAACGCTCTCTTTAGAGAAGCGTTTGAAATCCCCCTGTTATAACAAAATATTAATCAAATCATTACTTTATCCAAGATATAATACGCAAAATTTTTTGGAGGAGTTTGAATGCTTGACTTGAATCCTGGTTTAATGTTGTTTGTTCTAGTTGTTTTCTTCTCTCTTCTATTTTTATTAAATACAATGCTTTTTCAGCCTCTTTTAAAGTTTATGGACGACAGAGATGCGACAATTGCAAAGGATTTAAAAAATGCAGAAGAGATGGTAGATAACAGCAGTGGACTAAATGCAAAAGCTGATGAAATCTTAGCTACAGCAAAAGCTGAAGCAAATGCAATTAGAGAGAAAGCTACTTCTGAAGCAAAAGCTTTGGCAGAGAGCAAAATAGAGAGTAAAGTGAAAGAACTCGAAGCAAGTAATGCAACTTTTTTAGCAGAACTTAAAGCAGAGCAAGAGAAACTTAAAAAATCATTGTCTGCTGAGCTACCAATGTTTAAAGAGACTTTACACTCTAAATTAAGTAGCTTGTAGGAGAGATAATGAGAATTAAAAATATTGCGTTAATCGCAACAGTTTTAGTACCTTCACTGGTATTAGCTAGTCATGGTGAACACCATGTAACCATGTTTGATTCTGATTTTAAATATAGAGTTTTAAACTTTACTATTTTTGCAGGACTTATCTATTATTTGGTTGCTAATCCTATTAAAGCGTTTTTTGTAGGACGTTCCCAAGGGATTGCTAACCAACTAAAAGAGATTGAAGCAAAACTTCAAGCTTCTAAAAATGAGCGTTTAGCAGCAGAGGAGAATTTGGCTAAAGCCCAAGAGAAAGCAAAAGAGTTAGTAGCAGATGCTGCTAATGAGGCTAAAATTTTAGCTTCTAATATTGCTGAAAAAAATGCTGCTCTTCTTAATCAATTAGAGAAACAAGCTCTTGAAAAGCAAGAACTAGAAACTAAAAAAGCGATGAGAAGCACAATAGATGAAGTACTTAACAGTGGAATTACTAATGATGACATTACAGTAGATGAGTCTAAAGTTATCTCGCTAATCTCAAATAAGGTTGCATAATGGAAGAGTTAATTGCTAAACGATATGTCAATGCACTTGTTGGCTCAACTGATAAAAAAGAGAGAGCTGATTTTTCTAAAATACTCTTAGCTATGACAGAGGCATTTTCAGATTCAACTGTTGTTGAGAAGTTATCTTCTCCATTAATTTCTAATGAAGCAAAGACTTCAATGGTAGTTGAGAGTCTAGGAAAAGCAGATGGTAAATTAATAAACTTTATTAAAATTGTTGGAGAGAATGGTCGCCTAGACCTTTTGCCAACAATTGCAAAAGTTTTAAAACAAGCTATTCAAACTGAAACCAATAAATATGAAGGTGTTGTGACATCAAGTTCTAAACTTAAAGCAGCAGAGCTTAAAGAGTTACAGAAATCTTTGTCAGCCTATACTAATGGAGCTAATATTGAATTAACTCAAGAGGTATCAGATGTTGATGGGATTAAAGTCTCAGTCGAAGACTTGGGTATTGAGGTAAACTTCTCTAAGCAGAGAGTTAAAGAACAGTTAATTGATTTCATTAAAAAATCATTATAAAAAAGTAATCTAACGGAAGGAGTTGCAGTGGCAAACAAATTACAAGCAGACGAAATCTCTTCAATAATCAAAGAGAGAATCGCGAATTTTGAGATTGATGTAGATATCAACGAAGTTGGTAAAGTAGTAGGTGTTGCAGATGGAATTACATCTGTATATGGTCTTAACAATGTTATGGCTGGAGAGGTAGTAGAGTTTGAGACAGGTGTTCCTGGAATGGTTCTTAACCTTGAGGAGGCGAGTGTAGGTATTGTTGTTCTTGGGTCAATGGCAGGAATCGTTGAGGGAATGAGTGTTAAGAGAACAGGTGAACTACTTAAAATGCCTGTTGGTGATGCAATGGTAGGTCGTGTTGTTAACCCACTTGGAGAGCCAGTTGATGGTAAAGGTCCAATTGAAGTAACAGAGTCACAACTTATTGAGACAAAAGCACCAGGAATTATGGCTAGAAAATCGGTTCATGAGCCACTTCAAACTGGTATTAAAGCGATTGATGCACTTGTACCAGTTGGACGTGGGCAAAGAGAGCTTATTATTGGTGACAGACAAACAGGTAAGACAACATTAGCAATTGATACTATCATTAACCAAAAAGGTCAAGATGTTATCTGTGTATATGTAGCAATTGGTCAAAAACAATCAACTGTTGCATCTATTGTAAAGAGACTTGAAGAGGCTGGCGCGATGGAGTACACAATTATTGTTAATGCTTCTGCATCTGACTCATCAGCATTCCAATTTTTAGCTCCTTATGCAGGTGTTACATTAGCAGAGTACTACATGAACTCTAGTAGACATGCTGTTATCTTTTATGATGACCTTTCAAAACATGCTGTTGCATATCGTGAGATGTCACTTATCTTAAGAAGACCTCCAGGTCGTGAAGCTTATCCAGGGGATGTTTTCTATCTACACTCAAGACTTCTAGAACGTGCTGCTAAACTTAGTGATGAAAATGGTGCAGGTTCAATTACAGCCTTCCCAATTATTGAAACACAAGCAGGTGATGTTGCAGCGTACATTCCAACAAACGTAATTTCAATTACTGATGGACAGATTTTCCTTGAGACTGACCTCTTTAACTCAGGTGTTAGACCTGCGATTAACGTTGGACTTTCAGTTTCACGTGTTGGTGGTGCTGCACAGATTAAAGCTACTAAACAAGTTGCAGGTACACTTAGACTAGACCTTGCTGCTTATCGTGAACTCCAAGCATTTGCACAGTTTGCCTCTGACCTAGATGAGCATAGTAGAGCTCAACTTGAAAGAGGTGGTAGAATGGTTGAAGTTCTTAAACAAGGACCATACTCTCCAATTCCAATTGAGAAGCAAGTTGTTATGATTTATGCAGGTGTCAATGGTTATCTCGATGATATTCCTGTTAATGCCGTAACTAAGTTTGAAGCTGAACTATATCCATTTATGGATGCAAAATACGCTTCTGTTCTTGAAAGCATTAGAGATGAGAAAAAAATCACTGATGATAATGAAGCAGAGTTGAAAAAAGCAATTGAAGATTTCAAAGAATCTTTTTCAGCATAAGAGGGCTAAATTATGGCTAATTTAAAAGAGATAAAGCGTAAGATTGCGAGTGTTAAAGGCACTCAAAAGACCACGCGTGCAATGAAACTAGTCTCATCAGCTAAACTTAAAAGAGCAGAAGAGATTGCTACACGCTCTAAAGTTTATGCTACAAAGTTAACAGAGTTGTTAACTGAGATTGCACAGAAGATGTCTCAAAACAATGCAGATGGGATTGATAATGTTTTTATGAAAGAGAACAAAAATCCTAAAAGAGTTGACATTGTATTTGTAACATCAGATAAAGGTCTTTGTGGTGGATTTAACCATCAAACCATTAAACAAGCGAACAAAATTATGAAAGAGTATGTAGAAGCAGGTGTTGAAGTTCGTTTAAGTGGTATTGGTAAAAAAGGTATTGCCTTTTTCAAATATAACCAAGTTGAGATGTTAAATCAGATTGATGACTTAAGTTCAAAACCTGACTATGCACGTTCAACAGAGTTGATTGACTCATTGGTAAAAGATTATGTTGCAGGTGAGACAGACAAGATTATTCTTATTCATAATGGATATATAAATATGATTACTCAGAAGGTCTATACACAGCAACTACTTCCTATTGATACTTCTAGTTTAGAGATTACAAAAAGTGTAGCTCTTTCAGAGATGGAAGTTGAACCAGATGATGACGATACTCTCTTAGAGGCATTGGTACAGAAGTATGTTGAGTATACAATGTACTATGCGTTGTTAGACTCGTTAGCAGCAGAGCATTCAGCTCGTATGCAAGCGATGGATGCTGCAACAAACAATGCAGGTGAGATGGTTAAAAAGCTAAGTATAGCATATAACAAAGCAAGACAAGAAGCGATTACGACTGAACTCATTGAGATTATCAGTGGTATGGAATCGTTGAAATAATAAGGAGAATAGATTTATGACAGGTAAAGTAGTACAGGTACTAGGTCCCGTTGTTGATGTTGATTTTACGGATTACCTTCCAGCTATCAACGAAGCATTGGAGACAACAATTGGTGACCAGAGATTGGTTTTAGAAGTTGCAGCACAGTTAGGTGACAACCGTGTAAGAACAATTGCAATGGACATGAGTGAAGGTCTTGTAAGAGGTCAAGAGGTTAAAGCAACTGGTGATGCAATTAAAGTTCCTGTTGGTGAAGAGGTTCTTGGACGTATCTTTAACGTTGTTGGTGATACTGTTGATGATGCAGGTGAGTTTACATGTAAAGAGTATCGTTCAATCCACAGAGACCCACCACCATTTGAAGAGCAAAGCACTGCAACAGAGGTATTTGAGACAGGTATTAAAGTAGTTGACCTTCTTGCTCCATACAATAAAGGTGGTAAAGTAGGACTATTTGGTGGTGCTGGTGTTGGTAAAACCGTTATTATTATGGAGCTTATTAACAACGTTGCAATGAAACATAGTGGTTACTCTGTATTTGCAGGTGTTGGTGAGAGAACTCGTGAAGGGAATGACCTATACTTCGAGATGGAAGAGTCAAACGTACTTGACAAAGTTGCACTCTGTTATGGTCAAATGAGTGAACCTCCTGGAGCACGTAACCGTATTGCACTTACAGGTCTTACAATGGCTGAGTACTTTAGAGATGAGATGGGACTAGACGTTCTTATGTTTATTGATAACATCTTTAGATTTGCACAATCTGGTTCAGAGATGTCAGCTCTTCTTGGTCGTATTCCATCTGCTGTTGGTTACCAACCAACTCTTGCGTCAGAAATGGGTAAACTCCAAGAGAGAATTACATCTACAACAAAAGGTTCAATTACATCTGTTCAAGCTGTATATGTTCCTGCTGATGACTTAACTGACCCAGCTCCAGCTTCTGTATTTGCTCACTTAGATGCAACAACAGTACTTAACCGTGCTATTGCTGAAAAGGGTATCTACCCAGCTGTTGACCCACTCGATTCAACATCAAGAATGCTTGACCCACAAATTCTTGGAGAAGAGCATTACAATGTTGCACGTGGTGTTCAGTCTATTCTTCAAAAATATAAAGACCTTCAAGATATTATTGCTATTCTTGGTATGGACGAGCTTAGTGAAGAGGACAAAAACACTGTTGAGAGAGCAAGAAAGATTGAGAAGTTCCTATCTCAACCATTCCACGTTGCAGAGGTATTTACAGGTAGCCCAGGTGTTTACGTTGAACTTGCAGATACAATTGCAGGATTTAAAGGTCTTATTGAAGGTAAATATGACCACATGAACGAAGCAGCATTCTACATGGTAGGTAATATGGACGAAGCTATTGCGAAGAATGAGAAAATTCAAGCAAAAAATAAATAAGTGGAAGGAGTTTAATTATGGAACTCATGAAACTTGAGATTGTGACACCTGATGGTGTCATTTTCGATGATGATGTAAAACAGGTTACGCTACCAGGTAGCGAAGGTGAGTTTGGTGTTTTGGCTGGACACGCTGCTGTTGTTTCTCTTTTAGATACAGGGGTAATTACTATTGAGCGTAAAGATAACAAAGAGGTTTCTGTTGCTGTAAATGGTGGTTATGTAAAGGTTGATGAGGAGAAGACTCTTTGTATGGTTGATGGTGCTGTTGCACTTTCAGGAGACGATACAAACCTTGCAAAAGCCATTGGCGAAGCAAAAGAGTTATTAGAAAAAGCTCAATCTTCTAGTACTACTATTGCTGCTGCTATCTCTAAAGTAGAGAGTATTAAGTAGTATTTACTCTTTATTGGTGCGATGGCAATCGCACCCTACGGATATTTTTTTACTTTCCACTACCTTTTCAAGCCCATACAGAGGACAAATATGATAATATTTTCTTTAATTATATAAAAAGGGAAATGTTTATGGGACTTTTTGATAGCCTTTCTACCTATTTAGATAAAAGCTCTGCTATTACTATTTTTGTTTTATCTATACTATCACTCTATCTATTTTTGGTACTTTGGATTTTTATATATCGCTACTTCTCTTTAAAGAGCCGTATGATAAGAGAGGAGATTTCTCTAAAAAAACTCTATATGGGTCGTTCTAAAACAGTTGAAAAGAGTTCTCTACTTCATCCATTTTTAGCCAAAGTATTAGTTCCAAACAGAGCAATTTTTGATGTTGCCATAAAATCTGCTGTAAAGTCAGCAACAAGTGGACTTACTGCACTATCTATTATTGCTTCTACTTCTCCATTTATTGGACTTTTCGGTACTGTTGTAGCCATTTTGGAGACCTTTGCTAAACTTGGTCATCAAAGTGGTGGAACTTCTATTGCCATTGTTGCTCCTGCAATTTCTGAGGCACTAGTAGCAACAGCAGCAGGTATTGCTGTGGCAACATTTGCCTACTCTTTCCATCTTATCTTAAAACGTAAAGCTTATGAGTTAAATGTGATGTTAGAGAGTCAAGCAGACTTAATTCTCTCTCAAAAGGCGTAAGATATGTATGAGTGGGATGAAGCACCTGATTTAAACATTACCCCTCTTATTGATGTTATGTTAGTGCTTATGGCTATCTTTATGATTACTATACCTGTTATGCACTATGAAGAGAAGATTAATCTACCAGATGGCTCTAAAAAATCTGCTGTAAGTGATGCTAAAGCCTTGACTATACGCATTACAAAAGACTTAACAGTACACTACAAAGACGATGAGTTTACCCTAGAGAGTTTTCCTGATGCTTTTCGTTTAAAGACGGGAGATATTGACAAGAAGCAGGTAGTTTTTATAAATGCTGATAAAGAGATAGCTTATGAGCATGTTGTTACGCTCTTAAAAGTTGCTAAGCAGAGTGGATTTACTAAGGTTTCTTTACTTACGCAGTAACATTTTGTAATATCTTAAGATGATATATATTATTTAAATATAAAATATTAATCATTAAAGCCTTTTCCTGATATATTAATTATCTTTATGATTTACATAAAGACAAATTATCAAATTAAAAAAGGAAATTTTTATGAAAAGAGTATTATCCATTGTTGCATTGAGTGCTTGTTTAACATTAGGGGTTCAAGCAGATGCTCCAAAAGCAGATGCAAAAACAGAGGTAAAACAGACAAAAGAGCAGGGGGCTAATGTTATTAACCTAGCAGGAAAACAGAGAATGTTAACTCAAAAAATGAGTAAAGAGGCTCTCTTTATTGCTAAAGGTATTGATACAAAAGCAAATATTGAAGCTCTTAAAAAAACAGAGGCTCTATTTGACAAAACACTTAAAGGTTTAGTAGATGGAGATAGTGAGTTAAATCTTCCAAAAACAACAGATAAGGATATTTTGGCTCAACTTAAAAAAGTATCTGAACTTTGGGCTTCTATGAAAAAGAGTATTGATGTAATAGCAAGTGGAAAAGTTGATAAAAAAGCACTTGAATCGATTGCAAAAGAGAACCTACCTCTACTTAAAAATATGAACCAAGCTGTTCAGATGTATGCAAAAGCAAGTGGTTCAAAACTTAGTCCAGAGATGGCGAGTACTATTAATCGTGCAGGTAAGCAAAGAATGCTAACTCAAAAAATGACAAAAGAGCTTCTTTTGGTTGCAAATGGGATTGATGCTGAAGCTAATAAAGCAAATGCTAAAAAAACAGCTGAACTTTTTGAAAGTACACTTAAAGATTTAACTGATAAATGTAAAGATGAGAAGATTAAAGCTCAACTTGGTGTTGTAGCTAAACTTTGGTCTGATTATAAAGATATTGTAGTTAAAGCAGATACATCTGATGCTTCACTAAAAAAAGCAGAGGAGATGAATATGCCTTTACTTAAAAATATGAACAAAGCTGTAAAGATGTATGAAGCATCTGTGAAATAGTCTTTTTTAGGCTTATTTTTATTGAATATTAAAAACAAATATAAAAATTTATTTATCTAAATTGTTTAAAATTTCAGGTGGCAATACACTATAGTAAATTTGTCTATATTTAAGATTGTCACCAATAAACTTCCATGGTTTATCTCTCTCTTTTATAAGAATCATCTTCTCACCTCTTTTAATTTCTATAGTACGTTTTTTGATATTAAAGCTTACATTTTTTCTTCCATACTTATGAATAAGAATATCATAGAGATAGTTCATGCTTGTCTCTGTATTATATATATTCTCATTAAGTAGTAAAATCTTAGCATTACTATCGTAGTCAACTTGACAAAACTCTATTCCATTAGAAAGTGCTTTAACTTCACCTATTTTAGTTATATTAGTATCATATTCTTGCACAACAATATCTTTTGAGTTCATCATAGTTGAGATATATTGACGAAAGTGCTGTTTATTGATGACATTAAAAAGTTGTGGATAGGTTTTATTGACAATAGAATCAATATTGAAGTTCTCAAGGTCATTTAAATAGGCAATGAGTTCATTTTTTACAACCTCTTGAGCTGGAGTTAGCTCTCCTAAATAGGCATAAGAGTCTTTGCTTCTATTATTATCTATCTCTTTTGGTTTAGGGGTAGTGGTTGGTGTGCTATTTGAAACACAAGCAGATAAGATAAATATAAGAGAAATAGAGACAATATATTTTAATAGTTTCATACAATACTTTCTAAATGAGATATAATCCTATCAAAACTTTGTTCTGTAGCGTAACAACTATGTGAATTACAGAGTTGAAATGCATTATCATCACTGTTTTTAAATAGTATATAAGGATATCTAATTCTATCTCTTTTGTCCATATTTTCTTTTAACAAATTAACGTTTGATTTAATAATGACATCATCTTTTAAATAACGTAACACCATTTGTGTTAATTTTGGAGAGGAGATAGGTTGTCTCATAAGATTGTAAGAGTGTAGCTCTAGTGTCTTAAATACAAATTTTTTGTAGTTAATATCAACTAAAGAGGAGATACTTAAAAGCAGAGAGAGAGCAGAGCTAACACTTGATGGTAGAGTTTTATCGTAAATAGTCTCTTGAATCTTAAATTCATTGGTTGAGAAAACCCATTTAGCATGTTGGTAGTAGTGTTCTATTATTAAATTAGAAAATTGTGTTGCCATAATTAAAAAAGACTCATCAATCGTATATTGATAGGCAACTATAAGAGCCTCACCCAACTCTGTATAGTCCTCTAAAAAGGCTTTTGTCTCTTCAACATGATAAAGCATACCATTACGGTAAAAAGTTGAAAGAAGTGCCTCTAATGTCTCTAGGGCGTAGATATGATATCTCTTATCTATAGCTCCTGCTTTGAAGAGAGTTTTGACCATTAGAGCATTCCATGAACAGAGGTATTTTTCATCTTTAAGTTTAAATAGTTTTGAGTTTTCTCTTCTGTTTATCATAAAATCAATTGTTTTTAGTGCTACCTCTTTATACTCCTCCTTTTGGGTTAGTTGATATGCTCTAAGGTAGAGAGAGGCTAAAAGAGCATTGTCATAAGTGATTTTTATATTATAAGATTCAGACCAATCCTCTTTTGTAGCATAGATGAAAAATCCTCCATTTTTAACATCATAAAAGCCACCTTTAGCCATATTGTCTAAAGTAAGAGTAACAGCATCTAAAATGCTTTGATTGTTCTCTAGTAGATAGACATCTAAAAGTAGTTCTAAGAGTGTAGCATTGTGAAATTTTGGGGCTTTAGTAAAGCCTCCATACTCTTTGTCTAAAAGTTCTACAGTCTGTTTTTCAATAGTTTTTATGATATTTAAATTGAGTTTAGTAGCTTGAATCTGCTCATCTTTAGGCTCTATATACTTTAAAACCTCTTGCCCTTTTTTGCTTAGTGTTTCATAGTCTGTAATATACTTTTTAGAGATAACACGAAGTAGCTCTTCAAATCCAAGTTGTTGTTCTATAGCATAGGGAGCAATATAAGAGGCAGCATAAAAGGGTTGTAAGTTTTCAGTTAAAAAAATAGTAAGAGGAACTCCTCCTATATGTCTATTCATAAGAGAGTAGACTTTTTGATAGTATCTCTCAATATCAGGACGTTCATTTTTATCTATTTTTACCGATATAAAACGCTCCTTTAATAGCTCTTTAACTCTTCTGTTTTCCTCACACTCTTGAGCCATTTTTTTTGACCAATATGAGCTTGATGATTCAATTGATAGATAGATACATTTGTTCTCTTCTTTGGCTTTTTTTATAAAATTTTCAAACATTTTTTCCTCTTTTTTGTTAATAAAAGTTTTTTAAAAGTATTGTATTTAGCTGTCTTGCAACAAAAAACAACAAAAAAAAACACTTTTTCTTTTTTTTCTTTTTTTACTACTCTATTTTTAGACTAATAAAGAGTTTTATTTATATATTTTTGATATAGTAATACACATATTGTAAACGTAAAACAGTGTATACTTAATTACTAGTTTTATGATAGTATTATCTTTACATTAAAAAAGGGATAAAAGAAGAATGAAGTTTTTAAAATTACTCCTACTTGTTACCACATTTATTTATGCAGGATTTGGCAATGTTAAAAATAATCCTATATTAGCTGATAAAGCATTTAAAGTAACAGCAACTCAAAAAGGTGAAAATATTGAAGCTAAGATTACGATTTTAGATAAGGTTCATATTAGTACCAAAAGCTTAAAGGTTTTTATTGTATCACCTGAAAAAGAAGAACTTAATGTTAAGTTTCCTAAAGCAACACGTGAGTTTGATGATGATATGGTGTATGAACATGAAATTTCATTTAAGATACCACTAAAAGAGATTTACTCTATAACTTCAGATGATTATACATTAGCTATTAACTTTACTGGTTGTGCAGAAAAGGAGGCGGGAGGAGTATGTTATCCTCCTCAAAGTCGAACCTTTAAATTTAAAGGTAATCCAAATCCTACAGGTACTTGGGATAAAATAGCTAATGCTCTTGATGAAGCTAATCCAATGGCAATAGTTGACATTCTTGTACATGAGAGTTCATTTTTTGTTATTTTCCTCTTTTTAATTATGGGGCTTCTTTTAGCTTTAACACCATGTATCTTCCCTATGATTCCAATCTTATCATCTATTATTGTCTCGCAACAATCAGAAGATGAAGAGCCAAGTGCATTTAAAGGCTTTATGGTCTCTTTAGTTTATGTTTTATCTATGGCAATTACTTACACTATAGTAGGTGTTATATCTGGAATGTTGGGTGCAGATATTCAAGGTGCAATGCAAAACCCTTGGGTACTTACCCTTTTTGCTGTGATGTTCTTTGCTCTTGCACTCTCTCTTTTTGGTTACTATGAGATTCAACTCCCTGCATCTTGGCAATCTAAAATAAACTCTATTAGTGATGAGGCACAAGGAAGTGGAATCATTGGAACAGCTATTATGGGCTTCTTGTCAGCCTTTATTATTGGGCCATGTGTTGCTCCTCCTTTAGCTGGAGCTGTTATCTTTATCTCTCATTCAGGTAGTCCATTTTTGGGTGGAGCAGCACTATTTGCAATGAGTATAGGAATGGGGTTACCTCTTCTTCTTGTTGGTGCAGGAGCAGGTAAATTTATGCCAAGACCAGGAGGTTGGATGACAGCTGTATCTCAAACCTTTGGTGTAGTAATGTTAGGACTCTCCATCTTTATGCTTGGTAAAGTTATATCTCCAGAGAAAACCATGTTATTGTGGTCGCTTCTCTTTATGGGAACAGCATTTTATATGGGTGTATTTAATGACTCTTCAGCACGAAAAGGTATGAGTAAGCTATTTAGTCTATTGGCATTTATCTTTTTAATTTATGGTTCATTGCTATTTGTAGGGTATCTAACAGGTGCAAAATCTGTATTTAACCCATTAGAGAAGTTTACAGCTACTAAAGTAGTCTCCTCTGCTAATAGCATAAAAGCTACAGAGCATATTGCAGGAAAAGGTTACTCTATTGAGAAGCTTAAATCGGAAATTGCTTTGTCAAAAAAACCTGTTATAGTTGATTTTAGAAAGAAGTCTTGTGCCTCTTGTGATGAGCTTGAACGTGATACTTTTCCTGATAAAGCTGTTAAAAAAGAGTTAGAGCGTTTTACTTTTATTACTATTGACGTAACAGACAATACAAAAGACGAACAAGCACTAATGAAATACTATAATATTTTTGGAACTCCAAATATTATCTTTTTTGACAAAGATAATAAACTTCTTCCTAAAAAGACACTCTCTGGGTTTATAGATGCTAAAAAGTTTACTAAACACTTAAAGAGTATGTAGATTTGAATTTAACTATTGCCATTGGAGAGATAAACACTCTTCGTGTTGAGCGTGATACCGACTACGGACTCTACTTAAGAGCCGAAAATTTTGAAGAGGTTCTCCTGCCAAATGTCTATGTTATGGAAGATGAGATGCCTATAGGCTCTGAGATAGAGGTCTTTGTCTATACCGACTCCGAAGATAGACCAGTAGCTACAACTAAAATGCCTTATGCTAAGTTGGGAGAGTTTGGATACTTTACTGTTGTTGACTATAAACAGTATGGAGCATTTGTTAATTGGGGGCTTCCAAAAGATTTATTTGTTCCTCTCTCTCAACAAAAGTGTCATTTTCATATTGGTTCTAAATATATCTTAAGAGTCTGTTTAGACGTTGAAACAGGACGACTCTATGGAACACACAAAATTGGAAAATGGCTCTCTTATGAGCCTACAGATTTAGAAAAAAATCAAAAGGTGAATGTTTTTGTTATCTCTAAGACCCCTCTTGGATTTAAAGTTGTTGTAGAGAACAAGTATGAAGGAATGCTTTTTGAAAATGAGATTTTTGAGCAACTCAAAGTGGGTGACAAAAAAGTTGCCTATGTTAAAAAGATTCGTAATGATGGAAAACTTGACCTATCTCTACAGCCTATTGGTAAAAAAGTTACTGCTAATATTTTTGAAGATAAGCTCTTAAAAGTTTTAGAAGAGAGTGGAGGAGTAATGCCTTTTAATTCAAAAAGTGAAGCAGATGAGATAATGAAAACTTTCTCTATGAGTAAAAAGAACTTTAAACGCTCATTAACCTCTCTAATTAGTGCAAAAAAGATAGCTTCTAATGAGCAAGGAATAAAACTTATCTAATATATTTTTAGATATACTATTTCCATTTAAATAAACAAGGATAAACAATGGATTTAACAGAGTTACTAAAAATGGGAGCAGATATTATTCAGGGAAATAGTGATGATGCAACAACAGGTCTTGATTCTGATAGCATTACTAATGCATTAGGTTCTCTACTTGGTGGAGAGAATGGTTTAGACCTTAGCTCTATTGTCTCAAATATGACAAATGGTGAGGGGCTTAGTGAGATTGTTGGTTCATGGCTAGGAAATGGTGAAAATAAGCCTATCTCTATGGACTCTATTACCGACCTATTGGGTACAGATAAAATTTCTGAGTTTGCTTCAAACTTAGGTCTAAGTGAAGAGTCTGCAAAGGGTGCATTGGCAGATGCTCTACCAAATTTAGTTGACCAAGCAACATCTGGTGACAACTCTCTTGTAGATAGTATGCTTGAGAAGATAGGTGGTGCTGAGGGTGCTATGGATATGCTTGGGAAGATGTTTAGATGACGGTTGAAGAGAGGAATATTTGACCCCAAGGTCAAATATTCCCCTCCTATGATTTGTTATCATTTCATATCGATTAGTCTTTGAAATAGTATATCTTCCAAATTTCTATTCGAATCTACTACTAACAAAACATAAACTTTTGTATTATCAATTTTATATATTATTCTCCATCTTTTATAGATAATTTCTCTATATTTTAAAATACCAATTTGTTGCAACTCAGGTACAATTCGTTTTCTCCTTGGAAAATAATATAAATTCTCACACTCTTTTTTTATTTCAAAAAAAATCTTTTTTGCCACATCTTGACTATCAATTTTAATATATTCAATAATTTGTTCTAAATCAAATTCAGCATTTTTTGTCCATATTACTTCAAATTGCTTCATTGAGCTTATCCAAATAATTTTTGTTCTAAATTATCAAACATCTCTTCTTGTTTTATGATATTACCTTTTTCAATATCATCTTCACTTTGAACGATTAATTTCAATAGATTCAAAGAGTTTTGTAAATTTTCATAACTTTTAATATCTTGAACAACTGCTTTTGCCTCACCGTTTTGTGTTATAATTATTGTTCTTTGATTTTCATTTACACTATTTATTACATCGGCTGTTTTTGCTTTTAAGTAACTAATTGGTTTTATATCTTGACTTAAATACATTGAATCTACCTTTTAAATAAGATTCTATATTGTATCAAATTTAGATTTAATTTGGTATTAAATAAGAACTTAGCATTGCCTCAGTAAGCAAAGCGTCCGAGGCAACTATTTATTCAAGGAACACTATATTAAAAATACCCTAAAAAATATAAAATAACAGAAAAATAAAATGTCTGTTAATTTATAAAAAACATTTTTAAACATTTTAAGTTAAAATACTTAAATAACAAATGTTCCTTTTTTTTCTGTTAATTATCAAAATAACCATTAAAAGGACATTGTATCCCTTAAATGAAGGCAGGATTATGCACAGTATAAAGAGACGATTGGAGATGGTGTTTGTATGTTTAGACTATATTTTATGATTCTACTCTCTGTTTTGCTATGTGCAACTGATTTAAAAATAGCCTCCTACAATGTCGAAAACCTCTTTGACCTAAAAAAAGATGGTGCAGAGTACAGAGAGTATATCCCCTATAGACACAATTGGAATCAAAAAACATTAAAAAAAAAGCTACTTAACAGTGCAGAGGTTATATGTGATGTAAATGCAGATATTATAGGTCTACAAGAGGTTGAGAATGAGCATGTTTTAAAGCTTTTGCAAAAAACTCTTCGTAAAATAGGGTGTCACTACAAATACTTAGCCATTACTCATAAAAAAAACTCTGCTATACAAGTGGCACTTCTTTCAAAAATTCCTATTGTTAATGCAAAAGAGATAGTAGTTAACAGAAAGCTTGGATTTCGCCCTATTTTAGAGGTTAAATTTATGGTCGACAGACAACCTTTTTGGGTCTATGTAAACCATTGGAAATCAAAATCTTCTCCTGAAAGCTATCGTATACGTTCAGCTAAAGCTTTAAGAGATAGGCTTAAAGCGTTACCTAAAGGGAGTGAGTATATATTATTGGGTGATTTTAATGCAGATTATGATGAGTATCTACATATAGAGAAAAAACACAACAATAGAGATGGAAGAACAGGCTTGAATCATATTTTACAAACTACAGATAGTTCTGGAAAAATGGTAAGGGTAGCCACTCTTAAGCCTAATTATTTTTTTCATTATAATCTTTGGTTAGAACTACCAAACTATAGACGGTGGAGTCATAACTTCTATGGAGACAAAGAGGCTTTAGATGCTATTTTACTTCCATATACTCTTTTTGATGGTAAAGGTTTAGAGTATGTTTCTCATAGTTTTAAGGTCTTAAAAAAGAGCTATCTCTTTCATAAAAAAGGGTATATCTACCGTTGGGTCTATAGAAACAATAGACATCTAGGCAAAGGTTACTCTGACCATCTACCTGTGTTTGCGACTTTTTCAACAAATAAGCCCTATAGAATAGTATCTTTAAGAGCAAAAAAGGGAACTATTGAAGATTTACAGAAGAGAGAGGTCTATCTACCTTTATATCTTACAAAAGTAAAAATCTTTTCTATATCTAAGAATAGAGCTATTATAGGAAAAGATGGTTCAAAGGAGCGTATAGTCATATATGGAACTAAAGAGATGTTAAAGCTTGGAAGAAGCTATGATATTATGGTCTATGGACGAAGCTTTTTTAAAGGTAGATATGAAATTGTTGATTTTGAGATAGAAAAAAGATATGATACCCCATTTAAATTAAAGGATTAAAAAATGGGACAATATTATTTAGAAATTTTAGCATTTCATATTATTGCAGTTTTATCGTGGATGAGTATGCTCTTTTATATGCCTCGTCTTTTTGTTTACCATCAAGAGCATAAAGATAAAAAAGATTTTACCGATGTAGTCAAGATTCAAGAGGAGAAAATATATAAAGTTATAGGTCTACCTGCTATGTGGGCAACCATATTAAGTGGAGCTACACTTATCTACATTAACCCATCACTTTTAGATAACTCTTGGATGATTGCTAAATTGGTTGTATTGGTCTTAATGATAGCATATAGCTTTTCACTAGAGTATTTTAGAAAGATTTTAGAGCAAGACAAGTGTAGTAAAAATGGGCAGTTTTTTAGAGCCTATAATGAAGTGCCAACTCTGTTTGCTATTTTGATAGTAACTTTTGTTATAACCAAGTCTATTCCTATATATTTCTCTATTGGAATTACACTTTTTTTTGGATTTATTATCTATAAGATTCTTACAAAAAAGGTTTAGTTAAAAAATATATATTCCTCTAACTGCAATAACCTTTTCTTTTATAGCTTTAGGTTTATTTACTTCTGAAAAAGTATAGTTTGCCATTAATTTAATATTTTTTTGAGGATAATAGTTAATTCCTAAAGTTAAATCAGTCTCTTCTCCACCAGTTTTATCTTTATTGCTTAGGTCAATTTTGCTAATTCTTGAGGCTATTTCCAATGCACCCCAGTATCCATTGATTCCTTTTTTAAAAGGTTTTTTAATTTTTATTCGTGAAAACTTAGCCGATTTAATTTTATATTTTTTATGTTCTCCTGTAGCAAACCAACTAACCTCTCCGTACCATCCATTAAAACTATAGTTATTTCTATTATCAGAGGCTGTAGTAGCCATATATTCACCTTGAAAAGAGAAAGAGCCTTTTACTATTGCTACTTCTGAACTAAATCTCTTTATTTTATTTGTATTTTTTATTTTATTTTTTATTAGTGATCCATTATATATATGTGTACCTGCATTTGTAGAGAATTTGATAGATTTATGATTATATTTGGTAGTACCTGTAGATAGTCCAAGATGAATAATATCATCTTTTGCCTTTATAAGAGCATAAGTTAAGCGTCCAATTATAGAGGTTCCATCTCTCTTCTTTTTTAAAAGTTTATCTAATGATTTACCAAATATACCTAAAGATATAGTTCCTTTATCTTCTCCTTTTACATAGTTACCCTCTATTAATATACCAAGTTTTCTGCTTTGCATAAAGGTATCTATTAGAGAATGTTCCATAAAAGTAGAGTTTTTAGAACTAGTTAAATTTTCTAATCCTATAGGCTCTTTTATATTTCCTACTTCTATACCTAAATTATTTAATGGATTATATTTAATATATACATCTTTCCACTCGTTTTTACCTGTAAAGCTATACTCAATTTCATATACAAATTTAGATGAGTTTTTACCTTTTAGATATAGTCTTGCACGACGTATCTCTCTACCATGAGTGCTACAATCATCTCCTGTTATATTAGTTTTATCAAAAACTATTTCTCCACCTATTTTCTCTTTTGCTCCTTGAACAAATATAGTTAAGGTAAGTACTATAATTAATAATTTCATCTACTTTTCCCTAATTAGATTATAAGTTGCACCACGCCCTCTTTTAGCAGAACCATCATCTCTAACTATAAATATACCAATGTTATCTATATAGGTTATACCTTCAGCAAAACCTATGTTGGTAATCTCTCTATTTTTAGAGAGTTTATTATACTTTTTATCCCAAAACCATAAAGAGAATGCTTTTTTACGTTTTCCTACATCTCCTGCTATAATCCAGTATCCTTGTCTATTATTATCCCAACTCATTCCACGAATTCCATTACCTTTTAAATCCAATAAAATAGGCTCACCTAGTTTAGGATTTTCTTTTTTATCAAAAATATCATCTGGATTTTTAAGTGGAACAATAACAGCTTTGTTATTTATTAGTGGACCTCTTAACCCAATAAGCAAATTTTTATTCTCTTTGTCCCAAGTTAGTGCTTCAATATTTATCTCCTCTTTTCTCGATATTTTTTCTCTTTTAAAAAGGGATTTTTTAAATTTTGGGTGAAGTAATTTTAATGAATCCAAGAGACCATGATATAGTTTTACTTGAGATACTTTTTTGTTATGATATCTAAATCGTACTATCTGTTCTCTAGGAATTTTATGTTTATGTTTTTTATTTGTGCTATGAGAGGTAATCGCATAGATATAGTATGACCCATTAGAAGTCACTCCTTCTAAATCTCTTATTTTATTTTTAAAAATATTTTTTGTCTCTTTACTCATTATTGGAGTATTTAACTCTTCTACTGAGCCAGTTTTATTTATATTAACTAACTTTAGGGACTCTCTACTTTCATCTTCAACTAACAATACTTTACCATCGTTAAGTAATACAGCTCCTGATGGTTCATAAATATGTAAAAATTGATTTTTAGTAGAAGGAGTTATAGGAATACTTTTAAATAGAGCAATAATCATTAAAATAGCACTTAAACTAAGACCAACTCCAAAAGCTGTATAGGCTCTCTTTAGCCATAGATATTTTACTTTAATTTCTAAACCTAAGATATGTATATGTTTTATAATATGTTCATGGATAGATTTTTTATCTTTTAAAATAGCTCTAACTCTTTGAAGATACTCATATGGAGATGTCTCTGACATATCTTGAAAGTAGCCTATAGAGTTAAATTGTGTAAGATGCTCTTTTTTTATAAATTGTCTCTTATCTCGTGGACGAATAGCCATAGTTCCAAGAACAATAGAGACAAGAGCAGTTAACATAATTGTAATAAAAGGATATATCATATTTGGATTATTTAAATATAATCCAGAAGCTGTAATAATAATAGTTAAAATAAAACCATTTATTGAAATAAGTATATTGGCTTTTGCATCTGCTAATGATGTAAGTTCAAGATTAGAACGTAATGCATTTCTAAATAGAGTCTCTATAGAACGAAAATCTTTTTGCTTTTTATAACTTTTTTCTTTTTTGAAATCTTCAATTGTAAGAGGGGTATCTAGTAATTCTATATTTTTTTTAGCTTTCATAAATAGCCTTTTATTCTGTTTAATATTATTATAATATATTATACTGAATTGTAGCTATAAACAAAAGTAAAAACTTATAAATAGAAAATATTGTTAATTCTTTTCTCTTTCTAAAAGCTTTAAAAAATCCTTTTCCTCTAAAAATCCAAAAGTCATATCAATATCTTTATTTTCTGTAATAAAAACATGCATTGGAGTCATTTGAAGAGTGATTCCAAGAGGAAGTTTTTGTTTATCTCCATTCATTTTTAGAAGAATAAAATCTTTTTCAAGAGCTTTTATAACACTCTCTTTAGGAAAGACTTCACTCTCCATTCTTTTACAAAATTTACAGTTAGTTTCATAAACTTCAAGTAGAATAATTTTATGCTCTTTTTTTGCTTGTGCAAGAGCTTCATCAAAAGTTTTTTGTATAGCCTCTTTTTTTTGAGGAGTTGATACTTTTGTCTCTTCTGAAGAAGAACTATTTCTATCTATACTTTCTATTCTTGATTGAATATGCTCTTGAATTTTATCAAGTTTTTTAATCTTGAAAGATTCATAAGTATCTACTTTATTTCCAATTAACTCTTCTGGAGAGTCAGTTGAGATAATCTCTTGAGAGATAATAACTCCCTCATTAGCAAATAGTGCTGTTGAAAGAAGTAATAAAAATAAATTTTTAAAAAAAATCATAATAAGTCCTTTTATAAATTTTATCTAAGATTTGTTAACAGAAAGTAAATGTAAAAATTGAGATGCTTTTTTAATTATTTGTGGGTGTTCATCTATATATATAGCTCCACCAACACCTGTAGAGAGTGTACCTGCAACTAAAGCTATTTTTAGCCAAGAGTAGGGACGTTCTCCTGAGACTTTTCCTGTCTGTGCATTGATAGCATAGTTATAGGTTCTATTTTTCCATTTAAATTGAGCAGTCCAGATAGGGAAGAGGACATTTTTATAGGAGGTATCGTAGTAGTTGGTCTTTAGTGATGTAATCTGCTGTTGGTCTCCTCCTATATCATAACGAACAGTTTGAACAATAACACTATTCATTTTAACTTTTGCAAGTTCAAATCCATTGTCAAGCCCAATAGTATACTCTTCAGATGTAAATCCCGCAAGATACTTTTCATTAAATGGAACAAGCCTATCTGTATGCCATGGGGCAAGATTGTCTAAAATAGTATAAGAGATAGATTTAGAAGCACCAATAGTAATGTCATCAAACTCATTATGAACACGACCCGATACAGGTGTCCATCGAATCCTTGGTTCTTGAACTCGTTGGCGTACTTCTCTTCCATTAACAATAACATTTCTCTCTACAGTGACATAGTAGATATCTCCCCTTTGACCATAGTAGTCGCTAACTGTTTTTGCATCATAAGTCCAATATGGTAAGTAGTAGCCTTTTAGTTTTTCATCATCTCTTAGAAATTTAGTCAATTTAGAAGGTGCAAACCACAAAGAACCAACCCATCTCTTAAAAGCCTCTTTAGCCTCTTTTTGAGATAGTTGAAAAGGTATAAGAGAATGAGGAGTAATCTCTTTAACAAAATCTATAATAGCAGGTGCTCCACAGTATGGACAGTTAGATGAAAAGGAGTATGGATTCATAGTAAAAGTTGCAGCACATTTAGTGCACTTGACCTCTTTATTAATCTCTTTTTCATTCTGTCTATTGAGCTCTGCTAATGCCTCTTTTAGGTTATACTCTTTAATCTCTTTTAAAGAGGAATCAATAGTTTCAATAGTTTGACAAAATTCACACTTTAAACTCTCTTCAATGGGACTAAAACGTAGAGGAGCTCCACAGTTTTTACAGGTGAAATTAATCGATTTAAATTTCATATTTTCGGTAAAGGTGGAGGGGTAGCGTTAAAGTGTTCTTCTAAAATAGTATGAGCTTCAACCCAATCTTCTAACCCCTCTGTCCAGACAAGAGTATCTTTTTTAATTTTATCTTCACGAATAAGGAGTTGAATCGTACGAATATCATAAGGTCCTTCTCTCTCATCACTTAAGGCAACATAATATTTTTTACTATTTATATTAGGAATAGGAGGAGGTGTATTTTTTATAACTTTATCTTTAGAGAGACTATCTGCCATAGATTGCCCTATGGCAATACCTGCTCCCATACCAATCATGTCTCCCATAGAACCACTATTTTCAGAGCCTAAAGCTTCTCCTGTTTGGTACTTGATATGCTCATCAAGATTACCTGTAATTTCACGACTACTACGTTTGTCAAGAGCCTCCTCTACATTAGATGGTAAAGAGATATTTTCTACTAACACTTTTGTAAGGTTTAATCCATACTCTTCAAAGTATGGAGCAATCTTTTGAGAGATATACTTTGAAAACTTTTCATAATTAGATGCCAAATCTAAAACAGGTATTTTACTCTCCCCTAAAATAGTAGTAAATTTTGAGACAATAAGGTTAGTTAGCTGGTTATCTATCTCATCAACAGTAAAATGACCATCTGTTCCTACAATCTCATTCATAAACTGTTTAGGGTCACTAATGCGAATCTCATAAGTTCCAAAAGCACGTAATCTAACCATAGAGAATTCAGGGTCACGAACCATAATAGGGTTTTTTGTTCCCCATTTTAGGTCAGTAAAACGTTTTGTATTTATAAAATAGACTTCTGCTTTAAATGGAGAGTTAAATCCATGGTCCCAATGGTTTAAAGAGGTCATAATAGGTAAATTTTTAGTCTCTAACTCGTATATGCCTGGTTCTAAAATATCAGCAACTACTCCCTCGTTAACAAAGACAGCTACTTGAGACTCTCTAACTGTCAATTTAGCTCCATACTTAATCTCATTATTATAAGTAGGGAATCGGTAGACCATAGTATTGTGTGAATCATCTGTCCACTCAATAACCTCAATAAATTGTCCAAATATCCAGTCAAAAAGTCCCATTGTCTATCCTTTTGTAATCTCTTCTACCGTTTTGGTTGGTAGAGTTTCAAGTTTTGTTTTTGTTGCAAGAAGAGCCTCTTTTAACTCATGCTCTGTATTTTCAAGTTCAGTTAAAGCTTTAATTCTAGCTTTTTTACCCTCTTCGGCAATCTCTAGTGAGTCATTAAGTGTAGCAATAAGGGTATCGTTAGCAATCTTAATACTCTCAATATCAAAGATACCACGCTCCATCTGTGTTCGTACCTCTTTGTTTGCTTCTCTTAGTCCTTCTGCATTTTTCTCTAAGAGCTCATTGGTTAAGTCCGTAGCATTTTTAAGTGCTTTTGCTGACTCATGGCTTCTAAAAATAGTAACTGTTTGAGCAAGTTGATTTCTCCAAAGTGGTACAGTATTTACTAGAGTAGAAGCAATCTTATTTATAAGTGATTTATCATTTTCTTGAATAAGTCTAATACTTGGAAGTGATTGCATTGTAACTTGACGAGAGAGTCTAAGGTCATAAATTCGACGCTCTAGGTCATCTCTAAAGGCACGAATCTCTTTTAGCTCTTGAATAGCTAACATATCTTCATCTTTTGCTCTCTCTTCATATTCAGGAATAATCTTCTCTTCAAGCTCTTTTTTCTTAATCTCTCCTGCTTCAATATAAATCTCTAAAGTTCTAAAGTACTCTAAATTGGCTTCATAGAGTTTATCTAGTGAAACAACATCTTTCATTAGTTTGCTTTTGTGACTCTCTAGGTTATTTGAAATCTCATCAATTTGGTCTCTAACCTCTTCATACCCCTGTATAAACTTAACTAAAGGTTTAGTTCCACCAAATAGTTTAGCATACCATGGAAGTTTTTTGTTAGGATTTAACTCTTCAAGGTCAAATCCTTTAATAGTAGCAATCATCTCATTAAGTACAGCTCCAGCAGCTCCTGTATCTTTGTTTTTAACACCATCAATCATACGGTTAGATATCTCATCTAGCTCCTCTTGTGCAGATGCCCCAAAGTAGATAATAGAGCTTCTATCTTTAAAGTCTAGCTCTGATAGGGCTTTTTCTAATTTTGACTTTTCCTCTTCTTGAATGGCTGGTAGATTTTCATTCTGTTCCTCTATTGTTGTCTCTATAATCTCTTTTGTTTTTGTTTCCATTTTAATTTTCCTAATATATTAATTTTTTATCTGTCGTTGTAAGACATCTATGTTGACATCTAAATCAAATTCATTGTTCTTTTTTAGTCGAGTTAACTCTTTATCGAATCGATGCTCTACATCTTCTAAGAGCTGATGTAGTTTATCTCTAGTCTCTCCTTTAATATCTGCTTCATCCATTGATGTATAAGCATTAGTTACACTCTCTAAACCATCAATATAAACTATTAAAAATTTACGTGCTACACGAATATCTTTTGGGTCTTCTTGAATGGTTTGAATAATATTTTTAGCCTTTTTTACAGCCAAAGAGAGCCTTTTTTGTAAAAGATTGTCGCTTGAAATTTTATCTATATGTTGCTCTATTTTGGCAAGTTTAGATTTGGCTTCTGAGATGGTTTTTAAGACCAATTCAGCAGAGATATCACCAATATTTTCCAGTTTATCTACTCTTGGGTCTAATCCGTAGTAGAGAAGATAGCCGACAGTTGATGTAATAGAGAGGAAAATACCTATTAATAGTGATTCTCCTCCTGCAAAGGAGGCTGTGAATAGTGTAGCAATACCTAATAGTATTGCAGAAAAGGTTTTGTAAGGTCTTTTGGGTGCTTTAGTTAGCTTCTCTTTATGGTATTTAAACTCATTAGCTAGTCCAATTGTATTAAATTTAGCTGTTGTATAAAAGAGTCCAAATGCTATTAAATTTAGCACAAAAGCATGAATATTCCTCTCTATAAGTGCTAAGATAATAGCAAGAAATAGAGGTGCTAAAAAGATATAAAGTAGATAGCCTTTTTTTGATTTGTAGCTTTCAAAATCTGTTTGTGGTCTGTATTTTTTAACAAAAGCCATAGTGTTATCCTAAAAGTTGACCCAAAGGGTACCAAACAGTTAATCCAGCCGATAGAAGAATAAATAAGAATCCGAATATTTTTTTCATAGAACTATTCTATCATAAAATTCTTAGAAGAGTATTAGTGTAAAAGTTATCTAAATTAGATAACTTTTACATGATATGTTTAACTATTGATTAACACCAAGTGCATTAAGTGTTTCATAGGTAATTCCACCTGTTGCTAAAGAGTTGTCTCTTTGGTATTTATCTAGTGCTATACGTGTATCACGACCAAGAACACCATCTATTTTTCCTGGATTATACCCTTTTGCTTTTAGTGCATTTTGAATCTGTAAGATAACATCTTTGTTCATGTTTGTCTGACAAAGAATTCTCTCCCAACTTTGGTGAGCTTCTGAGATTTTCTCTTTTTTCTGAATAGTTTTATATACAGCCTCTATAGGTGTTTTAATCTCTTTAGCTTCTTCTACAAGTTTTTTAACTTTTACAACTTTATATGTTGGGTCAATAGTTACTTTTTTAGTAGTTTCAGGAGTCTCTAAAACAACTTTTGTAATTTTTCTCTTTACAGAAGGAGTCTCAACTAAACAGATTTCATGTCCAGTATATCTTAAGCCTCTCTCAACAGAGTCTCCAACTCTAATCCATGAAAATGATGGTCCATGTTCAAGAACTTTTTTCTCTATAGTACTTTTTACAGCAGGAATAGTAACTGTCTCTGTTTTAGCAGGAGAGATAAGTTTTTTTACTCTAATAGTTTTTGTTTCAGCAGGAATTTCAACGACTTTTGTTGTTGCAGGTGTTTTAACTACTTTTTTCTTGATAATTTTATATTTTGCAGGTACTTTAACAAGACACATAATCTCACCTGTAGCACCATCTAATTTAGTTGCTGGATTTTTACCCTTCTTCCATACAGTCTTCTCTTTTTCTACAAGCACTTTTTCGTCAACGTAATCATAAGTTGCAGGTACTGTAATAGTTTTTTTACTAGCAGGTTTAACTACAATAGTTTTTTCTACCATCTCATATTTTGCAGGAATAACTTTAGTTTTTGTAGTCTCTTTTTGAACGACAACCTCCTCTGTTACTGTTTTGTAGCTTTCAGGAGTATAGTACTCTTTATAACAAGTACCAGGAGTAGTATTTTCAATATCAACACCTTTTAATTTTGCTGCTGCTAAAAGTTCATTACTTACTGGTGCTGCATTTTTTCGTAAACTAACATGCCATGAGCGTAGAGCAGGTTTTACCTCAACAACTTCAGAAACTTTTTTATATTTTGCAGGTACAGTAACTAATTTTTCACTTGCAGGAGTAACTTCTACTCTCTCATCTACCCATTCATACTTTGCAGGGATTATTTTAATTTTATTTGATGCCTCTTGAACTAAAACTTTCTCTTCAACTGTTTTATATTTCGCAGGAATAATAACTTTGGCATAACACTCTCCAGCTTTTGCATTTGGAGGAGTAAGTGATATCTCGGCTTGTATAGATGTGATTGGTAGTAATAGCCCTAAAAGTAGTGATGAATATCGTAATTTCATTGATTTTCCTTTATAATTTTAAAATTCATTTAATAGTATATAGAAAAAAACTTAATATGATATTAAATAATATTTCTTAATATAGTTAGCTATTTTTTTAAAAACCTTTTAATAGAATAGCATATAGCTTATCTATTAAATTATCATCAATATGAATAGTACTATTTGTATTGTAGAGTTGAAAAATATCTTTTTTTTTGAATTTTTGACCATAAACACACTGTGGGTGAGCAGGTAAAAATGCTCTCATAAGTCCTATTTCATCTTCTAAAATTGTTTCACAAATATAACAAAAACCATTGTCATAGAGTCGCCCCTCATGCTTAAGCAATTGCATATAAGCCTCTATGGCTAAACGTTTTGGATTTTGTCTATTCCATTTTTTTGCACTATTTAACAGTAGGTTAAAGTAGAAGCTATCTAGCTCTATGGTATCACGTAAGTGTGGTTCAAAGAGTTTAATAAAGTTTTGCCAAATAAGTAGACGATTGTTTGAAAATAGCCAAGGAAAAGAGATGTGAGATAGAGAACGCATATTTGGCATAAAGCTATTTTTTGACTCTTTTGCTTCAAAGTCAACTAAATTACCTATTTGTAAAATAGAGTGTCTTGCCCCAAAAAAACGCCAATAGTTTTTTACAGACTCATTGCTTAGCACGGTAACAATTATATCTTCATTTTTTGCTTTTCTTATATTAATTATGAATCCACGCATCTGTTTAATTATCTTTTTGGTATTATCGACCCAATTTCTGGGGGGCTTATATTACTTAAAACCCTATTATATACTAATTAAAGGTGGCTTATGCAAAATCTCTTTACGTCGTTTAAAGATAACTGTGGTTTTGGACTCTTAGCGTCTATTGACAATACTCCAACACATAAAAACTTAGAAGATGCAATTACATCTCTTTCTCGAATGATGCACCGAGGGGCAATTGCAGCAGATGGTAAAACGGGTGATGGTTCAGGACTTCTACTCTCTTTACCAAAATCATTTTTTGAGAAACAGGCACTTGCAGATGGGGTTGATTTGCCTGAGACTTATGCTGTTGCTATGGTCTTTTCTCATAATGAGTCTGATTTTGATGTTATCTCAGATGTATGTGATAACAACGATTTAGATGTTGTATATACGCGTGTTGTTCCTGTCAACACAGATGCATTGGGAAAACAAGCATTAGAGTCACTACCTATGATTAAGCAGGTTTTTGTAGCACCAAAATCTGCTATTGCCACTAAGCGTTTTGAGGCTATGGTATACCTTTCAAGAAAGGAGATAGAGGCTAAACTTATTGACGATAAGAGTTTCTATATTCCTTCCTTCTCAACATCGGTGGTCTCATACAAAGGGCTTGTTATGCCAACGCATATAAAAGAGTTCTATACTGATTTAGCTAGTGAAGATTTTAAAATCTCTTTCTGTCTTTTCCACCAAAGATTCTCAACCAATACTCTACCTCAATGGAAATTGGCTCAACCATTTAGAATGATTGCTCATAATGGTGAGATTAACTCTGTAACAGCAAACAGATTTAATGCTACAGCCAAAGCTGTAATTGCAAAATCGGATGTCTTTACCGATGAGGAGATGGATAGACTTCGTAATGTAATTCAGTCAGATATGTCTGACTCTGCTTCACTAGACAACTTCATGGAGTTCCTTCGTGTAAATGGTGTTGACTTCTTTAAAGCTGCTCGTTCATTAGTTCCTGCTCCTTGGCACAATGCTCCACATATGGACAGTGAACTTAGAGCCTTCTATGAGTATGCAAGTACCTGCTTTGTTCCTTGGGACGGACCAGCTGCTGTAAGTATGACCGATGGTCGCTATATTGGGTGTGTACTTGATAGAAATGGACTTAGACCATCTAAATATATTATTACAACAGACAATAGATTGTTGATTACCTCGGAATATGGTGTTTTACAAGTACCAGAAGAGGAGATTGTAGAGCGTGGGCGACTTCAATCTGGTGAGATGATGGGGGTTGACCTTAAGCATGGTAAGGTGCTTAAGTCTGAAGATATAGATAACTACATAAAAGGACTTCATCCTTACGATAAGTGGTTAAGTAAAAATATGTCATATCTTCAAGAGCATATGCCTTCACAAGAGTCATTAGCTAAAAATTTAATGCCAAAAGATAGTGAGTTAATGGCTGCAAAACAGCGTTACTTTAACTACACAACAGAGGTACTTAGAGAGGTTATTCGCCCAATGATTGCTGAGGGTAAAGAGACTACAGGTGCTATGGGTGATGATACTCCAATTGCCGCATTCTCAACTCAGCAGAGAAACTTTACAGACTTCTTTAAGCAGAAGTTTGCACAGGTAACTAACCCTCCAATCGACCCAATCCGTGAAAAGACAGTTATGAGCCTAAATACTGGTTTTGGAGAGATACAAAATATCTTATCTGATAGTTCTAACCATGCTAAACGACTCAAAACAGTACTTCCTGTTATGTCAGCTACACGTTTCTCTCTGCTTCAAGAGTTTGGAGATGAAAATAGTGAACGATATGACCCAACCTATAAGTATGGTCAGTATGATACTACTTACACTTCAGATTTAAAAGCAAGTTTAGATACATTGATTGAAAAGATAATAGTTGATGTTCGTGACAATGGAGTTAGAACGATTATCTTAGATGACCGTGGATTAAATGAAACTAATAAAGTTATTCCAATGCTTATGGTAGTAGGTCGTTTAAGTCAAGAGTTACTTGATGCAAAATTACGACATCTTACAAGTATTGTTGCTGTAACAGGTGAAGTTTTTGACCCTCACTCTGCTGCTTGTATGATTGCTTATGGTGCTGCTGCTATATACCCTTATTTACTCTACTACATTGTAACAGAGTTAGAGGGTGAAAGCGATGAGTTAAAACATACTCTACGACGATTTAGACGTGCTATGGGGGCAGGTCTTTTAAAAATTATGTCTAAGATGGGTATATCTACTATTTCATCTTATCGTAATTCACGTCTATTTGATGCTATTGGATTGAGTCAAGAGGTTGTTGATGACTGTTTTGCAGGAACAACAGCACTCCTAACAGGACTAGGTTATGAAGATATAGATGCTAGGTTAAACAGCAATCATGCTCGTGCCTTTACAGATGCATTTAAGGGTAAAAAGAACTCTCTCTACAAAGGTGGTTTTTATAAATATAGAAGAGGAGAAGAGTATCACGACTTCTCACGTCCAACTATCTCTGCTATTCAAAAAGCAGCACAGAGTGGTGATGCTTCTGATTATGAAGAGGTTAAGAGACTTGTTAACCAAAGAGATAAAAAGTTTATTAGAGACTTCTATGAGCTTCACTCAGAGCGTGAACCAATCTCAATTGATGAGGTTGAACCACTAGAAGCTATTTTTAAACGCTTCTCAACAGCTGCTATGTCTATGGGGTCTATCTCTCAAGAGGCACATGAGACTTTGGCTGTTGCTATGAACAAAATTGGAGCTAAGTCAAACTCAGGTGAGGGTGGTGAGTCTCCTAAGCGTTATGGAACAGAGCTAAACTCATCTATTAAGCAGATAGCCTCTGGGCGTTTTGGTGTAACACCTGAGTATCTACGTTCAGCTACAGAGTTACAGATAAAAGTAGCTCAAGGTGCAAAACCAGGTGAGGGTGGTCAGCTTCCAGGAAGTAAAGTTTCACCTCTTATTGCAGAGCTTAGATTTACAAAACCTGGGGTAACACTTATCTCTCCACCACCACATCACGACATCTACTCTATTGAAGATTTGGCACAGTTGATTTTTGACTTAAAACAGATTAATCCAAATGCAAGAGTAGCTGTTAAATTGGTATCAACTGCAGGTGTGGGAACTATTGCAGCAGGGGTAGCTAAAGCTTATGCCGATAAGATTATTATCTCTGGTGGAGATGGTGGTACAGGTGCAGCTCCTATAGGTTCTATTAGATTTGCAGGTAATCCTTGGGAGTTAGGACTTATAGAGGCACATAATGCACTAAAAGCTAATAGTCTAAGAGGTCAAGTAAGCCTTGAGACTGATGGTGGACTTAAAACTGGTCTTGACATTGTCAAAGCTGCTATCTTCGGTGCAGAGGAGTACGCCTTTGGTACAGGTGCATTGGTTCTTGTAGGGTGTATTATGCTTCGTGTTTGTCACCTTAACACTTGTGGTGTTGGTGTTGCAACACAAGATCCTCATTTAAGAGCAAGATTTAAAGGAAATGTAGAGAAGGTTGTTAACTACTTTACTTTAATTGCTCAAGAGGTTAGAGAGATTTTAGCACAGCTTGGTTATAAATCATTAGAGGAGATTATTGGGCAGAACCATCTCTTAAAAGTTATAGATGATGAGTTTGCTAAGAAGTTTAACTTTAAGGAGTTGTTATATAAATTAGATGGTGTTAATACCTGTCAAGTACCATTTAATGAACCTTATGATAAAAATGAGTATGAGCAGGAGTTGGTAAAAGAGTTAATGCCAACAATTAAAGAGCCATCAAAACCGATTATTATTAACAAAGAGATTTCTAACTTAAACAGAAGTTTTGGAGCTAGAATCTCTGGTGAGATTGCTGCTATTCATGGTAATGCAGGTCTTCCTGATGGTACAATTACTCTTAATATGAAAGGTCCAACAGGTCAATCACTTGGTGCTTTTTTAGCAAAAGGAATTAATATCAATATTGATGGTGCAGGAAATGACTACATTGGTAAAGGTATGAATGGTGGTAACATTGTTATCTCTTCTACTAAAGCTGGTCAAGAGTTTGCCCTTGGTGGAAATACTTGTCTATATGGTGCTACTGGTGGTAGACTCTATGTTCATGGTCAAGTGGGTGAGCGTTTTGCTGTTAGAAATTCAGGAGCAATAGCTGTAGTTGAAGGAACAGGTGACCACCCATGTGAGTATATGACAGGTGGAGTTGTTGTAATTCTTGGTAAGACAGGTGTTAACTTTGGTGCAGGTATGACAGGTGGTAGAGCATTTGTATACGATGAAGAGGGTGATTTTTATGAAAAGGTAAATCCAGAGCTTGTTGAGGCACTTAGAATAGATACTGATGAGTGGGAAGAGGAGAGATTTGAACTTAAAGCTCTACTTAAAAACTATCTATCTAAAACAGGTAGTAGAGTAGCCACTAAAATTTTAGAAAATTGGAGAACAGAAATCCGTAAATTTTGGATGGTAGCTCCTAGAGGAATTAAGCCTAGTATCGCCGCTGATAAAAAGGGTGAGTAGTTGCTTTTTATTATAGTAAAAACCATTCATCTTTTCGCTGCCTTTATCTATGGTGGGTTTCTTATTACCGATAATCTCTTTTTAACTAAGATAAAGAGAAGTTTTAGTGAAGAGGAGCATCAAAAGATAAGAGAGTCTTTTATGATGTATGTTAGAAAGGTAGTTCCACCAAGTCTTATAGTAGCTGTGGTTACAGGGTTGTACCTTATTAGTCAGGTCTTTGGTACTATTGGATCTGATGGTATGACACACTTTCAAATGGTACTTGCACTTAAAGCCTTTTTAGGAATTTGGCTTGGACTTAGAGGAGGGCTACAGGTCTATTTTAAGATACAGCCTTTTGTCTTTAAGAGTCACCGTTTACCATTTGCTTTTGTTTTAACTATTATTTTCCTCTCCCAATTTATGCATATAGCTTAACAAATATGCTAAAATGTTTCCTTTATTTTATTAGAGGAAACAACAATGATAGCATTAGATATTTTAAGTAACATTCTGTTTGTATTGGCTCTTGGCTACTACTTTATGACCAATATGCAGTGGTACTCTTATAAGTTAGAGAGAGTACTCTTTCACCATACTAAATCTTGGTGGCATTTGGTCTACTTTCTTCTTCCTATTTTAGCTTACTTTCTTCTGAACAAATATTTTGACTTAAGTATTATTGCTACTATTATCTATATTGGTATGCTCTACAGATGGAGACAAGAGCAAGACAAACCATTAGTTTTTACAGGGCGTGTTAAGCGATTTTTCTCTGCATTGATTTTTTTGACATTTTTTATAGTTATGTTAAAGTTTGCAGGGGTTCATTATGAGAGTTTTGCTGTATTTACACCTATTATTTTAGCCCATTTTATCTCTAGTATGATGGAGAAGATGCTCTTTTTAGGCTTCCAGAAAAAAGCAGAGAAAAAGCTAGAGAAGATGTCAAATATGGTTGTAGTTGGAGTAACAGCTTCGTATGGAAAGACAAGCATAAAAAACTATATCGCCCACATCTTAAAGGCTAAATATAATGTCTATGCTACACCTCGCTCTGTTAACACTTTTGGTGGAGTGGTTAAAGATATTAATGATGACTTGCCTGAAAACACAGAGGTCTATGTAGTTGAAATGGGAGCAAGAGCAGAGGGTGACATTGCCGAGATTACAAAGTTTGTTAACCCTCATTTAGCTGTAGTAGGAAAGATTGGACCAGCACATATTGAATACTTTAAAACTTTAGAGAATATTAGAAATACAAAAATGGAGATACTCTCTTCTGAACGTCTTAAAGAGGCGTGGGTTGACCAAAGTGCAAAAATACAGCCGATTAAACATGTTCATGAGTTTGGTAAAGAGATACATGACATTAGAGCTACACTAGATGGATTAGACTTTAAAATGGATGATAAGGAGTACCACGCAAATATCTTAGGCTCATTTAATGCTATGAACTTAGGATTAGCTATTAAAGTTGCACAGGCTTTAGATGTAGATGAAGAGAGCATTAAAAAACAGCTAAACTCACTAGAGCCAACCCCACATAGACTACAACGTATGGATGCAGGTGGAAAGGTTATTATAGATGACTCATTTAACGGAAATATTGACGGTATGTTAGAGGGCTTTAACCTTGCTTCAACTTATGAGGGAAGAAAAGTTATTATTACCCCTGGGCTTGTGGAGGTTGATGAAGAGTTTAACATAGAGGTAGCCAAAAGAGCCAATGAGGTGTTTGATTTGGTCGTGGTAACTGGTGATTTGAACTATGGAATCTTTAGAGACCATGTTGAGTCTACTAAATTGGTTAAGTTAGATAGTAAAGATAAGATGCAAGAGATGCTTATAGAACATACTAGAGCAGGGGATTTGATTTTGTTTGCTAATGATGCTCCTAGTTTTATTTAATGGTGTTGTTATTTACAACACCATACATCTCTATTTACTCTTCTCTTCATTAGAATGAAGCTCATTTTTTAGAACAATAAGCTCTCGTGAGAGTTCAGAGAGCTTTCTTTCATACTCTTTATTTTTATTTTTTGCATCTGTCAATTGAGTTGTTAAGTTAAATTTTCTCTCTGTAGCACTAGATGTTATAGTCGCAATCTGTTTTTTGAGGCTTAAAATCTCATTTTGGAGTTTTTTATTCTCTTCAGAGAAATCCTTAGTATTTGTAGTTTGACGACCATTTCTCATGTCTAAGATTTGGGTTTTTACCACCTCTAATTCACTACTACTTTTAGCTAGTCTACGTTGAAGTTCAATAACTTTCTCTTCTAAAAGTTTATTTTCATTTTCAAGTCGAGCAAGGGAATCTTTTTTGTGCTCATGTGCCGATGTAGCGAACTCTTGATGTTTTAACTCTGTTTGGTTAAGAAGCTCTTTTGCTTCAAGTAACTTTTTTTGAGACTGTTGAATAGCTACTTGTTTTTCATTCATAAGTACTTCCATCTGTTCATTCCATTTCTGCTCTTCCTCTTTTAGCTTTGTTTCCCAACTTTTGTTGTTCTCAGATAGTTTACTTGAACAGTTACCTCGCATAAGCCAACCAACAATAAGTCCAATAAACCCTGCTGTAAGTAGATATAGTGAGATTTGTATAAGTAAGTAGTTCATTATTTTGTTCCTTTTATGTTAAATTCGATTCTTCTGTTTTTCTCTCGTCCCTCTTTTGTTGTATTAGGAGCAATAGGATTTTGTGCTCCATACCCAAAAGCTTTAATGGAGTCTTTGTCAATGCCTTTTGACTCTAGGTAGGCTTTAATTTTTTTTGCTCTTAGTTGACTTAAGTGTTTATTGTATCTTGCATTACCACTGTTATCGGTATAGCCATTTATTTCAATAAGAGTTGGAGAGCACTCTTTTATAATAGTACTAATCTTATCAAGTTCTTTATAGCTGTTCTTTTCAATATTGCTACTATTGTATGCAAAGTGAATTTTGCTTTTAGATAAAATATTGTTTAGTTGCTCTTGACAGCTAGATTGATTAGTTTCTTTGTTCTCTTCGGTTAGATTGCTATCGAGACTCTCTATGAGCTCTTGTTTTGTAGAGTTAATTTCAGTTATATTCTCCTCTTTAGAGATATTGCTCTCTTCTAATATAATTTGAGTGCTATTTAATTCAGTCGATGAACTATTTTTATCTTCTGTTATAGTTATATTCTCCTCTTCTTGAGTTGGTTCATTAAGAGTATTGTTTTCATCTACACTCTCAACCTCTTTAATAATTGGTTTAGAGGTTTGAGCCTTTAAAAGGTTGTTGACTTTTGAAACTCCATCAATATCTTTAAGTATGTTAGAAGCCAATTCTATATCTTTTTTTGTAGATACACTTCCCAATAACATAAGCTCTCTAGTTGTGCTAAGACCATCTCCTTTAATCTTAATATAGACATCTCTAAAGGCAGGATTTTTATGAAGAACATCTGCTTTTTTGAGTAAATCTTCTTTAATTATTGTTGCTTTTTGCTTGAAAGATAGATATGACAATAGAAGTATTGAAATAATACCTAGTACCAATATTAGCCATTTATTCATAGATTACCTTTTGATTTAATTATATTCTTTCTTATTCTATTATATTGTAGATAAAAAATTAGTTTATATCCTTAATTAACTTTTTTCTAACAGTAAAATCATAGATTAGCAAAGTTTGTTCTTTTCCATTTTATTTGACTGTAACTTCATTCTCTTGCAAATCTTTTAAAAAAATTTATAAAAATAGTTCTAATATAAATAATAAAGATAAAGTTAATACTTTTTCATCTCATTCCTTTTTAAGAATAGTAGCTTATCTTTGCTTTAGTTCCTAAAAAAAAATCTCTCCACACGTTTTCCTCAAAGAAAACAGGTCTATAAAGCTCAGATAGAACTTATTATCTCTGCCAAGCGAGTAAGTAGAGCATTAGCCAAATAGATTAAGAGACCAAACTAAAACTTTATGATGTCTCTAAACGAAATATAAAGATGATAAAACGGTAAAGTTTCCATTTTACGGAGAATTAAAAGAGTAACACAAGGTAATTTTTGAGACCATAAATCTGTTGGTGACAATATAATCGAACTTAGAATAACAATAGGTCTAGGTTATCGTGTCTATTATACCCAAAGAGGTAGTGAAATTATTGCAGAGTATCTTTTTCAAATATTGGAAGATGGTAATTTAGATGAGTTTCTCTCTGCCATTGGGGATATTGCAAGAGCTAAAGGAATGACTCAAATTGCAAAAGATACAGGGCTAGGTAGAGAGAGTCTTTATAAATCGTTTGCTATAGGAGCAAGACCTAGATTTGATACTGTTTTAAAAGTTTTAAACTCCTTTGGTGTTCGCCTACAAGCTGTTACTCCTTAGTTTTTAAAGAAGAGATATAATTATCTTTATGTGATATAATATTTTTTTTAATTATACAAAAGGACAAAAAAATGGGAATGTACGACACTATAATTTTTGAAAAACCAATTGCTGACATTCCCCACCCCTAAATCAACAAATAATTAATTAAATAATCACGCCCTAAAACCCGAAGTAAAGTATGGTGATGTTCTTTCAAATTCATAACAATCTGTTGAGTGTCACCAATAGAAAGCA
>JALVXC010000181.1 GCA_027038275.1 Campylobacteraceae bacterium | reverse complement strand
CAATCTCCATTTCATAATGTTGGATTAGAGGTTAAACTTAAACCTTTTAACAAAGATGAGATAAAGGAACTCTCTATAAGACATGGTATTGAATTGGCAGAAGATGAGTTACTAAAGCTTATAGGTGGTCACCCCTATTTAAGTAGACTCATTATGTTTACAATGGTTAACGAACAACAGAGTTTTGATTCTATTTTAAAAAATGCTTACAGTCAAGAGAGTATCTTTTTAGACCATATAAAGAGATATATTTGGATAATCAATGGGAATCAGAGATTAAAAAATGCTATTAAAGAGTTACTAAAAAACAATAACTGTACAGATGATTATAGTTGTTACACTTTAGAGGCTACAGGATTGATTAGAAACCAATTAAATAAACCAAAATTCTCTTGTGAACTCTATAGAAACTTCTTTAGTAGACTTATACTATAAAAGGAGAGTAGAGATGATTCAGAAGTTTTATCAAGTCAAAGGTGCTTTACCAGCAGATGCACCCTCTTATATAAAACGAGATGCTGATAATATGCTATATAATGCTCTTATTGAGCATAAATACTGCTATGTACTTAACTATCGGCAGATAGGAAAATCGTCTCTAAAAAATAGTTGTGCAAAAAGATTAGAAGATATAGGTTATAGAACTGTTCATATTGATTTAAGTGATATTGGTAGTAGAGATATAGAGATAGAACAGTGGTATTTTAGTTTTATATTTACCATAGTAAAACAGTTAAATCTCTCAGAGATAACTCTTGTAAACTATTGGTTAAATAGAGACTTAACTATAGTAAATCGTATAAAGTGGATTATGGACGAGCTTATATTAAAAGAGTGTCCAGATGAAATTACTATATTTATAGATGAGATTGATTATATATTGAGTATCAATAAGTTCAATACTGATGATTTTTTTGCTTTAATTAGAAGTTTTTACAACAAAAGAGGAGAAGATAAACGCTACAACAGATTGACATTTGTTCTGCTTGGTGTGGCTAGTCCAAACGATTTAATGCAGGACTCAAGCAGAACACCATTTAATATTGCAGAAAACATAAAAATGTCTCAACTAAAGCTTGAACAATCCTATCGTCTTATAGATGGATTGCATAATCAAACTGTAGATAAAAAAGAGATTTTAAAGAGGGTTTTTCAATGTACTTCAGGAACATCATATTTAACACAAAAGATACTTGAAGATATAGCTAAATATCCAATAGCTAGTTTAAATGATATTGATAGTATTGTAGATAGACTATTTATTCAAGAGGGGTTCAATGAAATCAATCTTAGTAATGTGCAAGAGAGAATTATTAAAAACAAAACTCACAATGTCAAGATGCTATATACTATTAAACGAATTCAAAATGGAGAAAAAATTGAAGATGATAGTAGAAGGCATACCTATATTTATCTAAAATTATCAGGTCTTATTAAAGAGGAAGATGGGCTATTGGTCTATAGCAACCAAATATATCAAAAAATCTTTAATGACTCTTGGCTAGACAAGATGCTTGATAAACTAGATAGACCTATTGCTAAATTTTATCAAAAATGGGTAGAAAATAGAAAATCAAAAAGGTATCTACTGAAAAAAGAGACTCTACAAGAGGTAACAAAATGGGCTCATAACCGTAGTGACCTATTGGCAGAAGAGTATAACTACTTAAGCATAAGTCAACAAGAAGAGAGTAAAAATTTTAGAATAAAGCTTGAAAAAGAGGCTAAAGAGCTTCGTGAAAAATTTTTAGAAGAACAGGAAAAATATAATAGCAGATTGATAGAAGATAAAAAGAGATTATTAGAGGAGCAGAAAAAACATAATAGATTACTAGAAGAAGAGAAAAAAATTAATGATAAGTTGTTAGAGGAGCAGAAAAGACATAATAAACTTTTAGAAGAAGAGAAAAAAAACAATGATAAATTATTAGAAGAAAAAAAGAAACTATTAGAAGAACAAAAAAAATTTAATAGAAGAATTATTAGACTAAGACAGATATTTGCTATTATTCTCTCTTTTGCAGTAACTGGCATTATCTATGCTGTAATTTATTCTGTAGATAAAAAAACAGAAAATACAGAAATAAAATTAGAAAATACAAAAATAAAATTAGAAAATGCAAAGATAAAATTAGAAAATGAATTAAAAACTAAAAAACTAGAAAAAGAAAAAATGACTAAAGAAATTAAAGAAAAACAGCAAGATTTAGAAGAGAAAAAAAAGATGAATGATTTCTATAGAAAAGTGTTAAAAGGAGACACTATAGAATATTATCAATGGAAAATCAATACTTATAAAGAATTAGATGATAATCAAACTAATTATAAAATAGCAGAAGCTTATACTAAAATAGGTGATATATATAGAAAAAAGAATAGCTCAACTGAAGCTAAAAAAAATTATTTAAAGGCTATAAATATATATAAAGAATCTAAAAAATATCAAAAAGAGTTAGCATATATTTACTATAAGATGGATAATATTGCTGAAGCATTAAAAATTTATGAGAAAAATCCTAGAAAATATAGAATTCAGAGAGCAAAAATATATTATAAGATGACTGATATATTTATTTCAAAAGAAAAGAAAGAACAAGCTGAAGAGTTTTATAAAAAAGGTTTTGAAATATATAAAGATTTACTACAAACAAATACCTATAACCAAATTTATATATTAGCAGATAGTCTTGTTAAAAAAGCAAAAATCTCTTATTTGAAGAAAAATATAAAAGAAGCAAAAGAGTTATATTATAAAGCATTAGACATATATAAAAAACTTGATAGTAAATTCTATAAAGATGAAATTGAAAATATTGAAGATAAAGTAAAAGATAGTAAAGTAGAAATTAAACATGGTGAGGGGTGGGTATATATTGGTATTTTTTCTAAAGGAAAATGGATAAAACGACATTGGTGGTTAGAAAAATCCAACACTATAGCATTGAAAAATGGTATGGCTATTGCTGTAAGTGGTGTTAAACTTAGAAAAAGACCATTACCAAGTTCAAAAGAGATAGGAGGTATTAGTCAAGGAAGTATTGTGACTATTAAGGATATCAAAAAATATCAAAAAAAAGAAGGAACTCATATTTGGGCATACATCAAATACTAGTCCAATAAGTCCAACTCTCTTATTTATAATTGAAATATAAAAACTACAAAAAGGATATCAAATGAAAAAAATATTAACAAGCACAATCTTAGCAACCATGCTTCTAGCTACAAGTCAAATAGTATATGCTCAAACCGTATCGCCCAAAGAGGTGACAGAGATTAAAAAGGCTCAGGTAAAAGACTCTATCGTTAAAATCTTTACTGTAACAAGTGAACCAGACTTTGACTCTCCTTGGTCTTCTAATATTAGTGGAGGAACAGGTTCTGGTTTTATTATTGATGAAGATAAAATCTTAACAAACGCTCATGTAGTAACTAATGCAACATATATAGAGGTACTTAAAAATGGTGAAATAAAACGCTATGAGGCAGAGGTCTTAAGCATTGACCATGAGGCTGATTTAGCACTAATTACCGTTAAAGATAAACAGTTCTTTAAAAATACAAAAAGCTTAAAACTAGGAGAGCTCCCCTCTCTCCAAGAGAAGATTCAAGTTTATGGATTTCCTATGGGTGGAGAGACATTAAGTGTTACAGAGGGAGTAGTCTCCAGAGTTGAAAATCAATACTATTCAAATAGTGGAAAATCTCTTTTGGCTATTCAAGTAGATGCCTCGATAAACCCTGGAAACTCAGGAGGTCCTGCCATATTAAATGGAAAAGTTGTTGGATTAGTTATGCAAGTAATGATATATGGAGAGAATCTAGGCTATATGATTCCAACCTCTATTATTAGACACTATCTTCAAGATATGAAAGATGGAAAATATAATGGATTTCCATATTTTGGTATGATGGCACAAGGGCTAGAGAGTCCTGTGATGAAAGAGAAGTATGGTCTAAAAGGTAAAAATTATGGAATTTTAATTAACAAAACTATTCCAAATTCACCAGCAAGTAAAGTCTTAAAAACAGGTGACATACTAACAGCAATAGATGGACAAAGAGTCTTTTCTAATCTAAAAGTTGAGTTTAGAGAGAAAGAGTTTACTGACTTTGACTATGTTTTAGACAAACATCAATTTGGCGACACAGTAAATCTTACTATTTTAAGAGATAATCAAGAGAAAAATGTCTCTGTAGTATTAGATAAAAAAATTAATGAGTTGGAGTTGATTAAGATACAAAATCCAGAGAAGAGACCTAGCTACTATATATATGGTGGATTGGTATTTGTTCCAGGTACAAGAGAGGCTATTAGTAGTGACTCAAAGTACTACTCAATATATCCAAATAAAGATAGAGAAGAGTTAGTAATACTTAAACGAGTCCTTCCATCTTCATTAACAAAAGGATTAAAATATAGTTTATATGTTATAGATAGTGTAAATGGGAAAAAAATTAAAAACTTTAAAGAGTTTGTAGCAATGCTAGAAAATACAAAAGAGAAATTTACAGTTTTTGAAGATGAAGACCATACACAGATAATATTAAACCATAAAGATGTTTTGAAAAAACAACAAGATGTCCTCAAGAAGTATGATATAAAATCATATAAATCAGATGACCTAATATAACTCTCTAAAAACCTAAGTTCTATAGAGTATTCTATGGAACTCAGGTTAATATATGCTATCATTTCAAATGACATCTTTTAAACAACTAGCCATCATCGGTTCAACAGCATCAGGAAAAACTGCTCTATCTATTGAGTTAGCTCAAAAGATAGATGCAAACATTCTATCTTTAGACTCATTAGCTATCTACAAAGAGATTGACATTGCCTCTGCAAAGCCAACTATACAGGAGCGTCAAGGAGTTAAACATTTTGGTATTGATGTACTCTACCCAAATGAGCCTTTTGATGTAACTACCTTTGTTAAACTCTACCAAGAAGCAAGAGAAGAGTCCATACAAGAGGGGAAAAACCTTATTATAGTAGGAGGAACAAGCTTCTACTTAAATGTTCTACTAAAAGGTATCTCTGAACTTCCTAAAATTGGTAAAGAGGCTCAAGAGAAGACACAAAATCTACTAAGCAATCTTGAAGAGGCTTATAACTTTCTTTCTCAAAAAGACCCAAGCTATATGAAAAAGATAGAGAAGAGTGACCGTTATCGTATAGAGAAGATGCTAAATCTCTTTTTTCAAACCAAGCTAACTCCTACTGAGTACTTTAAATCTAACCCTCCAAAAGCTACCATAACAGAGAAACTGCCCATATATGAGATAGAAGTAGAACGAGATGTTTTAAGAAAAAGAATAGAACTAAGAACGCAAAAAATGTTAAAAGATGGACTGATTGATGAAGTATTTTACCTCGAAAAGAGCTATACAAGAGAGCCAAACTGTATGAAAGCTATTGGGATTAAAGAGGTTTTAGCCTATTTTGATGGGTACTATACAAGAAAAGAGATGCAAGAGAGAATAGTTATACATACAGCACAACTTGCTAAACGTCAACGGACGTTTAACAAGTCGCAATTTTTAGAGAAGAGACTTTTACCCTTAAAGGGGCTTAGAGAAATGCTTCTCTAAGAGATTAATCCTCTCTTTGAGTTAATAAAATAGCACCAAAAGTACTACCAAATACAACCATTAAAATTAATCCAATAATACCCAAAGCAGGTACAGAATTGTCTGTATAGGTTTCACAGCAATCTTCTGAAACTCCTGCAACATCTGTTACTTTTAGAGTAATAGTTGCTATAGATGTTTTTGAGCCATCTTTAGTTGAAGCTTGATACTTAATAGGAGTTGGACTCTTTTCAAATCCATCTTCAGGTTTAAAAGTAACAACTCCATTATCATCAACATACCACTCACCTTCACCATCTACTACAACTCTTTTCCCATCAGCACTTATACGTGCTACTCCTTTAAAATCTTTAGGAATAATTAACTTAACAGACTTTGGAGCAATATCGCCATCATCATTATCTAAAAGGTTAATAGTTGCAATGCTTCCAGCAGGAAC
>JALVXC010000180.1 GCA_027038275.1 Campylobacteraceae bacterium | reverse complement strand
TATAGAACTTACCATCTACATAAATCTGTGGTGCTTCCAGTGAATTTTTTACATCTACATAGACCTCTTTACCACTCTTGGTATAGCCTTGAATAGCTTTTCCACCTGTTCCCTCTTTTAAAAATCCACTACTATCAAAGAGACCCATCTCTATCTTAACAGGAGATGTCTTCGCTGAACTTTGAGTATAATACTCACCATTAACCTTAAAAACTTCTCCCTCTCTAAAACTATCGGAAATAGAGCTAACTTTTCTAGTTTTTCTATCTATTTTTAAAAGTTTAGGCTCTGATTTTCTATCACCTATAAGTGTATATATCTCTTTACTATCTCTATTGAGAGGAACAAACAGTTTACTTGTTGCTACTACTTCTCCTCTAAGCTCTTTTGCTAAAGCGTGTTTCTCTTTTATCTCCTCTACAAACTCGCTTAATAGCTCCTCAAAACTTTTACCAAACTGCTTTTTAAAGATACTATTGGTAAAAAAAGGAAAAGCCTGAGTTGCATAACGCTTAAAGTAACCATTGACTCTTTCAACTCCATAACGCTTAACTAAAAACTGCTGAAAAAAGCCACCCACTAGATAGAAATGCTCACCATAGGGAAACTCTAATGTAGAGTTATACATAAGCTCTGGTGTAATCTCTCCTGCCTTTGCTAAAGCTACCACTTCAGCTAAAGCGTACCCTGAAAAGAGTCGTCCACCATTGCCAAAGCGTGACTCATTCATAACAGCATTTCCCTCTAAAATAAACGGACTCTCTGTTATATTAGGAATAGGAAAGATAGGCAAAAAGCCCAAAAAAGCAACAGGATTATTTCCTAAAATCTTATGTCCCACTTTTGAGATGCTATTCTCTTTTGGATTTAACTGAAAGTTGTGAGCTGTCTCATGAATAAGCAGAGTTTTCAGCCAAGAGGAGAAACAGAAGTAGTCAACATAAGAAGCTCCTGCTCCATAAAAGAGTTGCATATTAAAAGGTATCTGTGTAGAGAAACCATTGGCTATTTGGTTGTTTGAAGTTGCTAATCCTACACGAAGTCTGTCATCTAACACAAATCCAAACTCCTTCTCATAAAGTTTAATAATATCTTCTTGGTATGCTTTTATATCAGAGAGACTCTCTTTGTACTCTGCTCCATAAATATAACTTACCTCTTTATCGTCACTAACCTCATACTCATCAGGAACAACCACTCCTGCAATGGCAGAAGAGAGAAATAACAGAGCAGTAAAACCTATCTTTTTAACCATATTAAACTTTAAATCCCATGCTTTTAGTACCCTCAAAACTAGCACCAAGCTCTTTCTCTATCTCCTCTAAAAAATCTTTCATACAAAAGACACTCTCATCTCTTACTGCAACCTTATAGGCTGTATTTCTAACAATCAAATCTATCTGCCCACCTGTTAGCTCATAACGTGCTAACTGCTCAACCTCAAAGCCCTCTTCGTAGTCAGCCTTTTCAGGTAACATAAAGTGCCATAGACGTTTACGCTGTCTCTTACCTGGTTTTTTAAACTCTATCTTGTAGTTAAAGCGTCTGGAGAAGGCTTTGTCAATGTTGTCAAGTAGGTTTGTTGTTGCAATCAAAATTCCCTCAAACTTCTCTATCTGCTCTAAGAAGATATTTTGCATCTGATTGTGCATCTTATCGGCTGAACTACCTGCTCCTTGAGTTCTTGCACTTAAAAATTGGTCTGCCTCATTTAAAAGTAAAATTGGGTCTACTTTAGCTTTTTTACTTAGTGATTTAAAGTCATCAAAAATCTTACGAACATTCTTTTCACTCTCACCCACATACATCGACAAAATCTTAGAGCAGTCAAAACTTAAAATCGGTCGCTTAAGTGTCTTGGCTAGACTAACAGCTGTCATAGTTTTTCCTGTTCCTGGGTGACCATAGAAGATAATCTTTGCATCAATCCCTTTTCTTTTGTCTCTAATTCCCCACTCTTTTAGTTTTGCAAAGACATCTTTGTCTACCTGTTTTATAAGTGTGTTTAAGACATCTCTAGTCTTTGGGTGAAGTACAACATCACTCAAATCGGTAGTAGGAGTAAGATACTCAAACAAATCCTGCTCCTCTACCAACTTGTCTAGCTTTAACTTAGTTACTTTTTTCTTCTTGTTAGGGTGAATAATCTTTTGTAAAATCTCCTCTTGTATATAAAAAGAGCGAGAGATACCACCAAACATATTAAGTATCTCCTCATAGTCAATAATATTGTCACTAATAAGTCGAGAACCATCTTCTAGTAAAGCACGGTTGCGAATCTTGTCATACTCATCTACAGAGATAAGCTCAATAAGTACATTCATATCACGCAGTTGCCCCTCACCACCTGCATACTCCTCTTTTAGAAGTGCTAAAAAGATTTTCTTCTCTCGCTCATCAAACTCTTTCTCTTTAAAGAACTCCTCAACGACAATAGGCTCTTGGGTAATCTTAAGTCTCTCAACAATACGTTGTGTAAGAAGTGCTAACTTGCTTTTGAGTCGTCCTACACTCAAAGAGGTCTCCAAAAACCCCTGCTTAGAGTTAGACATTTGAAAGAGCAAATCAATCACATCAAACTGGTCTTGTAGATACTCTAAGTGGTCGGTATATGGCTTAATATCTGGCAAAGAAATCTCTAGTGACCCCTCCTCTAAAAGACGAAGTAGACTCATAGTAGGGGCAACAGAGGTGTTTAAAATCTCTAGTTTGGAGACCTCTTGTACCTTTATCTGTCCAAAACTAATCTGAACAATCCACCCCATATCCATTAGCTTTTTAACAATTGTAAGGTGAGTTAAATAGTCATACCCCTCATACTCAAAGTTGTCTTGTAAGATGTCTAGTACGGCTGTCTCCTCTATACCTTTAACAAAACGTCTACAGATATATTGTAAAATTTTTGCCTCTTGGCGTGTACACTTTAAGTGAGGGAAAATTTTTGCTTTGGTGACATTTTTGGATTCAATAAAATTAATAAGATACTTCAAGGTATTTTCCTAAATAGTAATTTACCTATTATAACAGAAATAATATTGTTTTTCGATATTATTAATTTTAAACTTTAGAAGGTCGACAACTCTTAACCGTCTCATTTTATGAGTCTTAGGGAAATAGGGAGGAAAGTAATATGAAGTTAAAAGTTATCGTATGAGAGCCGAATCAAAAAAAGGGAAAAATAATACGACTCTCATGACAGTATTATAACATCAAAACTTATATTTTTTGCAAAAAAACAGATATTTCTTAAAATATTTTTAAATTTTAAATCTTATTTTGCAAAGCAAAGCACTAAATGTTATTTAAAATATTGATTCTATTTTTTCTAGTTTTTTAATGTTTAAATAATTATTTTATGGGATTTTAAAATAGTGAAACCTCTACTAAAATATTAATTTTTTAATAAATTAGTATTTTAGTAAAAAGTAAATACATATTTAAATTATATATCTAATCAGTAATAAAGAAACGTTTTATCTCTTTAACACGTATGCCTTGTTGAACAAAATAGTCACGCCAAAGATTCTTAACAGCATTAATCAACTCCATCTTATGTCTTCGTCGCTCTATTACATGCATATAGACTGTTACTCTTGCTTTAGTTGATATAGGATACTCTTTAATTAGCTCTTTTACAGATGGAAGTTTTCCTTTGTAAAAACTAAACTTATGCCCATTTTCCATAAAATCACTTACAATATGTATCTCTGCCTTTGGACTCTTGATATCATCAAAAATAGTAGTTATAGTCTCAAAAAGAGGAGAGCTTTGGGCAGTACCAGATTTGCTCAAAAGAGTAGTAATATCAAAAAGAGGCTCTTCAAAAGCTAAGATAAACTTAGCTCTAATATCTCTACAGTTCTCATAAAGAGCATTACAATCAGCTTCGCTCCCTGGGCTACACTTGTCAAAGATTTTTTTGACCCTTGTCTCTTTACCTTTACTTCCAGAGAGAGACAAGATATTTAGACGGCTATTCATTGGGATATTCTCTCCAATGTGAGAGAGCCACTCTTCTATTCTCTCTACATTGGCACTACTCCATTGGTCACTTTTATCTATTAAGACTATCCTTTCAAGTGGACTTGGCTTATTTTTAAGACACATAGTTTTAGAGTCCATATTATAAGACTTTGGAGTTAACTTATAGGCAAGAAGAAAACCCAACCCACCTAAAAGAACCAATGTTACAATAATCAATATACCTTTTATATCATCTCTACTCATAGCTCTATCTCCCTATTTTTTTTAACTTGTTGAAGTACTTTCTCAATATACTCATTCTCTAAATATCTCTCTTTCATCTCTTCTAATCTCTGTTCAAACCTCTCTTGATTTTCATAGAAGTTATCTATCTGCTCTTCAATACTTTTTAACTCTTTATCTATAACTGCTCTAAGATTTAAGAGTATTGTACTGTTGAGACTATTTAATCTTTCATTTAATATCTCTTTATATTTAAACGAGTCATCTTCACCATGAAAAGACTCTACTCCTAAACGATAATCTACTAAAATTTCTCGTGCTGTCTGAAAAGCCTTATGATAGTAACGTTGATAGGTAGCAATAAAAGCATCTAAATCTAAAGCTAAAGCTTCCAGTTTATCTCTTGAACTCTCTAAACTATTCATCATATTGTCTGACTTGTGTATTGTTAATGTATAGAGTTCTCGCATCAATTTTCTTAACTGTCTTTTAGCATCTAAAAACTCATTATCACTAGCTTTCCATTGACGATATATAGTACCATAACCTGGGTATTTATCATCAAGATTCATCCCTTTTATAATACTAAAAAGAGTAACCAATACCCCAATAGAAACTAAAATAAGAGACTCCATATCATGCAATGCAAAAGGGGTTTGAAGCATTGGTTTAAGGACTGCCTCTATTTGAACATGTGGATTGACTTGTAATACCTCTCTATAGTGAGCAATAAATAGATGAATAAAGAAAATCAAAAGTAACAAAAATCCAAAAATAGCCAATCCAATACGCCTTGTCTTTTTAACAACATGATTCTTGTATCGTAAAACAAACCCTGCAATAGTAGATAGAACTACATTAAAAAAGGAGGTAATAAAACCAATAAATATACCACCAAGCAATCCTAAACTAGAGGCCTGACCAAAAAAGTATGCATTAGCTAGTGCCTCTAAAAAGATAAAAACAAAAATCCAAGCAAAGTGTAAAATGTAACTCTTAGGATATTTCGCCTCTCTTTTAGTTATGTTGTGCTCTTGGCGAAAACTATTTAACTCTTCTCTTAAATTAACTCTCGCTTCTTGTTTTGTCTCCTCCTCATGAATAAAAGCATCATGAATAAAACCTGCTTTCTCTTTAAAAAAACGCTCTAACTTAACAAAGCCATTTCCCTCTTTTGATATATTATTAAGAGTAGAATCTATCTCTTTTTTAATCTCATTTGACTTTTTAATTCCATAAGTATTGAGTCTTTTAATATACTCATTAATCTCTTCAATATAGTGTAACTCATCACTAGTAAGCTCTTTTGTATCTTCTCTAAAATGTACAGAAGCAAACTGCTCTCCTAAAACTTTAGGACTTGTTCCCTTAACTATTTTTTCTCGTTCTATATAGCTAAAATTATCAAGTACCTCACCCTCTTGGGTCTCTTTAATACGCCATGCCATACTTTTCCTAGTTTTTTCATGGATTATAGCAAAAAATAGCTCTAATAAACTATCTAAAAAACACAATAACAATTATATCGTAACATTTTCTAAGAATTCTATCTCTCCCCAACGTACTAAAATTAAATCTATAGAGAATTCAACATCTAATCTTTTTGATTTCATATAGTAATAGGCTGAGTTAATAACTTTTCGCTGTTTTGAAGGGGTAAAGTTATAAATAGGGTCAAAATCTGCTTGAGCTGACTTCACCTCTATAAAGTGCATAACATTATCACGAAGAGCAATAATATCTATCTCTCCTAATTTTCTAGCATAATAGTTACGCTCCAAAACAAAAAAGCCTTCAGCTTCTAAAAACTCTAATGCCAACTCCTCATTTCTATCTCCAATAGCTCTATTTAGCTCATGTTGCATATGGAAGCTCCTTTTTTTATGTGAACCTCACTCTCCCAAATCAAAGAGACCTTCGTGGGAGAGGCTTCATTTGTCATGAATACGAGATAAAAGAAGTAATGCCTAGCAAAACTAAGCAACCTCTCTTAACTTAATTAACGAAGACAAAGTATGACTGGTTCTGTCTACAAGATGAGGAACTT
>JALVXC010000179.1 GCA_027038275.1 Campylobacteraceae bacterium | reverse complement strand
CCCTGTAGAGACTTTGGAAGTTTTACTATAAATGGAATATGAATCTGCCCTTTAGAAAAAGAGGTGTTGTGTCCAAAGTTTCCATACTCAAAAAACTCTTGTCCATGGTCAGAGGTGTAGATGATTAACGACTCATCGTACAACCCTCTCTCTTTTAGCTTGGCTATCATCTCTCCAAAGAGCATATCGTTGTAGTAGACTGCATTTCTATAACGTTTTATAGTCTCTTTTAGCTCCTCTGAATCTTTTGAGATGCTAAGGTAGTTTATCTCTTTACTCTTTGCTCCATACCTATTATACTTTTCAGGATAAGAGTAGCCATGTGGTGAGTCTAAAAATATAAAACTAAATAGTGGCTCTCTTTTGGAGTAGTTATCTACCATTTTTAAAAAGCAATCTCTACTTTGTCTATCTTTTTGCCAAGGCTCACCATCGAACTTATCTTGAATAGAGGACTGAACATCGACATAGCATGTCTTTCTAAACTCTGGCCAATTTGTATTGGTAGAGGAGATAATATTTATGTTGTAACCAAGCCTCTTTAGTACATCAAATAGTATAGGCTTTTGGTTTGCATTTAAAAAAGAGAACCAATAGGTTGAGTTTAGCCCATACATTAACGAGAATATACCAAATCGTGTACTATTACCCCCAGAGAAGTGGTGCTTAAAGACTAAAGAGTCTCTTTTAAACTTTTCAATATTTGGAGCAGTATCTTGGTTTAAAACAGAGTACTTAACAGCATCACTAGCAAATATAAAGATATTGAATCTTTTTGGGTTCTCACTCAACTCTATTGGTTTTAGTGGGTAGTTTAAATCGGCTTTAGTCTTTATGCTATATTTTGCCTGTTCTTCTGCTTTAAAACCAAAATATTTAGATGCAAACTTAGTAAAGGTTAGAGGCTGATAGAGAGGAATAACCCCAAACTTAGAGACAATCTCATTTTTAGAGAAGAGTGAAGCCATACCGTAAGTGACCTTTTCACTAAGTATAATTACTATTAGTGGTATAATTATAGCTCTATTTAATTTTCCATTTAACTCTCTTTTATACTCACCATTTAGAGACTCTAACTTTTTTATTAGATAGAGTTCAAACCATATAAACCCTACAACCAAAAGTAGAAAAACAACAATAGGCAAGATACCTGTCTGAATAGAGTCCATAGCATCAGGAGAGGTTAAGATATTTAGCACCATAGCGTTGATATGGAACTTAAAGAGTCTATAGATAAAAAAGTCAACTACCAATGCTACATTGGTAACTACAAACACAACCATAGATAGGTAGAGAGAAAATTTTTTAAAAAAGCTAAAGCCAAATAGTAAAATATAGAAGAGTATATAAAGAGTAGTTGCTGTTGAGATAGCACCCAATAGGGTAACTATAAAACTTACAGTTGTATAGTCTTGGTTGTAGATTAAAAATGCAATAAAAAGAGCTGTAGTTAAAAAGAGATTTGCCTTAAAAAAGAGCGAGAGGCTATAGTTTTTTAACATAGCTCTCTTTTTCCTATCTTTTCAATTAAACCTGTTGTACTCTTCCCCTCAACAAAATCAATCAACACCACCTCATCTGCAATATCTGAACCAACTACCTCTTTTCCCCTATAGTCAGCACCTTTAACTAAAATATGAGGTTGAACAAGCTTAATAAGCTCATAGGGAGTATCCTCTTCAAAAGGGACAACAAAATCAACACTCTCTAAAGCCCCAACTAAAAAGGCTCTATCTTCTAAATTGTTAATTGGTCTATCTTTACCCTTAAGTCGTCTAATACTCTCATCTGAATTTAGCCCTAAAATAAGTATGTCGCCCAACTCCTTTGCTTTTTGCAAATAGGTAGCATGACCACGATGGAGTATGTCAAAACAGCCATTGGTAAAGATAATCTTTCTTCCCTGTTCTCTTAAGCGTTTAGCCACTCTTTTTATCTGCTCAAAATCCTTTATTTTGTTTTCAGATTTTCCTTGATTTAGAGAGTGTTCATACTCCTCTATCTCATTGAGTGTTACAGTAGCCGAGCCTACCTTTGCAACAACTACAGCTGCTGCTTTGTTTGCAAACTCACACGCCTCAACTATATTAAATCCAGAGGCTAAGGAGAGAGCTAAAGAGGCTAAGACTGTATCTCCTGCACCTGTTACATCAAACACCTCTCTTGCTACAGTAGGAATAACCTTTACCTCATCATCTAAAACTCCTATCCCATCTTCACTAAGTGTTATAATAGAGTAGTCCAAAGAGAGGCTATCTTTAAGTATAGTTAATGCTTGGCTTAGTGACTCATGGTCAACAATCTCTATGCCTGTTGCAACTGTTGCCTCTTTTCTGTTTGGAGTTAAGAGTGTTGCACCTCTATATTTAGAGTAGTCACTCCCCTTTGGGTCAACCAAAACTCTTTTGTTCATGCCTTTAGCTAAAGAGATAATATCTTGAGTTAGGTTAGATGTTAAAACCCCCTTACCATAATCGGAGAGTAGCAACATATCAAAGTGAAATAGTCTCTTTTGTATCTCTTCAAGTAGTTTAACTTGCGAAGAGAGGGTTATGCTCTCTTTTGTCTCATCATCATAGCGAATTACCTGCTGACCTGCTGAAATGACTCTACTTTTTTTAGTTGTATGTCTACTCTTCTCTTTTATTAAACAACTATCTTTTAAAGGAAGCTCACCTATTAGTCTCTCCATCTCAAAAGCATTACTATCATCTCCAATAACAGAAAAGATAGATACATCTGCACCCAAAGAGTATAGATTTGTAAGAACATTTCCAGCCCCTCCTAAAACAGAACTCTCTTTAGAGATATTGACTATAGGGACAGGTGCTTCAGGAGAGATTCTCTCACACGACCCCCAAAAGTAGTGGTCTATCATCAAATCACCAATTACAGCTATATGAGGTCTCTTTTTGCGTATTCTATCCATTAAAAAATCCCATTATTTTTCTCTAAAAAAAGTTTACAATCCCAAATTGTCCTAAAAGCATAAGTAGCATTTTCAATTTTTCTCTCTCCTATAGCTATAGTGTGAGCAATCTTTGCATTATGAGCCAAATCTATGTCGCTCTGTTTGTCACCTATAAGCCATGAGTTATCTAAATCTATCTTATATTTAGCAAGAGTAGTATCAACCATACCTGTTGCAGGTTTACGACAACTACATCTCTCTTCTGGAGCGTGAGGACAGTACTCTATAGAGGTTATTTCAATCTCTCTCTTTTTAAACTCATCTAACATATAAGAGGTTAGAGTCAAAAAATCCTCTTTAGTGTAATAACCTCTACCAATTCCAGATTGATTAGTAACAATAAAGAGCATATACCCTCTATCTAAAAAGAGTCTAAGTAGCTCAAAGATTCCCTCTGTAAACTGAAAATCTTCTACTTTTGAGACATATCCATAGTCAATATTAATAACACCATCACGGTCAAGAAAGAGAGCTTTTTGCATTACTCTTGTTCAACACTCTTCATATCGACTAACTCATTTAAAATATCCTCTGCTTCCTCTTCACTCATCTCACCCGATTCAATCTCTGAAACAATATCTTTACACTCAGAGTGCATCTCTTGAAGCTCTTTAAGCTCCTCTTTGTCTGCAATAGAAGCCATTTTAGACTTCTCTATAAAAGCAAATATCTCATCTATTGCCTCTTCTAAGTCAGGAATAATCTCTTGAGTTAGAAAGTTTTTAAGTTTTTCTGAATATGTCATAGTAGACCTTTTTTGTGGGTATTTTATCTAAAAGTTTTATATAGGGGGGTTAATTCAAATGGGGTTCAAATGGGGTTTTGATGAATATTCTAAATAGGTGAATATTCAACGTTTGACCCCTAGAGTTCTTTCAATTGTCTATCCTTGTTTAGCTATAATTGCTTTATCTCTTGCTAACTTTAATGATAGACTCCTATGTTTCTAAAATTCTATTTTGCCAAATAACTCTTAACAATCCCACCTTTATATGATTTATTCCAATATATTTTATCAGCTTTCTTATCTTTATTAATATGTGGAAAGAAAAATGATGTTGCATTTGACTTACTGTATCCAAATTTAATATCTACAGGAGTTCTAGAAAAATTTCCATTTTTTTGACCATAATAGACTTTTTGATAACCATTATTAAAGTTATTCCTCCACCAAATTTTATCAGCACAACCATCTCCATCTATATCTGCATAATACATCTTAGTTGTATTTATTGTACTGCTTCCACTATGATGCACAATAGGGTCATTTGCAAAAACTGTTGACTCTGAATCGGCTAAAGAAAGATAAATTAATGTTTTTCCTTCATTTTCATTTGGATTCCATCTTATTAAATCATTATAACCATCTCCATTCACATCTGCAAAGTCAAATTTTGTATTCTTGCTATCGCTAAAGATATCTGATTGATGATGCCAACTAAAATGTCCATTACATTTTGATTTATATATTTGTAAAAATCCATTATGGTAATTATGACGCCAAAAAACTTTATCAGCACAGTGGTCGTTTTTATCTAATTGAGGAAAGAAAAAAACTGTATCAGCTTGTGTGCTAGTACCATTTGAATTAGCTACACCTTTTTTGAACTTTCCATTACATTTAGAAAGACTAACTACTGTTTTACCTTTCTTAGAATCTCCTTTAGGATGATAATATCTATTCCAATATATTTTATCGGAACAACCATCACCATTTACATCTGCAAAATAAAACTTGGTGTTACTGCTTTTACTACCATGCCCACCAGAGTTTAAATCAGGCTCTTTAAATGTACCATTACAATTAGATAAATAGGTAAGAGTATTTCCATTATATAAATCTTTATTCCAAGTAATTAAGTCATCACAGCCATCATTATTTAAATCTGCAAAATATATTTTAGTTTCAGCTTCATTAAATTTTTGTGAAGCTATTTTTGGACTTTTAAAAATAGTACCTGTTAATAAAACTGGGAAATGGTCTGAGGGGATAAGATTAATATCTTTGTTCTTAATATTATATGGATGATTATAGTCAGTTTTAATAATTACTTCTTTTTGTCCATTAATTTTTAATCTTTGATCTAGAATTATATAATCAATTCTCCTTTTATTACTTCTAGTTGTTCCTGCTGATCCAGTATATGGATCAAAGTAATATCTTTCTTTCCCTTTATTCCCTTCTTTACTTAATAAAATATCATATGGTTTTATTGCATTTTCTTCATTTTCTTTTGTAGTTTCTTCATTTTTATCAAAGTTCATATCTCCTAATATTATTACAGGATAATTATCTTTATTTAAATCTTTTATTTTATCTTTTAACTCTTCAATTTGAAGAAGTCGATTTCGTTTATTATTGTGAATTAAATGTGTATTCATTACAAAATATTTATTACTACTATTCTTTTGCTGAAGTATAGCCCAAGTTACGCTTCTATTATCATTACGTGGATTATGTTTCTTATCATAAAAAAAACTACCTGACTCTATAGAAGATAAGGTAGAATTTTTAATAAAGATACAATTCGTTGTATTTATTGCTCCACCAATTCTTGAATAGTTATAGCTATTAACAAGATTTTTAAATTCAAAGTCTCTATATGCAGTGTTTGATAGTTCTTGAACTCCTAAAATATCTACTCTATTCTGTACTATAAGTTTAACTGCTTTTTTTGACCTTTCGTCTAAAGTTCCATTACCATTATTATGTAATATATTAAAAGTCATTATATTTAACTTTTTAAAATCATTTAAGTTCACAGCCATTGCTTGTAATTGTAATATGTAAAATAGTAATACTATTTTTATTGTTATTTTTGTCATGTTTTATTGTCCTTTATTGCCCTACAGATAGGTTTTTTAAAGGGATCAGACGAATATCTACCTTTATAGGTTGGATATTCACCGTCTGACCCAAAAGAAAAGAAATGAAGCAAGAAAACTTGCCTCATAATTATAACTACTTCATACTACAAGCAGATACTCCAGGAGGTGTTGTAGGTTGAATTGCTTGGTTGTTAGCTCCTCCCTCTGCGTTTACTTTGTCAATAAATGCTAAAAGGTTAGAGGCTGCTTTATGGTAGCGTTTTGCTGTCTCGGAATCTGGCTGATGGAATGTAACAGGTTGACCTGTATCTCCACCTACACGGATAGCAGGTTCAATAGGTATTTGAGCAAGAAGTTCTGCATTGTATGCACTTGCTACCTCTTTACTTGTTCCCATACCAAAAATGTCTGACTCTGTCTCACAAGTTGGACAGATAAATCCACTCATGTTCTCAACTACACCAGCAATAGGAATATGAAGCTTCTCAAACATATCTAAA
>JALVXC010000178.1 GCA_027038275.1 Campylobacteraceae bacterium | reverse complement strand
ACTCTGTCAGTTGCCTCCTCTTGCATATTTCCAGCAGCACTCAATGCTACTACTTTATCTTCTTGGGAATCAATAGCATTGCTAATAGCACTACTTATCTTTTCATACTCTTGGGGTACACGATTTGCTCTCTTTTTTGCAATAGTTCCCATTAACATTCCAACAGAACGAGTCAACATATCTTTAGATGGACTACTTAACCCATAGTCAATTAAACTATCTAAGGTCTCTTCATCCATAGGAGCTGAGGTATCTTTTAGTCCCATTAGTGAGCGAAATCTCTCTTTGCGATTAATATTTTCATTAATAAGAACACGAGATAAGATATTGGCACTATCTGTAGTATCTACATAGCCTAGATTAGCAAATAGTGTAGCACTTACTCTATCATCTAAGGTATGGCTCTCTAGTAGTTGGTCTAAATGGTTTAAAAAGTCCATATTATCAAGTACCCATTGAGCAAACTTTTTACTATCGTTAAGTAGAGATTTCATCTCCTCTTCTTTTTTACTAAAGAGTTTAGATGCTTGATTTAAAGAGAGGCTACTTTGGGATTTATGGTGAGTAAATCCCCATGTAGATATATCTGTACCTAACTGTAAAAACCAATGGTTTGAGGGTAAAGAGGTAGCACTTTTGGTTAGTTTAAAGCTACGTCTATCTTGCATGGTTGCCTTTGGCATAGCTACTCTCATAGATATATCTTCCGTAGCTGTAACCTCTGACCATAAGGAGCTATTGGTATCTAAAACAATAGAGATACTACTGCTATCATAGGTAATATCATCTCGTAGAGTACCATTTTTATATTGTGCAAGATATTCAAGTTGATAGGATTTGTTGTTAAGAGTAGTCTGGTTTACCTCAACTACTCCTAAAGCATTTTTAACTCTATAGACTCCCTCTCTATTAGGAATAAACTGTAAAGTATCTACAATTCCCCATAATCTATCTATAATATTATGGTCTCTTGAGAGGGCTTTAATATGAGCTATTTGAAACCCTTGTGTTGTATTGTTCTCAACTATAAAGGGAGCATAGATAGAGTCAATATCTATCTCCTCTTTTGTTTGAGTTCTACTCTTCTCTAGCCAACATATATCATAGTTTACTCCATTGCTCTTAACTCTGTGTATATGTAATCTACTATTGATATACACACTATCTAGTGAGACACCCTTTTTCATAACTGTCTTAACATAGTGGGTATCATTATAGTCATAAGCTTGATAGATACCATTAGCTTGTGCATGGATAGCAACTATCCATGCTACTATAAAAAAATATATTCGTAGCATTAGAGTATCTCCTCTCTTAATTTAATGGTATCTCTTTATGAAGTAGAGATTTATCAAAGAATGTGACATTTTGATTAAAGAGCCATGGTGTATGGTAGACTGGAATATCCCATGTATCCCACCCTAGTCCACATGGATATGGAACACCCCATGAAGAACACCATTTTATATGAGTACGTGTACCTGCATAGAAAGATAATTCAGCTCTAATTAAGTCTATCTCACCACCTGCTTTAGCATTAATATCAAATGCAATCTTCTCCATTGTAGCTTGTAGTGAAGCTTTTAACTCACCATTTAGACCAATATCTGTTAAGCGTACATTAGCTTCAACTCCTGCCTTAACAAGGTCATAGTCAACTCCACCATCAGCAAAGACACCTACACCAGCTTTAGCTGAAGGAGAGAGAGTAATTGCTTGATGAAGATTTTCAATATCGTTATCCCAAACAATAGGTGTTTTTATCTCCAAATCACCCTCTACACCTCCTGAAACAGCTAAAAGAACAGGACCTACAGGGAAGCGTGACTCAAAAATAGTCTCTTTCTCTTTCCATGAGGCAATTTTACCACCATATAGGGTCTCTAGTTTATAATATCTCTCTTTTTGACTTGTTGAGTTATCATTCCATTTTACAGTTACAGTAGTCTCTTCTACTGCCCCTTCATTTACATAAGTACTTCCCAATATAGATAGATATAAACGAGTACCTCTTTTAGTCTTTAAAGAGGCTTCATCTAGCATTGGGTGTATCTTTCCTGTATTTCCATAGGCTTCTGCCTCTGCTCCAAAGAGAGACTGTTTGTACCCAAAAAGATAAAAGTTTAAGTGTGCATAGGCATATCCATGAACATTTGGCACCATCCAACGCCCCTCTAAACCATAATTGGCATCAAATTTTAGTGAAATAATATCACTGTCACCCAACTCTTTATCTAATCCTTTATGTTTATCCATAAATAAATCAGGTCTATTTAAAATAACTTTAGATGAGAATCCATTAATAAAAAATCTAAATTTACCTTTGCCTTCATGCCCAGAGAGTACAGCAGTAATTGGTTTATCTTTTATAGACCCCCACTGCTCTCTATCGCCAAGTGAGCCTCCTATACAATGGTATTTATTAATTTTATTATCTATATACTCTAACTCTAAAAACTTATCTTTAGCAATAAAGTATAAATTAGGTTTACCCTCTGAAAAATCAATAAAGGTGGCATCAAATTTATCTGTTTTTAGATATTTATCTATACACTCACCCATTTTTATCTTCTTATTTGGGTTATACCATGGAGCATCATCAGGAATAATTGAACCACCTGATTCCATTCCAAAAAATGAAGGAGGTAAAAAGTTTCGATTATCTGCACTTTTAATAACCTTATGAGTCTCTAAATTGTAAGAGAAATATTTTGATGTTTTTGATGAAAAGAAGTACGCAACCTTACCAAATCTAAATGCAGATGTTATAGGATATGAAAAAAACACAGTTGCATTAGGAAATACCTCTGAAACCTTTTTCCACTCTCCTTTTACCTCTCCTTTTTTAGTATCAAAAACTGCACACTCTGTACCACTAAAGACATAAGCTGTACCATCTGGCATATCCAAAGCAGCATCTATTGGGTGTACCTTTTCAATAAGAGATGGAATATGAGAAATAGTTAAACCATGAACAAGTGGACTAACAGTAATATCTTTAAATTTACTAATATCAATAGAACTATCAATAAGTTCGTTCGTAGTCTCTTTATCAATAAATGTAATATGCCACTTAACTTTACCTTTAAGAGGCTTTACTTTGGCAGAGCGAGATAAATCTGGAGTAATAGATATGAGTTTATTATAAGATTCTTTAGGAAGATAGTAACTCAATGTTGCTCTATAACGCTCCTCTCCAAATACTCCTCTTCCAGCATAAGGAATAAACACATGATGTATACGCATTGCATCTCTTATCTCATTAGAGAGTTCTGGAGTTGTTGAAGATACTATCTGATTTTTTGGTTTTTTATGTGTAAATCTAAAATTAGGTCTTATAGGAACAATGTTGTATTTATTTTTTATTATTCTATCTGCAACCTCTGTTGTATAGTGTGGTATTGTAAGTATAACACTATCTTTAATCTCTTTATCTGATGGGTCGAGTATTCCTACATTTAGACTCTTTCCACTATCTAATTCTATTGTTGCACTAATAGATACATTTACATCTTCAACTCCAATATTAGAAAAGAGAAACCTCCCCTCTCCACTAGCTTGGTCTAAAAAGTTTTTAACAAAGAAGATATTTTTACCCTTATAAGGAGTATCAAGGTATCTAGTAGTATTAATATCTAAAAGAGCCGTAGTTCTATCTAACTCCTCTGAATCTATATTGACATAGATAGCCCCAATAAATGGAATCTGATTTATATTTTTCTTTCCATTAACCAACTTCTCTAAACTATCATTAGCCAATTTAGAGACCAAAAGGTAGCGTCCAGAAGGAATATCTGTTGGAATTAAAACTTTTCCATCAAAACTCTGCTCACCCTCTTTGTCAATAATAATATTTTGATTATGGATAGCTTGAGTAAATGGATTGTTTTTATCGGTACTTACCAAAGAGAGTGTAAAGTGTACCCCTTCAGGGTAAGTTCCCTCTGTTGTAAATGTTGTTGTAATATCATAGAAGTTACCATTTTTTAAGTCAATGGGTGAACTGTTGTTATCTAAGTTTGCATCGGCTTCACCTAGTTGAGTCAACTCATCTTTACTTATATCACCTTTCTCTAAAGCATAATTTGCTTTACTATCACCAATCTCACTAATAGCAATATGCTCTACCTTTAAAGATTTTACCTTGGTTGCTAATGTATTTTGCCCCATTGATTTAATATTTGGAGTGTTCATAATATTGATAATATCTCCTCTATGAATATCATTTGAAGAGCTTTGATTACTATCACTATTATTAGATGTAGAAGGGGAAGATGAACCTCCACCTCCCCCTCCTCCACAACCTACTATTGAAAGTGTCACTACCAATACAATTAAATAAGTATACTTTTTCATAATTTTTCCTTTATATTAAAATTGTTATTATTTATTGTAAATTGATTGTGTCACATTTTATGTCACATTTTCTATATTTTTATGTTAAAATTTAATATGAATTTTAAAATACTCTTTTTGATTTTATTTTATTTATACTCTATGCCTAGTTTTGCTATTGAGATTACTAACAAAAGCAGTAATATAGAACTCTTCCCTTTATCTCAATACTATTGCGACAAAACAAATCAAGCCTCACTTGAAGAGATTAAGAAAAAAGAGTTTTTAACAAATAACCAAAAGATACGCTCTTTTGGTTTTAACCCAAATCAATCTGTTTGGATAAAATTTAGCCTTAAAAATTCAACTTCAACCCCCTTAACAAAAATAGTAGAGTATACAAACCCATTAACAGAGACAATTATCTTTTTTGATGGCAAAAGAGAGATTATTGATGGGACATGGCATATTCCAAAGAGTCGTAAAAGCATTAATCCTACATTTATAATTACTCTTAAACCCCATGAAGAGCGTACCTATTATATTAAAGCACACTCAACTATCTCTACAGTAATTGTTCAACTAAAGTTGTGGAATCCTAAAGATTTTGCCAATCAAGCTACACACCATCTTATGCTTATTGTTCTCTTTTTTTCTATTATGGGAACACTTCTACTCTATAATCTATTTATATATCTCTTTACACATGACAGAGCCTATCTGTACTATCTTTTATATCTAATAGCAATTATTCTAAATGAGTCAACCTATAGTGGAGTAGCCCAATACTACTTTCTCTCTTCTTATTGGAGTCAAACTGTTACAGAGTATATTATGCTACTTATTGCATTTATGATTGTCTCTATTGTTCTTTTTACAAGAGAGTTTTTACATACTACTCAATTTCCAAGATTAGACAAGTTACTTAAAAGTACACTCTATGGTGTTCCTATTATATCTCTATTGAGCTGTAACAATTTTCTCTTTAACTCCAATATTATTGTTCTCTTTTTGCCTATTGGTCTGTTAGTTATGTGGGTAGGATTTTATGCACTATACAAAGGGGTAAAAGAGGCACGATTTTATGTACTAGGTTGGAGTTTAGTCATAATAGCACTACTTATGACAAACCTACAAACCTTAGGTATTATTCATATCAACTCTTTGGTTAAATATATAAACGACTTTGCATTTACAGCAGAGGCTTTTTTATTCTCTATTGCACTAGCACATAGAATTAAAATAACAAACGAAAAGATAATTCAACTCCAAAAGAGTGAACAAGAGAGGCTAGAGAGATTGGTTGAACAAAAAACTCATGAGCTAAAAGTAGCACTCAACAAAGAAGAGCTTTTATATCGAGAGCTAAATCATAGAGTCAAAAATAATTTTCAGATGATACTCTCACTTATTAAGCTCCAAAATCTAAAAGTAGATAACCCAACACTAAAAAAGGCACTCTTAACTATAGAAAACCGTATCTACTCTATTGCTGACCTTTATGCTCTTTTACAGTTAGATACTAAGGAGTTAGATACTTTATCCTATTTTAAAGCTATTGTTGAGCGTATTCAACAAGGATTCAATAAAGAGGTAGATGTCTCTTACAATATCTCCTACTCTCTTCCTATCAACCAACTAGTCTATTGTGGATTAATCCTTAATGAGTTAGTTACCAATAGCTTTAAATATGCTTTTAAAGCAAGAGGAGGTAAACTTACAATTACATTAGAGCATGTAGATAGTAGTGTCTATTTTACTGTTGAAGATAATGGTAAAACAGCTACTTTAACTTCTAACTCAACAACGCTAGGAGTGCTTATTGTTCAAACATTAGTAACTGAACATCTAAATGGAGAGTTTCAATCCTCTTACAATAATGGTCTAAGGAGTACAATAGTATGGAAAACCTAACAATTTTAGTTCTTGAAGATGAGGGGCTTGTTGCACTAGAGATAGTCCATACAAT
>JALVXC010000177.1 GCA_027038275.1 Campylobacteraceae bacterium | reverse complement strand
ATGGCTTAGAGTTATTAAAAAATGTTTTAGTCAATGTTTCCATTAAGAAAAAAGAGTTTTTAACTTTGATTTATTTGCTTGAAAACTCTTTTTTAAAGTGTAATTTGGGTGGTGTCGTGGAGTGAGGCTAAGCTCTTTAATTAGTGCTATTCTTAAAGATGCAAAAGAGTTTTTTGATATATTTTCTCCAACCACATAGAAGTTTTCATTGAGAAAAATAATTTTGTATGGGTGAAAGATACGCTCTTTTGTAGCGTATTCACCTTGATATTTAACGGAAATCTCTTTATTAAACTTAATAGCATGTTCTAGCTTTTTGAGCATCTCTTTGTCTTTAATAATCTCAAATGGTTTGGACTTAAAATCATAAACCGACATGGAGTTTTTTATGAGGGTATTGGTTTTAACAGAGATGAGTGATTTTTTGTTTGTAATATCAAATAGGTTTGTAATGTTTGCTAAGGTCATCAAATCAGTTGCATGAAGCAACTCATCAAGCAGTACCTTTTTATGTCCTTGATAACAGTTACCCTCTTTAGTAAGAAGGTCACCAAAGATTTCACGTATGAGCTTAATATCACGCTGAATGGTACGAGGAGCAACATCATAGTAGTCAGCAAGAGCATTTACGCAAAGTCTTTTACCCTCATTTAAATCTTTTAGAATCTCTATGGTTCGGTATAGGCTTGATTTTTGGCTCATGGGTAAAAAAATCCTTTGCGACTGTATATGTCGTTTAATTATATTACAATGGTGCTTAGAAAAGATAGGAAAGAGGAAACAATGAAAGATAAAACAATATTAGAAAATTCTACATCTAAAATAAAGTCTACAGTCATAACCCCACAACCCATAAGCGTAAAAATTGGAGAGGCTTTAAAGAAGTATGAAACATGTTATTTTTACACCTTATATTGGTCATATGATGTTAAAATTTCTTCCGATGGTTCTTATCTTATAACAAAAGATGATGATAATATTCATATTTGGGATATTGAAAAAGAGAGAGTTGTTAAGATTTTTCAAAATTCTAACAATCTATCTCAAGAGGAGCAGATATTTTTAAAAAGTTTTGATACAGAGAAAAATAATTCTGACATTTTGATTGAGATAAGTGACTATGACTATTATATGTATATGGATGTAGTGGAAATAGTAGATAAAACAAACAAAAGATGGAAACATGCTTTTTATTTACCTGACAATGATGGTTATATTAATTTATCTGAAAAAAACGATACAAATCTACGCTATATAGGAATCTCTTCATATATGATAGGTAAAATATATGTTAGAGCGTTATCAAGTTTAACTCCTATGGTTTTAAAAGAGGAGAAATCTTCTAATTATATTTATTCTAAATCTTATAAAGAGAGCTTAGATATATGGAATAGAGAGAAACAGAGATTAAAATATGTAGATTCTCTACATGCTTACCATATAAGTTCTGTAGCCATAAGTCAAGATGGAAAATATATGGTCTCAGGTGCTTCAAGTTGTTATAGTGATGAACATATTTGTCTGCATCTATGGGATTTAGAAATAGGACTTTTAGTAACAAGTTTTAAAGATGCACGAGATGTTCAATCGGTATGTATTAGTCCTGATAATTCGTATATTATAGTTGGTTCTGGTCCTGATTGTGATGAAGCTAGTTCATATATTCAAATATGGGATATAAAGAGTGCAAGACTTATCTATTCAATTTGTGATGAAGACGATTTAATTGATGTAGAGTTCATAGGTATAAGCTTAGATGGTAATAGTATTGTATCTCAAGTTTATACGGATAATAGTTATAGAAAAATTATAGGAGATAAACAGGTATGGGATATAACTCATATAAAAGAGTTTAAAGATTTAAAGGGAAATGCTGAGGAGGTTAAAGCATTAGCGTTAAGTCCTGATGGACGCTACATTATATCTGTCTTGGTAAGTAACACTGTACAAGTATGGGACAAAGAGAGCCATCAACTTGTAGAAAGTTTTTTATTTGAAGACAGTAGTACCTATTATAGTCTAAGTGTTATAGAGCATATAGCCATGAGTAATGACAACCGATATATTGCTTTAAAGAACTATAATGGAGTGACTTTATGGGATAGAGAAGAGCAAAAAATCTATACAGAGCATACAGCTATAAAGAGTTTTGATTTTACCGAAAATAAGAGTGAAAACTACTCTCTTACAGTTTTAAAAGATGTTATTAAATTAGAAAAAATCAGTGGAGAGTCACTTGCTTTAGAAAGCCTTTCTGGGGAAGAATTGGATGTTACTAAAGCCATATTGAGTCTAAATGAAATGTATGTGGTTGTAGGTACAGGGTATGGTAAAATTTTAGTATGGGATATTAAAAAAGAAAAAGTAGTACAAACCATAGAAGCTCATAAAGAGATGATTAACGCATTGGTTACAACCTCTGATGGCAGAGAGGTTATATCAGGTTCAACCGATGGTACAATTAGAGTTTGGAACATCAATGACAATACCTTAAAACAAGAGTACATTGGAGGGCAAAGAGGTAATTGGTTTGTTCGAGATTTTGAAGTCCAAAAGGTTTACAAAGGAGATGATGGAGATTTTCTTTTTGAGAAAAAAGAGGTTTATCGTAATGGGGACAGTGTGGTTTTTGAGGTGAATGAATTTTTTAGGGAAGGTTAGGATTTTTGGCTCATTCCTTTATGACTGTATATGTCGTTTAATTATATTACAATGGTGCTTAGAAAAATAGAAAAGAGGCAAAGATGAAAATAGTAGCAGTAGTTCTAATTGTGATGGTGGTTTTATACTTTTGGTATAAAAAATTAAATCTAACCGAGGAGAAAGAGATGAACGTGAAAATAGAAAAAACAGCAAAAGTAACGCATGGTGACCATTGGGGAGCAATGTATGGATTTTCAGAAGATACAGAGCATAAGGTCAATGAGAGTTTTGATGAGCTAGAGCTTCAAGAGGTACTAAGTGATAATCTTGCACTCTATCATTCATCTTATGGGCAAATAGAAAATATAGCTATAGTCAAAGATAGAGAGCTACTAACTCTCTTTCCTCAACTCTTGACTAAAAAAACTGTTCCTATAACGTTAAAGTCTATTGTAGAGTGGACACCTACAGATGGACTAGAGGCTCACATAAAAGGCTCTGGTAGAGATACATTCGGTCTAGGATTTTTTGCAACTGATTATGCGAAAAATAGAGAGATTTACAAAAAAGGAGGAACGCTAGAGATTGCACTTTCAGCCTTTGCTTATGTTGTAGAAAAAGGTGGTATGTCTGATAGTAATGAGAGTAGTGAAGTACTATTTGCAGAAGATTTTTGTGGCTATATCCCTTCTCAACAGCTTGATAGTGGGTATGATTTTGATTTTATAGGAAAAGTTCTTTCTGTTGAAACCATAAACTATAGAGATGAAAAGTTTTACATAATGGAGGTGAAATTGATAAACGATAATGAGTTAGAGTTTATTTTACCTATGGCTGTCAATGTTAAAAATGTTAGAGATGAGAAGATAGAGGTTGGAGATAGTATCTCTGGTGTGTTTTGGTTACAAGGGAGAATTTTGTAGGAGAGATTATATTTTTCCTCAAAATTCCTCTTTTTCCTTAAAATTTACACCAAATTTCCATTAAAAACTTATAAATTGTGTTTTTTAATGGAAAAATGAGTTAGCTAACAATAATTTTTTTGTAGTAGACTTTTAATTAATATATAAAAAGGGGAAAAATAGTGCTTATTATTAAGGGGAGTAAAAATATGAACCAAACAAAAATATTCGCAGAACTAGGTTATGGAAATGCAACCTTTTACAATACAGAGATAGAAAAAGGAAAGTATGAGCATAGAGTTCCTAAGTTCATAATTCCTCAAAAAATAGAGGGAATATACTTTCGTTTTTGGATTTGGAAAAGGGTTTTTGTGGTCTCTACTAACAATGGATTCTCTTTTTCTAAAAAAGATAGAGTAAAGTTGAAAATTTTGTTTGGAGTGGAGGGGAAACAATGCAACTAATCATACAAACCTTACTCCCTCTAATGCTACTCATAGCCTTAGGAGCAGTACTAAAACAAACCATAGCAGATGAGACATGGACAGCTGTTTTAAACAAGTTATCTGTCTATCTACTCTTTCCTGCTCTGATTTTTTCAGGTATGGTAAATGTAAAACTAGAGAGCATTGATGACTTCTCTTTTATCTATGGAAACTTTATTATTTTAGTTTTGGTCATTTTTATACTTTATGGAGTAACAAAATATTTTGGCTTAACTAAAAGCATGACCAATACCTATGTTATCTCTGTCTTTTTTGGAAATGTAGGTTACTTAGGTTTTCCTATTTTAAGCTCTTTGATGCCAGGTTATGAGGGGATTGTGAGTATGCATGTAGCACTCTATACACTTATACTTTTTACCTTTGGAATAGGAGTTTTAGAGTATTCGGTACATCAAAAATTAGATATTAAAATTTTAAAAGATACAGTTAAAAATCCTCTGCTATTAGCTGTTTTATTTGCCATAATTATTTTAGCTTTTGATATAAAATTACCTTTTGTAGTTACTAAAACAGTTAATTTGTTAGCAGGTGGAGCAACACCTATTATTTTGATTTCATTGGGAATATTTTTAGCTCGTAAATTACCTAAAATGGAGTATAGACATGCCTTTGGGCTTATCTCTTTAAAGTTGGTCTTTATGCCGTCTATCTTTTTTGTCTACTTTTTATTGAGTGGCAAAACAGATATTTTGGCTATCTCTGTACTTGAAGCAGGAATGCCAATGGCTATTACACCGTTTATATTGGGAGAGCTTTATCCTATGGAGAGAGAGCTAATAGCGTTGTCTATTGTCATCTCTTGTGTTGTGTCGGTGGTTACTTTGCCGATTATTATGATTTTGGTGGGGGTTGTGTAGAATGCTATTAACCCAAAACAGAAACCTAAACAGACTATCTTACGGATTTGCTCTACTTTTTATTGCCATAGGAAGCATATTACAATACATCACACCCTATTTTCATGCACAGGGGTATGGAAATTTGGGTTTTCGGCTTTTGAGTATTCTCTATGGTTGTATCTTTTTAGCTAACTTTTTTGCTCCATACTTTATTGGTCGTTATGGTTCTCAAAAGATGATAGTGGTAACAACCATGCTCTATATTGTGAGTATTGTTGCTATGATTATGGATAACCATTTAGTTGTCTATATGGGAACAATACTGCTTGGACTCTCAGGGGCAATTTTGTGGAACTCTCAAAATAACTACATTGTAGGCATTAGCCAAGCCCATAATCGTGGTAAAAACTCTGGTTTTTTTGTGGCTGTTTATGGTGTGGGGTATGCTTTTGGTATCTATCTGTTGGGGTATCTCATTAGTCAATATGGTTACCAAAGTGCTTTTTATATGATGATAATGTTTGCTTTTGGGGGATTGTACCTTTTTTCTAAAATGGAACAGCTTCCAAATGAGACTTTGAAAAAACGAAATGTATCGGTTTTTTCTGTACGAAGTTTAACCCTTTTAAAGGTGGTGTTGGGTAGTTCATTTATTCAGTCTTTGCTCTTTGGTTTGGCTATTGCGTTAATACCTTTTCATGTGCAGATGGTAACTAAAGATTCACAGTTAGTGGGGCTTCTCTCTGCTATGTTTTTTCTTATGCCTCTACTTCTCTCTGTTGCTGTAGGTAGGTTTTCAGACAGACATGGACGAGGCAAAGTTGTTTTGGTGGGTATTTTTATAGCACTTATTGGGTTGTTAATTTTTAATGGGGCTTCTAGTTTCTATAGGCTATTGCTAGGTATGACTTTTGTCTCTGTGGCACAAGCTATTCTGTTTCCTATGTTTATTGCCCTACAAGGAGATGTATCGACTCCAAAAACTCAGCCTATAGTTACCAATCTTTTTGTACTTTTTAAATATATAGGAATGGTTTTGGGTGTTATACTTGGTGATTTGTTTGGTGTAGAGTGGGCTTATTTGATTAGTATTGTTATTATGGTGTTGGTTTTGATTTTATCTATGAGAGAACTCTTTGATGATGAGAGGTTGAAAAAGAAAATTTTAAATGAGTTGTAGCCTATTTTCCTAAAAATTCCTCTTTTTCCTCAAAATTTACACTAATTTTCCATTAAAAGCTTATAAATTGTGTTTTTTAATAGAAATTTATGTTAGCTAATAATAATTTTTTTTTAGTAGACTTTTAATTAAGATATAGAAAAGGGAAAAAAATGAAAAAGACAGTGCTTCTTATAGCAATAACAACTGCACTACTTAGTGCAGGAGATTTGGTATATAAAAATAGAGATATGGTTATTAGCAAGATAAATGATTGGGAGTTTACTCAAAATGATTGGGATGAGATAGATGCTATCTACAAAGAAGATAAAGAGATAGTAATGGAGGTAATCAATGGTCTCAATTCGGTTTGCGTTATGTACGATATTCCCACTAAATTACAAGAAGATAAAGAGATAGTAAGAGCTTCACTTCTGCATAGTGGATGTGGTATAGAGTATGCTGATGAAAATTTAAAAGATGATAAAGAGTTAATGTTAAGTGTAATACATGAGAAACCTGAAGTTTTTGACTATATAAGCCCTAGACTTAAAAAAGATAGAGATGTTATCTTGAAATATCTCTCCGTTTCACCATATAGAGGCTACTCTCTCGATGAAGTGATTGGTAACATAGACCAAAGTCTGTTGAGTGATAAACAATTTATTATAGATGCACTAAAAGAGGGTATTGAACTTTTGGAGTATGTAGATACATCATTTTTAGAAGACAATGAGTTTATCCTCTCTCTTATTAAGTCAACTGGTTATGGACTAGAATATGCTACAGATAAACAAAGAGATAACAAAAAGTTAATACTACAGGCAATAAGTAACAATCGTGATGCGTTGGAGTATGCAAGTGATAGGCTAAAAAAAGATAAAGAGGTTATAGTTACTGCATTAAGAGGTTCTCTTGGTACTCTTGAATATGCTGATAGTTCTTTAAAGTGTGATAGAGATTTTGCTAAAGATATTATTGATATTAATATATATAATATAAATTATCTTTGTGAAGAGCTACGTAATGACAAGAAACTCATGCTCTATGCTCTTAATAAAAATAATTTTATTTTCAATTATGTGGGAGATGAACTTAAAAAAGATAGAGAGTTCGTTATGATGGCAGCTAAAGAGGATTCTGATGTAGTGGGTGAGATGGATGAGTCGTTGCGAAATGACAGAGCATTTATTATGGAGATTATCAAGTTTAGACCATGGGTGGTCTATAAACAACTCAATGAAAAGTTTAAAAAAGATGAAGAGATTGTGCGTTATCTTGCTCCTCATGATTCAGTAGCATTGAAAAATGCTCCTAAGAGCATAGCTCATGATAGAGTATTTATTAAAGAGATACTCAAAAAAAACCCATATTTTATAAAATATATCGACTCATCGCTACAGACTGACCCTAATATCTATATGCCTGTACTTAAAGAGAGTGGATATGGATTAGAGTACGCTACAGATGAGCAGAAAAAAGATAGAGAGTTGGTGCTTAATGCAATTCGTCTAAACTCTTACGCTTTAGAGTTTGCAGATAGTTCACTTAAAAAAGATAGAGAAGTTGTTCTAACGGCTATTGAAAATGGTAACTCTGGAAATGAATTAAAATATGCTGATGACTCTTTAAAAAAAGATAAAGAGTTAGTACTAAAAGCAGTAAAAAAAGATGAATATGCTTTTGATTATGCTGATAGTTCTCTAAAAGATGATAAAGAGTTTGTTTTAGAAGTTGTTGGAGTTAATGGTAGTGCGTTAAGGTATGTATCTGACCGACTTAAAAAAGATAAAGAGGTTGTACTTAGAGCTATTAGCAGTAATGATTCTGCTTTTGAGTATGCTGATAAAAGTCTCAAACATGATAAAGCATTTATACTACAAGCATTAACCTACAAAGAAGAGAGTGGAGATAAAGAGGAGAGAGTAATAAGAGATATCCTTGACTTTATGTTTGAAAGAAATAAGGGTATATGGAAATATATAGATAAAAATCTAACAAAAGATAGCACTTTTATAACTCAGGCTATAAAAAAGAGTGGATATGGTTTTGAGTATGCTACAAAAAAACAAAAAAGTAACAGAGCTTTGGTTTTAAATGCCATTCAACGTTACCCAAAAGCTCTACAGTATGTAGATAAAAAATTACAAGATGACAAAGCTATAGTACTAGAGGCTGTTAAGCGTGATGGAACTGCTTTAGAGTATGCAAGTAGCCGTCTGCAAGATGATGAGCATGTAGTAAAAGAGGCGATTAGGGAGAACGGACTTGCAATTATTTATGCTAGTGATAGATTTCAAAATAGTGAAGCTTTACTAATTCAAGCATTAAGAAAAAACAACGCCATTTATAGATTTGGAACAGAAGATAAAGAGTTTATTTTAAAACTTCTAAAAAATGATATTGATGTTGTGGACTCTTTTAATAGTGAGCTTAAAAATGATACTAAGTTTATAACCAAATGTATTGAAGAGACAGGGTATGGAATGGACTATGCTACACCAAAACAGAAAAGAGATAGAGAGTTTATACTAAAAGCCATTGCAAAGAACTTTACAGCCATTCATGGGGTGGATAGAAGTCTCAAAAATGACAAAGAGATAGTTCTTAAAGCTTTAGCTAATAAAAGAGTTCTATCGTGCTGTGGAATTAAATATGATAGTAGTTACATCTTCCGTTATCATGAGTACTATTTTGGAAGCAAACTATATAACAATAAAGAGTTTGTTATGGAGGCTTTGAGAGTTCAGCCAAATATATTTAAGTATATTCGAGAAGATTTTAAAAAAGACAAAGAGATTTTAGAGCTTATGGACGAGCTAAAACACCCTCTATGGAAAAAGATATTTAATCCATTGACTATTTTACTCTTTGGGTTGTTTAGTTATTGGTTTCTAAGTAGGAAAAAAGTGTAAGTTTCTACCTTGCCTAATCGGCTGTGGCAGAGAAAAAAATATGAGGTAGAAACTATTGGGACGTTATGAGAAGATACCAAAAATAAGGAAGAAAAAAATATCTCTCATGTGGAAATTATAGTGACAATTTGTGTCTTGATTGTGTAGTCTAAAATGCCTATTTTACGGTGTTTATATAGGTTATTTTTGATGAAAATTTACTGTAAGGTGTTGTCCCTGACAACACCGTTTAAACCAAATATATGATAATGGAAAAAATGAATTCAAAAAAAAGAAAAATATATACATATACAGATATGAGATAGTTGCAGATAGCTCTTTTGCCCTTGTTTTTGATGCTTTATTGGGAGAAATAGTAAGATTAGATATACCCAATAGAATTGATATGAAAGAGAGTAAAGCGATGGTAGATGGGGGAGATGAGGTGCTATTGCAAATAGACAAAGAGGTGAAGATGAGGAAATATAAGCGTGTTGATTTTAAATGATTTGTAGTCTATTTTCCTAAAAATTCCTCTTTTTCCTTAAAATTTACACCAAATTTCCATTAAAAGCCTATAAATTGTGTTTTTTAATGGAAAATTATGTTAGCTAATAATAATTTTTTTTTAGTAAACTTTTAATTAGTAAATATAAAAAAGGGGAAAGAGATGATAGAAAAGCACAAAATCATGGATACAGAGTATCACTCACTCTATGCTAAACAGATATCTACAATAAAAATAGAGAGATACAATTATAAAACAGAGGAGTATGAGTGCTTAGATAGCTATGAGAAAAGACTTTTTAAACTAGATACTCTTTTAAAAAAACGAAAATTTCTACATGCTCTTGTCTTTAACAGACTCTTTTTTTGGAAAAAGCCTCTTTTTAGAGTTTCAGGAGTCAACTATAGACGCTATCGTCTCTATATTGGAAACTTTCATAGTGATAGAAAAGATTTACACTCTCTCTTCTATCAACTTAGAGAAGCCTCTTCTAATGATATATTGGAGCTAGTTATTAACTCAAATGGAGGAAGCATAACAGAGGGACAACAGTTTTTTAACTTGATAAAAGAGAAGTTTTACAATCGAACCACTGCCTATCTTGACAATCATGGTTATAGTATGGGTGCTGTAATATTTTGTATGGCAGAAAAGAGGGTTGTCTACCCATACTCTGAACTGATGTTTCACAACTATAGTTCAGTAGCAAGGGGAAAGGGAGGAGATATAAAAATGAAAATGGAGCATACAGATAAACATCTTACTAAATTTCGGCATGATATGGTGGTCAAGCAGGGTTTTTTAACCCAAGAGGAGTTTGAACAGCTACTTATTGGAAAAGATTTTTGGATGGACTGCCAAGAGCTTTGCAGACGAGGAATTGCTACTCATGTAATGGTAAATGGTGAGGAGATTGAGGCTGATGAGTATTTGAAAGAGTAGGGTGCGATTGCTATCGCACCAAAATTAAAACAAGGAAAACAAATAGGTTTCTTTGACTATTTTACTCTTTGGGTTTTTTAGTTATTGGTTTTTGGGTAGGAAAAAATTGTAAGTTCCTACCATGCCTAATCGGCTGTGGCAGATAAAAAAATATGAGGTAGAAACTATTTATACGTTATGAAGAGATACTAAAAATAGGAAGAAAAAAAATATCTCTCATGTGGAAATTATAGTAATAATTTGTGTCTTGATTGTGTAGAGAAAATGTCTATTTTACGGTGTTTATATAGGTTGTTTTTGATGACAATCTATTGTAGGGTGTTGTCCCTGACAACACCGTCTAAACCAAATAGGCAATCATAAAAAATTGAGATAATTAGTATTAGCTAATAGATAAAGGAGCTGTATATGAAAGAATTAGAACAAAATATTAAAAAAATGTACCTATACCAAATTTTAAATGGCATGGTGTTTGTAGCACCTATTTTTATAATATTTGTACAAGAGAACGGATTGACTTTAACCCAAGCAATCTATCTTCAAGCAATTTTTGCTTTTACAGTGGTTCTTTTTGAAGTACCATCGGGGTACTTTGCAGACCTTTATGGTAGAAGGCAGAGTCTTGTTTTAGGAAGTAGTATAGAGTTTTTGGGTCTTGTAGGACTCTGTTTAAGCAGTGATTTTTGGTCATTTTTTATAAGTGAACTTTTTATAGGCGTGGGAATTGCCTTTCTTTCTGGAGCTAATATGGCACTGGTTTATGACACATTAAAAGAGTTAGGTAGAACCGATGAATACAAAGAGATATGGGGAAATATAACTTTTTATAATCTAATGAGTGTGGCATTTTCAAGTATTGTCGGTGGACTAATAGCTTCACTTGAGTTGCGTTTTACGGTTTATGCGAGTTTGCCATTTTACTTTATATTGATACCTCTTGCTTATTCACTAAAAGAGCCAAAGAGAACCAAAGTTATTGTAAAAAAAGGGTATGCAAAAGAGCTATGGATTATGTCTAAAACTCTTCTCCGTGAAAATAAAAAGTTAAGATGGATAATTGTCTATTCAGCTGTAATTATGGGGTTTAATCAGACAGCTTTTCCTTTTTATCAGGACTATTTTAGGCTTTCAGGTCTTGATATTGTTTACTTTGGTGTGGTTTTTGCCTCTTTTCAAGTGGTCGCAGGATACAGTTCAAAGTATGCCCATAAAATAGAGAGCTTCATAGGTGATAGCTATTCGTTAGTGATGTTGACACTTTTGGTTTCGGTAAGTTACTTGCTCATGAGTCAGTTTATTTACCTTTTTAGTTTTACGATTATATTTTTACAGCAGTTTATACGAGGTTTTAGAGTTATAGTTGTTACAGACTATATCAACCGAATTGTTGACTCTGAACATAGAGCCACCATCTTGTCTATAGAGAGTTTTTTAGGTCGGTTTATATATGGATTGTTGTTAATTATTTTTGGTGGAGTTATTAAGTTTTACTCTATGAGTGTAACTCTGTTTCTATTGGGAGTTCTGACTTTTGTATTTGGAGGAGCTGTTCTTCTTATATTGAAAAGGAATGGGATTTTATAGGGGTAGCGTGGGTTGGATAAACCCACGCTATAAATTATAAACCTGAGTTCGACGGAATATCCTATCCACAATTTTACGAGGTTTTTCATAGGCAACGACAGATTTTTGCAGGACTAACTAGTTAATTCAAAAAAATCTGTCTAAGTATATGGGAAACCTCGTAAAACCCATAGGGAAGCCTAGAAATAGGCAATCTTTCCCAAATAAAATTCTTGAATTAGCTACGACTAGTCCTACGAATTTAATTTTGAAAATCTTACCTATTTATAGGCTTTTGTGGATAGAATATTCCGTCGAACTCAGGTTATAAAAAAATTAAAAGGGATAGCATGAAAAAACAAAACCACTACACCCCACAAGATGAAGTGTTGATTGGAGAAAACTTTGTCTGTCTCGATACAGGTTGTGGACGAGGAGAAGATAGGAAGTTGAGTGCTTATTGTGTGGAGACAAAAGAGGTTGTCTCTGTGGGGTGTGTTTGATATACCAATAAATAAAATATGAACTATACTACATATTTAACCACAAATTAAACAAAAAACTAATAAAATAGAAGTAGATATGAACTATACTACATATAAAAGATATATAATGAATAGAGAAGAGATAGGTAAATTAATTGTAAAACGGCGTAAACAGTTAAATATAACGCAAGTGGAGTTAGCTCTTTTAAGTGAACTATCTACACGACAACTCTCTGACATAGAAAGAGCAAAAGTGAGTACAACCATAGATACACTTTTTAAAATATGTGACACATTGGGTTTAACCATAGAGATTAAAGTTAAAGGTATTTAATGATGATAGCCTATGTTTATGATGGTAAACTCTTAGCAGGAACTTTAGAGTTTGATGGAGCAAACTATACTTTTTTGTACGATAATAAGTTTTTAAACAATCAAGAGACAACAGCCATCTCTTTAACATTACCAAAACAAAAAGAGCCTTTTGTCTCTAAGCATCTACACCCCTTTTTTGCTAATCTTTTAGCCGAAGGAAATTTAAAAAAGATTCAATGTAAAAGACTTAAAATTGATGAAGATGATGAGTTTACACGACTAATTAAGACAGCAACCTATGATACCATTGGAACAGTTACCATAAAAGAGTCTTTATGAGATGTTTAGGGTGTTTTGTTTTAACAAAAGAGGTCTATTGTAAAAAGTGCAAAAAGGCTCTCTTTGCTACTCAAAAAGTCTCAACCACTTTAGATTTCGACAAAAAAGAGTTTATCTCTGCTACTATTGAGTTGTCTGAGCAGATGTCTATCTCGGGAGTTCAAGATAAAATCTCTTTGAAGATAGAGAACAAAAAGTTAATACCCACCTCAACAGATGGAGTCTATATACTAAAACCTGTACCGTTAATGGATTATGGTGAGCTACTCACAGATGTAGCTAAAAATGAACACTTTACTATGCAGTTAGCAAGTCAAGTCTTTAAGCTAGAGACAGCTAAAAATGCTCTAATAGCCTTTAGTGATGGGGAGTTAGCATATATTACAAAAAGATTTGATAGAGTAGATGGAGCAAAGATAAAACAAGAAGATTTCTCCTCTTTAGCTAGACAAACAGAACAGTCACATGGTAAAAACTACAAATATGACTACTCTTATGAAGAGATGGGAGGGCTTATTAAAAAGTATCTTCCTTCCTATAAAATAGAGCTTTTGAAGTTTTTTAAGTTGATACTTTTTAACTACTTAGTAGGCAATGGCGATGCCCATCTGAAAAATTTTTCAGTACTACAACGAAGCACAAAAGAGTATGGTCTCTCTCCTGCTTATGATTTACTCTCTAGCTCTTTACATCTGCCCAATGAGTCAAGAACTGCTTTAGAGCTTTTTAAAGAGTATGAGAGCAAGAGTTTTGAGGCTAATGGATTTTATGCTTATGATGACTTTATGATGTTCTCTAAAATATTGGAAATACCTCAAAAGATGGCAGAGGGGGTCATAGAAGATTTTTTATCCAAAGAGAAAGCAACACTTAAACTACTCGATAACTCTTTTTTAAGCAATGAAGCTAAAGAGCGATATAGAGAGATTTTTTTAGATAGGATTAGAGCTGTTTTTTATCGGTTTAATACATAACTCCAACTAGACGAGATGTTTATAATCTTATTGAAATTTGGAATGATGAAGAAGTGAGCATGACGAACACTTGGGGTAGGATTATGTAGTGATTTAACTCCATCAAATCAAAAGTAGCCTATAATTATGAAACAAAACATAATGAAAGGCTACATAATGTTCTATAATCGAAAAAGTGAGCTAAAAACATTAGAGCAGGAGTATCAAAAGAGAGGTTCTGCATTTACGGTGATTTATGGTCGTAGACGAGTTGGAAAGACGGCATTGATTTATGAGTATGTCAAAGATAAGCCTCTTCTCTTTGTCTATGCCACTGAAGCAAACTTTTTAATACAGCTAGAGAACATTAAACCTCAACTCCTAAAACTCATAAACAAACCCTACTTAAAAGATATAAAGTTAGAGAGTTTTACACAACTCTTTGAACTGCTCCATGAGTATGACTTTAAGCAAAAGTTGGTCTTGGTAATTGATGAGTATCAGAACTTATGTAAGATAGACAAAGCCTTTTCAAGTGAACTACAACGACTGTGGGATATGCAACTCCAACACCAAAATATTCATCTAATCCTCTCTGGTTCGGTTATTTCGATGATGCACTCAGAGATACTAGACTACTCTGCTCCTCTTTATGGTAGAAGAACAACCAATATTCATCTAAAACAGTTAGCCTTTAGATACATTAGAGAGTTTCTACCCTCTATTTCAAGAGAAGATGAGATGAATATCTTTGCCTCTTTTGGAACAGTTCCTAAATATTTAGAACTCTATGATGAGAGTAGAAGCTTTATGGAGAATATTCGCCGCAATATCTTAAATAAAAATGCGTTTCTTTATAGTGAGGGGAACTTTTTGCTAAAGCAGGAGTTGAGTGATGTCTCAACCTACTTTTCGATTTTAGAGACCATTTCAAAAGGCTCGACCAAAATAGGAGATATAGCCTCACGACTTCAAGTACCCTCAACCCATATTACACGCTACCTAGCAAAACTTATAGATTTAGATATTTTGGTAAAGGAGATACCCATTACAGAGAGCAACCCTCTTAAAAGCAAAATGGGACGATACAAATTTAAAGATAGATTTTTAAACTTTTGGTTCTACTATGTCTATAAAAACTACAATCAACTAGAGATAAATCAGATAGATAGTGTAATTGACGAGATAGAGATGAACTTTAATGACCGATTTGTCTCTTTTGCTTTTGAGGATTTTGTGGCTGAAGATATTCTGTATAACCCTTCAAAATATATCGACTTTATCCCAAAAAAAGTTGGTCGTTGGTGGAACAAAAATGAGGAGATAGACCTTGTTGTTATGGACGAGAGGCATATCTGTTTTATTGAGTGCAAATGGCAAAATAGCGTAAATAAAGAGCGAGTTATGCACCAACTTATTAAGAAGTCAAAGTTGGTTAAGCATGAGTTAGAGGAGAGTTTTTTGGTAGTCTCTAAAGAGGATTTTCTCTCTCGAAGCAAGAATAGGTATAAATAAGGTTTTAAATTTAATGACAATCTATTGTAGTCTAAACCAAATATATGATAATGGAAAAAAATGAATTCAAAAAAAAGAAAAATATACAGATATACAGATAAAAGTAAATTTTATTATAGACTATCAGAACCCTTAGATAGTATGGATATAACTCCTGATGGCTCTACTATTATAAGTATTACAAGAAGTGGAGTTGTATCTTTTTGGAGTACCTCTACTGGAAGATTGGAGAGTATATTAACTAAAAAATATGACTATTCTTTCCCTCATAAAAGATATAAAAAACAACATGAGATAGTTGTGAGTTCAGATAGCTCTTTTGCCCTTGTTTTTGATGCTATTTTAGGAGAAATAGCAAAGATAAATATACCCAATAAAAAGATTGAGTCTGTTGTTAAAACAAAAATTTTTCATGCACATTATTACTCTTGTGGCTATCTTATTCAAGCAATAGCTATCTCTCCTAAAGATGATACGTTCCTTGTAGCTTTTGATGAAAAAATTGTTATTAGCAATATGAAAAAATATGCCTTAGTAGAGAAGCTTATTTGGGATGATAATAGCGTAAATGTATTGAGTTACAATAGTAAAGGCTTCTATTTTATTGCAGGTTCAGTAGAGGGAAACATTGTCTTGTATACAAAGCAACCATTGAAAAAAATTTGGAGTATTGAAAATGCTCATAGTAGAGCAGTTACAGCTTTGATGTTTACAAAAAATACAGAGAAGATAGTATCAGCAGGAGATGATGGAGAGGTTAAAGTTTGGGATTTTCATACAGGTAGATATTTGCATAATATTTATGAGACAGAGCAGAATATTAAAGATTTGGCTTTTAGTGAAGATGAGAGCTATTTAGTTGTAACTTTAGAAGATGGTGTTGTAATTTTGATGATGAATGAGTTAGAGGTGACTTCTATAGCTAGTTTGGAGCTTAAAAGAGAAGATAGAGTGCTTTTTACACGTTTAACTCATGAGCAGATAGTCATCTATACAAAATTAAATGGGTTACAGATGTATAACATAAAGAGTACTAAACTGCTCAAAGAGTTTACAAAATCAATCTATAGCAATCAGAACTTAACTCATGTACGTTTAGGGTGTGGTCATGGAGGTTTTTTAAAACGACCACCTCTTAATATAAGTCTTGACAGTCGCTATTTGCTCTCTGTACTCACTACTCAGCAGATAGCTCTTTGGGATATGAGAGAGGTAGAGCTTATTGGAACATTTGGAGAGGGGAAGAAGTCTGTTTCTGCTGTAACCATTACAGCCGACAATAGGTATCTTTTTTCTGCTTCTTCAAACTATGTTCATGAAACTATGACCGAGACCTCTATTGAGATGTATGAGGTAGAGAGTTCCATGTTGCTATATAGTTTTGAGATAGATAAAGAGTATGTTTCTGTTGTATCTATGCGTGTCACACCCGATGGACGCTATCTTGTAGCCATACTCTCTGGTGGAATGGTTATGAGGTGGGATATAGAGAGTTTAGAGTTAGTAGAGTCTAGGGGAATCTCATGCCATGAGTATGATATATATGCTCCAACTATGAGTTGGGATGGCTCTTTAGTAATGTATGCTTTAGACAGAGACAGAAGCTGGAACAGAAAAATAAGTTCCATAGAGATAGTGGATATTGCTACAGGTAATCGACTAGAGAACATAGAGTATCACATAAACGAGCATAGTCACAAATTTTTGACCATAGAGATTAGTACCGATAATCGCTATGTTACGCTCTATTCTAATAATTTAAAACTTTTTTGTTGGGACAGAGAAGAGAGAGTGTTTCTATATAAATCTAAAACTCAATATTTGAGTGATGAAAACTATTATGATGACATGATTCGTTCGGTTGTAGCTCCAAATGGAAAATATAGAGTAAATATCTATGTAGATGAGAAAAAAGGTCTTTCCATTTGGAACTTAGAGGAAGAGGAACTCTATAGGCTCTTTGTTGCAGAGAATGATAACGCTTTGATTATTGATGTAGAAGAGAGTAAAGCGATGGTAGATGGGGGAGATGAGGTGCTATTGCAAATAGACAAAGAGGTAAAGATGGGGAAATATAAGCGTATTGATTTTAAATGAGTTGTAGCCTATTTTCCTAAAAATTCCTCTTTTTCCTTAAAATTTACACTAAATTTCCATTGAAAACCCATAAATAGTGTTTTTTAATGGAAAATTATGTTAGCTAATAATAATTTTTTTTTAGTAGACTTTTAATTAAGATATAAAAAAGGGAAAAAATGAGAAAGACAACATTAATAGGTATAGTAATTACACTACTAAGTCTATATACATTAAATGCCACAGAAGTCAAATATAAAACGAAACAAGAACTACTAGAAGCTTTTAATAAACCTGACAGTTGCCCTTTAAGATTTGCTAGTGAAACTTTAAAAGCTAACAGAGAGATTGTATTGAAAATGATGAGTAAAGCTTGTTTTATAAAAGATGAAAATAGGTCTCTACTTCTGCTAACCACTCCATTACAATTTGTTGACAAAGTTTTTAAAAAAGATAAAGAGATTGTTATGACAGCACTTAGTATAAACGCTGATGCACTCAAATATGCTGATGATTCTTTTAAAAAAGATAAGGAACTGGTATTAAATCTGATGGAGGGAGGATTTGGATATATTTTAGAACATGCTGGAGATGAATTAAAAAAAGATAAAGACGTGGTGCGTTTTGCTATGAAGAATTCAAATGAACAAGGTTATGTATTTCAATTTGCAGATGAAAGTTTAAAAAAAGATAAAGAGTTTGTTCTTGAAATTCTAAAGGCACATTATGATGAAGGAAGTATTTTTCCTTATATTGATAAGAGTCTACAAAAAGATAGAGAAGTTATTGAAGTTGCTTTTGAGAATGGTAACTTTCCAAGTAATATTTTTTGTAATGTAGATGATACGCTACTTAAAGACAAAACATTTGTCTTGGAAAGTTTAAAAAAATATGAAGATGAGAGCTATTGGCTTTTTGATTGCATAGATGACTCTCTACTAAGTGATAATGAGTTTATATTGACAGTGACTAAAGAGGTAGGTTTAGGATTAAAATATGCGACAAAAGAGCAACAGGACAACAAAGAGTTCGTACTTCAACTTGTAAAGAGAAATGGTTCAGAGTTACAGTATGCAAGTGAACGTCTTAGAGATGATAGAGAGGTTCTTTTAGCTACTCTTTCTAAATATGGGTGGAGTGGTTATGAGTGTGCAAGTAGTCGATTAAAAAAAGACAGAGAGATAGCACTTGAAGCTGTAGCCTTAAATGGTTCAGATTTATATAACATAGATAAAGAGTTTCTAAACGATAGAGAGATAGTATTAAAAGCAGTTGCTAATTACGGTCATGGTTTAAGATGGGCAGATAAATCTTTAACAAAAGACAAAGAGATAGTTCTAACAGCGACAATGCAACAGGCTTACGCTTTTCAATATGCAGATGAAACTCTGAGAGATAATAAAGAGATGGTACTAAAAGCCATAGAGCAAGACCCTTTTACTTTACAATTTGCAAGTAAACGTCTACAAAAAGATAAAGAAGTAGTTTTAAAGGCAGTAGATGGTTACTATAGTGATGTCTATTCTGATGCTCTTTTTGCTTATATTGACACTTCACTAAGACAAGACCCAAAGTTTCTATTAGAAGCATTGGGTAGAAATATAAATATTTGGGAGGAGATAGATGCTAACTTTAGAGAAGATAAAAGTTTTGTAACAGATGCTTTAAGAGTCAATCCTAAAATTTTTGAGTTATTAGATGAAAAATTACAAAAAGATGAAGAGATATTGGCTGTAATAGATGAAATAAAACACCCTCTATGGAAAAAGATATTTAATCCATTGACTATTTTACTCTTTGGGTTATTTGGTTATTGGTTTTTGGGTAGGAAAAAAGTGTAAGTTCCTACCATGCCTAATCGGCTGTGGCAGATAAAAAAATATGAGGTAGAAACTATTGGGACATTATGAGAAGATACTAAAAAATAGGAAGAAAAAAAATATCTCTCATGTGGAAATTATAGTAATAATTTGTGTCTTGATTGTGTAGTCTAAAATGCCTATTTTACGGTGTTTATATAGGTTATTTTTGATTGGAAATTACTGTAGGGTGTTGTCCCCGACAACACCGTCTAAACCAAATATATGATAATGGAAAATTGAAATATTATATGACGGTGTTTTCAGGGGAAAACACCCTACTCGAAAGGAAAAAAATGTTTAAAATACAAATAGACAAAGAGGTACACCTAGAGCTAGTACACACTTACCATACAGAAGAGTTTCTTTTGTTATCTAACAAAAATAAAAATCATATCAAAAGATGGATGTTGTGGGATGATGAGCGACAAAATAGTAAAGAGTTGAAAAGAATCATAGAGATTACTTTAGAAAAGTATGCAAAAGGAAAGATAGTTAATACTTTTATTTTTTACAACAATAAAATGGTAGGACAAGTAGGAATTTTTGCGATAGAAGGCAGATTACTTAAAAAAGCAGAGATTAGTTATTGGCTAGATGAGAGCCACCAAGGTAGAGGAATTATGAGAAGAGCTGTAAAAAAGATAGTGGATATTGGATTTAAATATTATGCTTTAGACAAAATCACAATACGCTGTGATATTGATAACCATCGTAGTTCTAACATTCCTCTTAAACTAGGTTTTAATCTTGATGGTGTGTTGCGTCATGATATATCCATTAATGGAAAGAAGAGAGATTTAAATATATATTCGATATTGGTAGATGAGTGGGTTGAAAAATGAATCAAACTAAAAAAAATGGAGACAAACTCCCCCTAAAAATTATAGAAACAAAACTTTATAATAGATTAAAAAAGATACGAAATATTACTATCTTTTCAGACAATCAAAAAGTGAAAATTGTCTTTACAGAAAAACTACTATCTTATATGAACAATGAAGAGTATCAAGATGAATTTATAGATAATTTAGATTTAATGGAATGTGGAGGAGACATTAATACCGTAATAGTCACACCTGTTACAACTGAGAGTTGGCTAGGAAGAGAGATTAATGTTATACAATTTAATTCTCTTTTTGATTTAGATACCATGAGAGTTATAGATGGTGGTATTACTCTAGTTTCTGCAATTTCAGATATAGAGCCTATGATGATAGAGCTACATAAAATGCAGATAAAACATCAGATACCCTCTTTGATATTTGTAGGGCAGATAGAGAAAAAAGGTGCTGATTTTTCCACTACAATTAAACAGATAGAGGCTAAATTTTCGACCATACCACTTATAACACAACTTCCTATTGGAGAGGGAGAGGAGTTTGAGGGGCTGATTGATTTGATTAGTATGAGAGAGTATATTTGGCATGAGGTCAAAGAGTATACGCTATTTCATAGAGATAGACCTACAGAGCATGAGATTCGTAAAGAGTTAATGCCCCAAGCTCTAGCCTATAGAAAGAAAATGATAGAACAACTCTCTATAGTTGAGGGTAACGAAAAGCTTATGGAGAAGTTTTTAGAAGATAGCAAGATAGATGATGAGGAGATAGTAGAGGCTATTAGAGTATCTACTCTCTCAATGTCTGTAACACCTGTACTTCTTGGTTGTATCTCTAAGGACAAAGGGATAAAAAAACTACTCAATGCTGTAGTGGAGTATCTTCCCTCTCCATCTTTGAGTATGGAAGCTACAGAGATAGAGAGTCATAAAAAGATAACACTTCAAGCCAATGAAAACAAACCCTTTGTTGGGGTAGTGTTTGCTCAACAAACTGACCCATTTGTAGGAGAGTTGAGTGTGGTTTGTCTCTATAGTGGCTCTCTTAAATCAGGTTCAGCTATCTATAACACTACTCAAAATATAGAGGAGAAGGCTAGGAGATTGTTAAAATTTCATTCTATTAGAAGAGAAGAGGTAGATAGAGTAGTTGCAGGAGAGATGGTTTATATTGTTGGGTTAAAAGGAAAAGTAGGTGATACTCTTTGTGACCCAAATTATAAAGTTATATTGGAAAAAGTTGAAGAGATAAAATTTCTTTTTGTAGCTAAAGTAGTAGTTAATAACTCTCAAAATAGATATATCGTCTCCTCTGCTGTTAAAGATATAGCTCAAAAAAATCCACTCTGTAAGATTTTTTATGATGAGCATATTTTTATTTATGGAGAGAGTAGACTTCATTTAAAGGAGATAATTGCTAATTTAATGGACTCTTCTCTTTTAGATGTAGAGGGAGAAGAGCCTCAAATGCTCTACTATAAAACCATAAAAACAGCTTTATGCAAAGAGTATCTTTACAAGAAAAAAAAGAAGTTTGCCGATATTTCTCTAAAATTTGAACCACAAGAGCTAGGAGCAGGATACAAGTTTGTAGATGAGACAAAAGGGGGTGTTGTACCCAAAGAGTTTATCTACCCTATTAATCAAGGCATTCAAAAGGCTTTACAGGAGGGGATAGGTGATGGTTTTCCCATGATAGATATAAAAGCAACGCTTTATAATGGAAGTTATCATGATGTTTACTCAGACAATGAGGCATTTAAAAGAGCAGGATATGAAGCAACCAAAGAGGCACTAAGAGAAGCAAAGTTTATACTGTTAGAGCCGATTATGAAGCTTGATATTGAGGTTAAATCAGAAGAGATAAGAAAGCTTGTCTTAGCCGATATTACTAAACGAAGAGGGATAGCGTGTGGAAGAGGAGGCAACGAACATAATCTAGGAGACATCTATGTACCACTTGCTGAAATATTGGATTATGATGAAGAGCTATATGCGTTAAGTGGTGGTCAAGCTAGTTATAGTATGGTCTTTGAGCGTTATGGAGTTGTGCCTGAGTATTTGATAAGCTAATTCTTTATCATTCTTATGTGGGAGTGTATATGAGAGATTAAGAAGAAATATCAACACCTAATCCAACCCAACCTCATCAAAAACCCCAAGCTTTCTAAATTCAGCAAGTTTAATATCATACAAAAATTTAAGCTTTTTACTCAAAAGGTGAGTATAGCCCAAATCGGACTCAAACTCTTTTGTTGCCTCAATATACTTTGGGAAATAGACCAAAAAACGCTTAATAACCTCTCTTAGCAACAAGTTACATCTCTTTTGAGAGAGTTCCAACAGTGTTGCCATCTCTAAATACTCTTCATATCTAAACCCTCTTTTCTTAGGATTTTTATCTGAAAACTCAATACCAAAGTCATCACTCTTTTTTCCCTCATAGACATAGGTACTTATAATGTCATAGAGTGGAGCAAGTTCCCATTTGCCTTTGTCTATCTCAATAAGCCCAATATTTTTAGCATGAAAATCACCATGTTTAATTAGAGTTGCATAGACAAGAAAACGAAACAGATTCTCTTTACTCTTTTTACTTGCTACTAAACTGTTAAACTTTTTTAAAATACTCACCATTGTAATATCGTACTTATCTTCACTCTCTATGCCAAGTTGTTGAGCAAAATCGTACTGATTATACTTATAGCCTCTATATCTATCATAACGTTTTGTTAAAAAGTAAAAATCACGATTTTCTCCAACCAAAATAGCTGTAAAAGGTACATCTAACTTTAACTCGTTTTTAGCAAATGTCATAAAAAGATGTTCATTGAGTGCCAAATAGGGTGTGTGTTTAATTCGTCTATCAGAAGCATAAGGTTTTAGTAAATAGTGTGCCAACTCTCCACTCTCTTTGTTTACACGATAGACTCTTTTCTCTTTAGTATCAAGGTTTACATCTATCTTATGTTGATACCCACTAAGCGAAGAGTAGAGTTCTCTACTTTGTGATTTTGCTTTGAGTACTTCTTTTGCAATATCTACTCTATACTCTAAAAGGTTAACATAGGAGTTATTATCTAAGATAGCACCTTTGAGCGTTTTCCAAGAGGGTATCTTGCTTGGCTCTTTTGGCATATCTAAATCTATTAACCTTACAAAATCTAAATTGCCATGTGTATTATCTAACTCCAATAACAACTCCAAAGGGTTCAAAACAGCACCATCTTTTAACAAAAGCCTCTCTCGTCGTCTGCTTTCTGGAATAAGATTTTCAAAAAAGGGAAAAAGAGCATAACCATAGTTAACCATCTCCTCCAACATAGGAAACCTCTCTCCTCTATAGTTTGGGCTATAGGAAAAAATATAACCCTTTACATAAGAAAAAGAGAGTATGCCAACCTGTTTACCGTTTTGCAACACAGCTAAGACGATAGGTTTTTCATCAATAGCATAGTTTCGCTGATAATATCGTCTATTGGTTTGACCAACTGCGACAATAAGATTTTCCTCTAAAAGAAGAGATAAATAGTTTCTAAGTGTTCGCTCACCCAAAGATATTTTTTGACAAAGCTCTTTGGTAGTGAGTCTCTCTGTAGCTTCAAAATGTCGTTTAATCTCTTCTAATTTTGCTCTCTTTTTCACTCAACTACCTCTTTTAAACTTCGGCAAAAAATAGCCAACTTCGGAATTTTTGTATCTGTTTTAAGTATTTTATAATGTTTTGACTTAATCTCTCCTATCCAATTTTTTTATTCTTATTGAAATCTAATCTCTTCACTCTATTTTCCTAAAAATTCCTCTTTTTCCTCAAAATTAACACCAAATTTCCATTAAAAGCTTATAAGTTGTGTTTTTTAATGGAAAAATGAGTTAGCTAACAATAATTTTTTTTGTAGTAGACTTTTAAGAAGATACGAGGAAAAATATGATAACAAAATATATAACACTGTTTTTAGCTTTAAGCTTGGCTCTCTTTTTTATTTTTCAAGACACTATTTATGTAAGGATTATTTATAGTTAAAAGTCTCAATGGGCTGTGGATAATAAACACAAAATAGTC
>JALVXC010000176.1 GCA_027038275.1 Campylobacteraceae bacterium | reverse complement strand
CTTGGGCTGTTTTTTACTATTAGCTTTTTTTGTATTTTATATTACTTTAAGGGTTTTGGGAACTTTTTTTAGTTGATTCGCTTGGATAGGGGTGGTTTGGGTGGTATAGTTAGAATTTCTGTTCTTTGGCACATCGCTTTTTCAAAAAAGCTACAAAAACGCGACTGTGACATAATGGCTGTGTGTTGGGCTTCAACCCCAGATTGGACTTCCAATCTAGTTACGCGAGTTCGATTCTCGTCGGTCGCTCCAGAGTAGTGAAAAACTAAAAATGAATAGTTAAAAATTTTGGTTATAGGGTTGTTGTGTTATAATTTAATATCTTTATTAGCAAAGGAGAACCCATGCAGACTTTAACAGTTCAAGTACAAGATAGTTTTATGCAAGAGTTTTTAAATTTTGTAGAGAGTAGACAAGAAAATATTCATATAGAAAAAGATTATAACCTAGAGTATGACCCATATTTTTATAAGCGTCAAAGAGAGCTACATAAGATTAGAGATGAGATAAAAAGTGGTAAAGCAGAGATGATTTCCAATGATGATTTTTGGGAAGAGATAGACAGCTTTGTGGAGAGTTTGGCTAGATGAAGATAATTCATACTACAACTTTTAAAAGTGAGTTAAAAAATATATTAGCCTATATTGCAAAAGATAAACCCTCTGCAAGTCTGAACTTTAAAAATGAACTAAAAGTATACATTAGTGAGATACCTGACAATCCATTTAAATATCGACCCTCTTTTTACTTTAATGATAAAAATATTAGAGACATGACCTTTAAGGGTTATACTGTAGTATATGAGATAAATTTTAAAAAAGATTGTATCGAAATCTTGAAAATATTTAATCGAAATAAACCTAATTGAGCATAGTAACTCGTTCCAATGAGGTTGCAGGAGTTTTGTGAGGGGAAGCGAGAGCATTTTTATACGGAGCAAATGCCCAATCGGTAGGGTGTTTTTCCCTGAAAACACTAACAAAATGAGTGGAATAGTATTAAATTGCTCCCCATTGCAATTTAGGCTCAATTCTCTTAACAGCACAATCCGTTAAATAGGAGTTAATCAAATTTTGATAAGGTATTCCAACTTTTTTAGCCAATGATTTAAAGTAGGCAATTGTATCTATCTCAATATTGATAGAAATCTGTTTTTTCTCTTTTTGTGCATAAGGATTTTTTATAGAATTACTAAAATCGTACTCTTCTCTCATTACATAAACTCCCTGTATTGTTTCTCTTCTTTTTTGGTTGATTTTCTAGCACTTATAATTCTGAGTAATTATGTCAATGTCAATGAGATAAATCCAAATTCTGTAGGTTTGATTTTATCGAACAAACTATTTTATGGGTTCTACTTTTTTATTCGATGAAATCGAACCTACAGAAAAGTAATATATCAATAACCAAATAACATTAAATATGATATAATCCAAACCAAAAATTTAAAGAAAAAAAATGACACTAGAAGAGTTACAAGATACCATTAAATCAGAATTGGCTGTGTTGGTCTATTTTTCAGGAGAGCATTGCAATGTTTGCCATGCCCTACGACCTAAGTTTAGAGAGCTTTTTGACAAAGAGTTTCCAAAGGTAAAGCAGATATTTTTAGATGCACATGAAAATTCAGAGATTTCGGCTCAATATCAAGTTCTCTCTTTGCCTACTATTTTAGTCTTTTTAGATGGGCGTGAGTTTGTAAGAGAAGGACGAACTGTAAGTATGCACAAGCTTCAAGAGCAACTCTCGCGACCATATAATATGATGTTCTCATAGGTGCTTTAATGAAGAGGGGACTACTTCTGCTCAATATGGGTGGGGCTAATAGTGTTGATGAGGTTGAGATGTTTTTGCGAAATATGTTTTCGGACAAGAACATTTTGACTATGAACCGATATATTAGAGCATTGGTAAGAGAGATTATTGTTACTAAACGGCTAGATGAGGTAAAGGATAACTTTGTTAAATATTTGGGAGGAAAATCGCCTCTGCCAGAGATTACAAATAGCCTTGTAGAGAAGCTTAGAGGTAGACTAGATATGCCTATTGCCCCTGCTATGCGTTATGTTCCTCCTTTTGCTACTGAGGCATTAGAGCAGTTTCAAAAGGGGGGGGTAGAGGAGTTGATACTCTTTCCTATGTATCCTCAATACTCAACCACTACAACACTCTCTTCTGTTGAAGATGTAGAAGATAGATGTAAAGATTTGGGGTATGAGCCTAAAATTAGAGTGGTAGAGCCTTATTATGATGATTATGATTATATAAAGATGTCGGTAGATAAGATTGTAGAGGCTCTAGGAGACAACGATAGCCAAGAGTATGATTTACTACTTTCGGCTCATGGTCTGCCTATGAGTATTATTAAAGCTGGTGACCCATATCAAAATCAAGTAGAGGGTAATGTCTCTGCCATTCGTATATATCTACATGAACGAGGTATAAAGTTTAAAAATATTAAGTTGGTCTATCAATCAAAAGTGGGAAACTCTGCATGGTTAGAGCCAAATTTAGTAGATGTATTGCGTACTCCTTACAACAGAAAAGTACTTATCTACCCTTTGGCATTTACTATTGATAACTCTGAGACAGTTTATGAGTTAGATATTGAACATCGTGAAATTGCCAATAAGATAAAGTATGATGATTACCGTGTAGCACAATGTTTTAATGACAGTGATGAGTTTGCAGAGTTTATAGCTAAAAAGGTAAAATCTCTATAATGCAGACAGTAAAAGAGGCTTTTGTAGCTAACTATGAGGTTAAACGCTCAAAGTTTATAACCCATCTAGTCCCAATAGAGCAGTTTGATGGTCTGCAAGAGAGGCTAAAAGAGCAACACCCAAAGGCTAACCATGTTGTCTATGCCTTGCGTTACCTTAATGAGTTTGACCAGATAGTAGAGAACTCATCAGATGATGGTGAACCTAAAGGTGGTGCAGGTGTACCTTCTCTTAATGTACTTCGAGGTAAAGATATGATAAATGTTGCTATTTTAACAGTTCGTTACTTTGGTGGCATAAAGCTTGGTGTAGGTGGTATGGCTAGAGCTTATGCTTCGTCTGTTAAAGAGGTTTTAAATCAAGCCAATATTATTAAATATGAAAAAGAGTTTAGCTATGAGTTTGACTCTAGCTATAGTGATGTTCAAAAGAGAGAGTATATTTTAAATAAGTTAGGCATCACTAAAGTAGAGCGAGAATTTTTAGCCAATAGAGTGGCTTGGGTCATTCAAGCAAATGAGAAAAAATTAAATAATTTTAAAGAAGAGATATGCAAGAGATAGTAGATATAATAGTAAATTTTGCCCGAGAGTTTGGGTATTTGGGCATTTTTATAATGATGTTTTTAGAGAGTACATTTTTTCCTTTTCCAAGTGAAGTAGCTATGATACCTGCTGGGTATTTAGCTTCAAAAGGAGATATGAGTTTGACTTTAGCCATTGTTATTGGGACATTAGGCTCTTTAAGTGGAGCGTTGTTTAACTACTACTTGGCTAAAAAGTATGGACGAAAAGGGGTGCTAAAATTTGGTAAGTACTTCTTCTTTACAGAAGAGAAGCTTCAGAAGATGGAGAGATTTTTTGTAGAGCATGGCTCATTTTCTACTTTTGTAGCACGGCTTATTCCAGGGGTGCGTCAGTTTGTCTCTCTTCCTGCTGGACTCTCTGCTATGAATCTTAAAAAGTTTATGCTTTACACTACTCTTGGAGCTGGAATATGGGTTATTGTTTTAGCACTTTTAGGTTATTTTATTGGTGGGAATGAAGAGCTTATTAAAAGCTATCTTCATGAGATAGTTTTGGGAACACTCTTTCTAATTATAGTGGGAAGTATAGCCTATGTTTATAGATATAAAAGAGCAAAAAAGATATAATAAAATTGTCAATAAAAAAAGGAAAAAATAGTATGAAAGAATTTTTAGCACAAGCGAAAGCATCAACACAGATTATTGCAACTTTAGATGGAAAAACAAAAAATATAATTTTAAATGAGATGGCAGATGCTCTACTAGAAAATACAAAAGCCATTGTTAATGCAAATGTTAAAGATATGGAGGCAGGTAAAAGAGCTAACTTAGATACTGCTCTTCTTGACAGACTTTTGTTAGATGAGGGTAGAGTAGAAGCCATGGCAAACTCTCTACGTGAGATTGCTGTACTAAAAGAGCCTGTAGGCAGAGTCTTAGAGGGTTGGGTAAATGATGACAATTTACGCATTGAGAAGGTCTCTGTGCCTATTGGTGTGGTGGGTGTCATCTATGAGTCACGACCAAATGTTACCTCTGATGTAGCTGGTTTATGTTTTAAGAGTGGCAATGTTGCTATTTTAAAAGGTGGGAAAGAGGCAGAACACTCAAATCGTGCCATTGCTAAGGTACTTCAAGAGGTTTTGGTTAAAAATAAATTGCCAAAAGAGATTATTTCACTACTTCCTGATGCAACAAGAGAGGGTGTGGCTAAGCTTATTAAAGAGGATGAGTATGTTGACTTAATTGTTCCTCGTGGTGGTGAGGCACTTATTAGGTTTATCTCTAAAAACTCCTCTGTACCTGTAGTAAAGCATGACAAAGGGTTATGTCATACCTATATTCATAGAGATGCAAGTCATATTAAAGCCTTAAGCATTGCTGTTAATGCAAAGTGTCAACGCCCTGGGGTCTGTAATGCTATGGAGACTCTACTTCTTGACAAAGAGATAGCTAGAGTACTACTTCCTGGGCTCTATAAAGCCTTTGTAGATGCAGGAACAAAACTTAAAGGGTGCAATGTAACAAGAGAGTTTATATTTGTAGAACCTGCTACAGAGGTTGATTACAATACAGAGTATTTGGCTAATATTTTAAATATCAAAGTGGTATCAGGCATAGAGGAGGCTATAGCTCATATTGGTAAGTATGGCTCTGGTCACTCTGAAGCTATTATTACCGAAAACTATTCGGCAGCTGAGAAGTTTATGAACGCTGTTGATGCTGCTTGTGTATATGTCAATGCAAGTACACGCTTTACTGATGGTGGAGTGTTTGGGTTTGGAGCAGAAGTTGGGATTTCAACCAATAAACTTCACGCAAGAGGTCCAATGGGAATTAATGAGTTAACAACGTATAAGTTTAAGATTTATGGAAATGGACAGATAAGATAGTATTAACTCTAATGAAAGAACTTCAATGAGATATATTTTAATACTATTATTGTTAACTTTATCATTGAGTTCTAACAATAGTAAAGCAACATTTATTCCCATTATCTTCAAAGGAAATAATATTGTTTCAACTTCTGATTTAGAGGCAGTAGTTGGTGCGAAAAAAGAGCCTATTTTTATATTTTGGAAAGAAAAAGTAGCTAAGATAAACTTAAAAATGTACCCTAGATTAAAGGAGACATTTACACTTTTCTATAAAAATGAGGGTTTTTATGATGCAAATATTAGCACCTATAAAGATAATAATACTATTGTTGTTAATATAGAAGAGAATCGTCCAATTCTTATAAAAGATATTATTGTAAATAGTGACTTAGATTTAAGTGACTCTATTACATTAAACATAGGAGAGCGTTTTAGGGCTAAGGATTTTAAGGAGACTAAAAGAAATATTCATAAAGTTTTACTTACACAGGGCTACTGTAGTCCTGAACTATCTACTAAAGCCTATTTGGATTTAGAAAAATATATTGCTTATATTAAAATAGATTTAGAAAAGAAAAAATTATGCCACTTTGGAAAAATAACCATTAAAACAAAATCCCCAACTATGAATGATGATATTGTTCTTTCACGTTTACATTTTGAAGAGGGAGATGTTTTTAATATTGAAAAGATAAAGGAGAGTTATGAAGCACTCTATAGTTTAGAGTCTTTTGACCAGCTAACTTTGGACTATAGTAGAAAACTCTACAACAAAAAGCCTGTAGATATTATCTATAAAGAGATTTCTAAAAAGATACATACTCGAATGGGTTTGGGGTATGCTACTGATTTAAAGTTTCAAGGTAGATTCTATTGGGAGTATCGTAACTATCATGGAAATGGTAAAAAGTTGGTTTTTGATACTCTTCTATCTAAAGATAGAAAGAGAGTTGAAAGTAGATTTTTTGTGCCCTATATCTACTCTATAAAAGATTACCATTTAGACTTTTTAAACTCTATTGGTTACTCCCAAGAGAGAGATATTCATAACTTTGATGAGCATGTTGCTTTTGATAAGCTCTATCTTATTCATGCAGGTTCAGAGTGGTATAATAGTATTGGTTTAGGTGTTGAGCAAAGAGATATTTTTAATGCAAGTCAGATTCTTGATAAACACTTTTTTCTTATTTACCCTTTTATAAAATTTATATACGATAAAAGAGACTCAAAGCTAAATCCTAAAAATGGTTTTTACTTTTCTCATAATATGGAGTATGGATTGCAATATAGTTCTGATAGTACCTCATATTTAAAGTATGAAGATGAGTTAAGATTTATCTATACCCCTTTATCTGATATTACTTTTTCATCGGTTGGTCGTCTTGGTGCAATTCAGCTCTATAAAAATAGTATGCCTGAATCAAAAAAGTTTTTTGCAGGAGGTGCTTTTACAAATAGGGCTTATGGTTATGATAGATTAGGAGTTGTAGAGTCACCTACTAAAGATAGTGATTTTGGTGGTTTTACCTTTGCCAACTTAAGTTTGGAGGTAAATTTTCCTATATATAAAAACTTTAGAGGGGCTATTTTTAATGATAATACAATGATTTCAGAGAGTCAAGGTATTTGGGAGTTCTCAAATAGGGTTATAAGCTCTGCTGGAATGGGCTTTAGATATGAGACTCCTCTTGGACCTTTTAAGATTGATTTAGGAGTAAATGTACATGATAAATCTCAACGAGCAATACACTTTCAAGTGGGTCAATCATTTTGATACGTCTATTTTATTGGTTTATGGTTCTTTTAGAGATAGTTCTACTTTTTGCTATTTTATTCCTCTTTGTTATTACAGACTCACGAACTGTAACAATTCTTGCAGAGCAGACACTGCCTTCAACTAAATTTACTTACAAATCTATTAGAGGAAATCTTTTTGAGGGTTTAAAAGTAGGAGAACTATCTTACAATAATCATAAGCTTTTTCATAAAGCTACAATTCATTGGAATCCTATTGGTCTTCTATATCATAAAGTATCTTTGACTAGAGTAGAGGTAGAGGGGTTAGAGCTAGACTCTGTTATGGGCATGGTAAATGAGTTAGAGACGACTACTAACTCAGGTAGAGGCAAGAAGGAGAGCTCCTCTTTTGACTATACATTCTCTTTAAATAATATTCATGTTGATATTAACCCATATATTTTTGAGGGAGTTAAATTCTCCTCTTTTATATTAGAGAGTAAAGAGATAGAGGTTAATAAAGATTTAACTATAGATAGTGAGGGATTGAATCTAGCTTTTGATTCAGACATTGTTAATGTTAAGTTAAAAGGAAAAATAGAAAATAGTAAGCTTCTCTTAGATAAGCTATCTTTAAAAAATGTTTCATCTGTTTCAATTACAAAGTTAGTAAAACGATTAAAGAAAAGAAGTACATCTACTACAAGAAAAGACTCTACATCTATGTTTACTCCTTTTAAAGAGATTCAACTAAAAGAGACCTTAGCAACCCTAAAGCCTGTTACCTATGGAGCTTTAGCAATTCAGAGGGTTAGTCTACATCTATATAATGGAGTAATTGACCCATATAAAGGTTATGAATATGGATTTAAAAAGTTAAGATTAAAGGCTCAAAGCAATTTAGGAAATATTGATTACAAGGGGTCTGTGAAAAAATCAACCATATATGCTAAGGGAGATATTAGGCTGAAAAAAAAGCTCTTTAAAAAGTATAATCTTCCTCTAAACTATAGAGGATTAAAGAGACTACCTAGTAGCTTAAAACTAAATCATCATGGTGTGTGGGTAGATATAGACCATAGTCTAAAAAAACTGCTTACAAATAATAAGTTCAATATAGATATTGTAAAAGCACATCATAAATTAGCCTATATTTATGGAAAAAATTTAGAGATAAAGAGTAAGATTGATGGTTCAAATAGTTATGCTAAAGAGATGAAGCTCGATATAAAAACAGTTGTTAATTTTAAAAGAGCTAAGAGTAGTTATGAGGGTAATGTAACACTAGATAAACTACAGCAAGTTCCAGATTTAGTATCTAAATATCTTTTGACTAACCTAAAAGGTAATTTTCAAGGAGATTTAAAAGGAGTTAAAGTAGGAGTTGATTCCAAGCTACTTAAAGGTGATTTAGAGTTTAAAAATTATCAATCTGTAAAGGTAAATTTAGTTAGTAAAAAGAGAAATATTCTTTTAGGTAAACTTCTTCCTTTCTTAGATAAAAGATATCAAAACGAAGCTTTAGATTTAAAAGCCGTAGCACTTTTCCCTTTCAAAAAGATAGAAGAGTCAAAAATTAGTTTAGATATTGGCTCTAGTTTACTAAATATAAAAGCTAAAACAGGTTTAAAAAAGCCATATCGGATAGATTTTAAAGCACACCTCCCAATAGACTCAAAGTTAAGAGATATTAATAGAAATATAAAATTTTCACGGTTAAGTAATCTATCTGGAAAAGTTACAATAAATAAAAATCAGTTAGAAGCAACAATAAATAATCAAGAGCATTTAAGTATAAAACTAAATTATAATATAAAAAAATCTAAACTCTTAAAAGCAGAACTCTTTTTAGATGAGTTGCACATTTTTCTTTCAACCAGTTCAAATGGTGCTATTCGATTAGAGAGCCACTCTATTAATCTTCAAAATACCTTTAAGACTCTACAACAATATTATAGATTTGAAGCACCTACAGTTCAAGGTAATGTAGATATAGTTTTAACTCAAAATAGCAAACAGCAATTTTCTTGTCATATAAAAAGTAAAAATATTAAGTATCTCTCCTATAAAGGGGGGAATCTATCTGTTTTTAATCTTTATAATATCAATACTAATTTTACTTTTGATAAAGATTTAAATATAGTATTAAATAGATACCACTTTAATATAGATAAAAATGAGTATATTTATAGGTTTTTTTCAAAAAAAAGGTCTTATCTATCATTTAAAAATGGAAATCTTCATATAAAAAAACTTTGGGTTAATGATATTATATTAATAAATGGTGACTATAATATAGAGAAGAGAAGAGGAGTTCTTTATGTTAAGGCAACTCCTTACCATTTTAATAATAAGAGTTTTGACCTTATATTTAATGTTGATGTTAAAGCAAAAATTTTAGAAGATAAGTTTGATGTCTCTGGTAATGTAGATATACTAGGCAATAGTATTCAATACGAGTTACCTAGTACAGAGATTATTGAAGATTCCGATATTATTATTGTTCAAGATATGTTAAAAGATACTGAAGCTCCTTTACAAAATTTAAAACTCTATCTTAAGATAAATAGTTCTAAACCTCTACACTATATAGGAGATGGTGTAGAGGTAAGTTTCCTGAATGATATAAGTGTTGTAAAAAACTATAAACAGCATATGCTAATTACAGGAATGACAACAATAAAAGATGGATATTATGAACTTGAAGGTAAGCATTTTATAATAGATGAGAGTCATCTTTACTTTGCAGGAGATGTAAAAAAACCACTACTTGATATTAAAGCAGATTACATAAAAGACCAATATATAATTCATATCTTTATCTCTGGTACATCAGATGAACCAATTTTAAACTTTAACTCTAACCCATATTTAAGTCAACAGGAGATTCTTTCACTTATTCTTTTTGATGAGACAGGAACAAACAATGGAAAAGGAACAGAGGCATATACACTTCTTGGTGGAACTTTTGTCAAAGGACTTATGCAGAGTTTAGGAATCAATATTAATCACTTTGTATTGGGTGCAGATGAAAAAGACCAATTCTCATTAGAGGTAGGAGGTGAAATCTATAAAAATATCTCTCTACTATATCTTAATAGAGATGGAGCTAATGGAGTAAAAGTAAGAGTTGAACACAATAAACATTTTGAGAGTGATATTATTGTTATGCCACCTAATACATCTAGTATAGAGTTTCTTTATAAGAATGACCATTAATCTTTCTTGTTAGTCTCTTGAATATAGGTGTAGATAGCTTTAACCTCTTCATCTGTTAGATAGTACATTGGCATAATTTTATGACGTTTAGTTCGATTGTTCTCTTTATACTCATTGTTTAGACTTGCATTTAAATCTTCAAAAGAGTAGTTACGAATATCGACTCCTCTTAGCAGTTTTGGATTTTTATGTTTATCATAATATTTAGCAATTTTCTGCCCACCTCTTCCTGCTACACCATGACACTGTCTACAGGAGATACCACGTGGATTTTTATAGAGCATTCGTCCATACTCAACTATTGATAAAAAACTCTCTTGTTCTTCATTTTTTTGATTGTTCTCTTGGTTAGCAAAAATAAAAATAGGTATAAAAAGTAGTAATAGTTGTTTCATATCTGATTAACTCACTAAAATAGATTTTTCGATATAATACCGAAAAATTAGCTTAAAGTGAAAATATGCAACTTATTGATGGAAAATCATTATCTAAAAAAGTTCAAGATTATGTTAAATCTGAAGTAGAAGTTTTAAAAAAAGAGAAGGGCATAGTCCCTGGGTTGGCTGTTATAATTGTAGGTGATGACCCTGCAAGTCATGCGTATGTCAATATGAAAGAGAAGGCGTGTAAAAATGTAGGTTTCTACTCTATTGCCCATAAGATGCCCCAGACTATAACTCAAGATGAGATTATTCAAATTATTACTATGATGAATAACAACCCTCATATTCACGGTATCTTAGTTCAGTTACCACTCCCCCCACAAATAGATACAAACAAGATTTTAGAGGTAATCGACCCTAAAAAAGATGTAGATGGATTTCACGCTTACAATGTTGGGCGTATGATCTCTAACCTAGAGAGTTTTGTTGCTTGTACTCCTCTTGGAGTTATGAAGATGTTTGAGGAGTACAATATTGAGCTAGAGGGGCAAGATGTGGTTGTTGTTGGGGCTAGTAATATTGTAGGTAAACCAATGGCTTCACTGCTTCTTAATAAAAATGCAACAGTAACTGTAACACATATCTATACCAAAGATTTAAAAGCCCACACTTCAAAAGCAGATATTGTTATTGTTGGTGTTGGTGTACCAAATCTTATCAAAGAAGATATGGTAAAAGAGGGAGCAATTGTTATAGATATTGGAATTAATCGTTTAGATAATGGTCGTTTGGTTGGAGATGTTGACTTTGATGCTGTAGCTCCTAAATGCTCTTATATAACTCCTGTGCCAGGGGGTGTGGGACCTATGACCATTGCGATGCTTCTTCAAAACACACTTAAGTCAGCTCAACAATTTGCAAAAACAAAAGAGGATAATTAATGGAATTTTTACGTAAACTTTATCGTTTTAGTAGCTCTTGGACAGGGACTATTTTTATTGTTCTTTTTCTTATCTTTTTTGTGATTCAGTCATTTGTTATTCCCTCTGGTTCTATGAAAAGAACTCTACAAGTAGGAGATTTTCTCTTTGCTAAAAAGTTCTCTTATGGTATTCCTCTTCCTGTAGTCCCTTGGATTAACTTAAAATTAGTACCAGACTTTAATGACAATGGTCACCTAATAGAGGGACCAAAACCTCAACGTGGAGATATTGTTATTTTTCTATACCCTGGGGACAATAAGACTCACTATGTAAAACGGTGTGTAGCAACAGGTGGTGATGAGATAGTCTATCAAGACAAACATCTCTATATTCACTTTGCAGAGGGTGATGAGTATATTAAAAAGAACTATAAACCAGAGAAGATTAAAAGATTTAGAGATAAATTGTGGGTAGACAACCCATATATGGATAAATATCCAGGAATTCAATATGCACCTGAACATGGAGATGCATTTTCAGCTTTAGTTATGGTTAGTCAAGGTCGTATTCCACGTTATTCTCCAAATATGTCACCTATCTATATTGAAGAGCTAGGAGAGGTCTTTATGACTAGTTCATCTGGTCACCCTATGAATGCTCTTTATAAAAAAGTTGAAAAGGGTCACTATTATATGATGGGGGACAACCGAGATAATTCGGCAGATAGTCGTTTTTGGGGTTCTGTACCTTATAAAAACATTATTGGAAAACCTTGGTTTATATACTTCTCTATTGATTTTGATAAAAAAACAGTGCGTTGGGATAGATTGGGAACTTTTGTAGATGATTTACAGTATGAAAAGCCAAGATACTAAGGAGTTAAGATGAGATTTTATATAGCAACTGACCATGCAGGATATGCCTTAAAAGAGTTTACAAAAAATTGTGTAAGAGAGTTGGGTCATGAGATTATAGATTTGGGTCCAGATAATGCTGACAGAGTTGACTACCCTGACTTTGCCAAGAAGTGTGCCAATGCAGTAGTGGCAGATGAGGGAAGCTTTGGTATCTTAATCTGTGGTACAGGTATAGGCATCTCTATATCTGCCAACAAAGTAAAAGGTATTCGTGCTGCTCTATGTCATGATGCCTATACAGCTAGTGCTACTAGAGCTCATAACGATGCAAATATTTTATGTTTTGGTGAGCGTGTTGTAGGTAAAGGAGTTGTAGAGAGTATGATAGAGGCTTTTTGTAATACGAAGTTTGAGGGTGGACGACATAGTGGTCGTGTAGCTAAAATTGAAGGTTGCTCTCTAGGGGCTGATTTAGAGTAGGGTGCGATTGCTATCGCACCAATATACAAGTATTTATTTTTCTATACTTCTACCATTACTTGCTTGAACAGGACGGTTGTTATTCATACCAATCTCTTTATGAATAGCTGCAATCTGCTCTGCTGAAGCTGTTTGTGGTTGCTTAAGTACAAACCAGTTAACCTGCTCACTACATGGTGGAGTAGTTAGTGACCCCATAAAGTGGTAGTAATCTCTCTTTGGTGGCATAACCACATCTAAATACTCTTTAGAGAACTCTAATTTTGCCTCTTTGTTTTTCTCTAGTGGGAAACTCTTAACAATTTTGTTTAATGTTGGGTTCTCTGTTCCCTCTTCAAACATTACAGCTATAACAGCCAATTTACCATCTTTTGTAGCATGAACAAAGTGTGCCTCTAGTGGGAATGACTTTCCATTTACATGGTTCTCACTTGGTGTATGGAAGTGAAACTGCTTTAACTCATACGCTTCACCATTAATAGTTAGTGTATCTCCACCTTTAATATTTACTTGAACTGTATGTCCATTGTTAATAATACTCTTTGAACCTTGACCATAACTAATGCTAAGAGGAGCTAACTCTACATCTTTGGTAGCTACAACATCAATTGGAGATTGCTCTTTACCCTCTGAACACATATGAAACTTATCGTCTAAAGCACTCCAGTGTGCAGGTGCTACATCTCCTGAGTAACCCCAATGTTTATGGTGAGCAGTAGCGTGTTTAGTGTGAGTAGTTGCCTCTTCTTTTGCATTTGGTTGCTCTACACAAGCAGTAAGCAAAATAGATGCTAAAGCGATGGTTGTTAAAGTTGTGATTTTTTTCATTAATACTCCTTGATATAATATTAAATTAATTTTATCAGAAATATTTCTTATAATAAAGTTTTATATAAAAAAAATATATGGTAAAGTTAATTATGTGTAAAAAAGTTAATTAAGCTTATAAAATTGACTCTTAGAGGTCTACAATGTACTAAGAGTTAACACCAATACCAATAAATAGTGATTTAATATTAATATTTCGTTTTTTATGTACTCTTTTGTATAAAATTCATTATAATTCCAAACCATAACATTTATAAGGATTAATAAACAATGGCAAAACGAAATAGAAATAGAAAAAGAAAAAATAGACAAGCAAAAGTTGAAGAAGAGCAGAAGAAAACAGAAGTAGAGGCACAAAAGAAAGAGCCTAAAGTAACAGAAAAAAATAGAGCTAAATTAGAAAAAGAGAAGCCTGTAAAAAAAGAGAAGGTTGAAGAGAAAGTAGCTCCTAAAAAAGAACTCAACAAACCAAAAGGTTTGTCAAATAGATTTCTACTTGGAGGGGTTGTTGTCCTACTAGCTCTACCTGCAAGTTTATATTTGGCAAAAGTATCTTCTAAAAATGAAGAACTAACTCAAAAGCTTCTACTAAAAACAAAAGAGTTAAAAATGGTGAAAGAGAAGCTCTCCACAGAGCAAAAGGAAAATGAGGAGATTCAAAAGAAGCTTTCTCTTAATGTAGAAGAGAAAAATAGATATAAAAAGAGCGAAGAGGAGCTGAAAGAGGCTCTACAAAAAGATAAAAAGTTATTGGAAGAAAAGAGTTTAGAGAAAGAGAAGATAGAGAAAAAACTACTTGTTGTTGAAACAAAAGCAAAAGAGCTTGAAGAGAATCTCAGCAAGGTAACAAAAAATAGAGATGAACTCAATAAAAAATTACTATTTGTAGTAACAAAAGGTAAAGAGCTTGAAGAGCGATTAGATAAGGTTATTAAGAGTAAAGAGGAGCTTAATCAAAAACTATTTTTTGTAGTAAAAAAAGGAAAAGAGCTAGAAGAGAAGTTGGCTGAAGTTAAGAAAGCAAAATAGAATATAAGGAATAAAAAAATGCTAGGAGCAGTAGCAGGAGACATCATAGGTTCATACTATGAGTTTCACAAGATAAAAACAAAAGAGTTTGAGCTTTTTCACCTAAAGAGTAGATTTACAGATGATACAACACTAAGTATGGCAGTAGCTAAATCTATTTTAGATAATGAGCCATATTTAGACAATATAGTAGATTTTGGTCTGCGTTATTTTGAGGTAGGTTATGGTGGGTCATTTAAAAAATGGCTTAAGAGTAAAGAACATCTACCTTATAACTCATGGGGTAATGGTTCAGCTATGAGAGTTTCGCCCATAGCTTTTGCATATGAAACCGAAGAGAGAGTTTTAGAAGAGGCACGAAAATCTGCTGAGATTACCCATAACCACCCAGAGGGAATTAAAGGGGCAGAGGCTACAGCATTGGCTATTTTTATGGCTAGAAAGGGTGTAAGTAAAGAGGAGATACGAGAGCGTATTTCAAAAGATTTTGAGTATGATTTAAGTAGAACAGTAGATGAGATACGACCTGAGTATAAGTTTGAGGTGTCATGCCAAAAGTCGGTGCCTGAGTCAATTATCTGTTTTTTAGATTCTAACTCTTTTGAAGATTGTATTAGAAATTGTATTTCACTTGGTGGTGATGCTGACACGATGGGAGCCATAGCTGGTGGGATAGCTGAGGCTTATTATGGAGTGCCTAAAGAGGTAGAAGAGAGGGTTTATGGGTATTTAAATGATGAATTTTTGGAGATATTAGAGAGGTTTAGAGAAAAATTAAAATATGCTAATCAAAAAGAGAGAGTAGAAAAAGCTTATGCAAATACAGAGGGAATGCTTGATTGTATTTATGGAATGGATAGAAAAGGAGAATAAATGAAACACTACCTAATAGTAGACCTAGAAGCAACCTGTTGTAAAGAGAGAACCATAACACGTGATAAGATGGAAATCATAGAGATAGGGGCTGTGATGGTTGATGCTAAAACTTTAAAGGTAGTTGATGAGTATGAACGATTTATTAAGCCTATACTTAACCCTACACTTACAACCTTCTGTAAAGTTTTAACAACCATAACTCAAGAAGAGGTTGATAGTGCAATGGGTTACAAAGAGGCATTAGAAGATTTTAAAAAGTGGTTTAGTCAATATGATGACTTTCTCTTTTGTTCATGGGGCGACTACGACAAGAGCCAATTTTTACAAGATTGTAAGCTACATGGAGTTGAATACCCTTTTTCTAATGAACATCTAAACATTAAAAAAGAGTTTGCAAAAGTACAAGGTGTTAAACCTTGTGGTTTAGATGTGGCTTTAGCTTATGTAAACTTGGAGTTGGTAGGTACACATCATCGAGGGATTGATGATGCTCGTAATATGAGTCGGTTGATGCCATTTATTGTTGAGAGAAAAGTTTGAGAAGTTTTTGTTATCGAAACCTCTTAAAAACCCGTTCAAAATCTAAACTAACATTACAAGTGGTCTCTTTAAAGTTGTAGCTCTCTTTTAAAAAATCACCCTCTTTGTCGTATTTTGAGTTTTTAAGTTTGTAGACTTTGGCTCTTAAGTCATTGGGGTAGACTAAGATGTAGTAGTTAACTTTCTCTTTTTCATAAATCTCAAATTTATACTTTTCATCTCTTTTAGCTGTTGATTTTGAGATGATTTCAACAACAATTTCAGGTGCTTTGGTAAGGTAACTCTCATTGGTCTCACCACAAGTAAGAACAATATCAGGTTTTAAAATAGTATCATCACTTACTTTGTAGTCAATCTCCCCTAAAACTTCACACTGAGTACACTCTTCAAGTTGATTTTGAAGTTCTGTAATAATCATAGTTGCCAAACCTTGATGTATTCTCATAGGAGCAGGTGCCATAGCAAGAGGAATACCATCAATAAGTTCCCATTCACCTTCCCACTCTTTGTAGTCATCATAACTATAATATTCAATGGCTTGTGCTAATGGTGGCATGAGTTTCTCCTTGGGTATTAATATTTTGATTATAGCAAAGTTTGGTTAAGGCGACTATTAACCTGAATTTGACGGAATAGCATATCTACAATTTAGGAAAAAAATAGATTATTATGAGAAATTTTTAGATAAAATATATCCCATGCAAATACCTCAACCAAGTATAGACTATATCTCTTATGAAGATGTAATCTCTAAAGCTGTTTTAGAGAGAATCATCTACCCAAATATGCACAAAAACTACTATTGGTCAGATGACTTCTCTGCTAAAAACTATGTAGCATTGGCAAAAGCTGGGTTTATCTCTGTGACAGAAACCTATAGAGGTGAGGAGTTTTTAATACCTGAGATACAGTACAAATATGCCATTTTAGACTTTAAAGATTTGCACATAAGCAAAAAGGTAAAGAGGCTACTAAAACAAAAAAGTTTTACTTTAGAGTTTAGTAGTGAGCTAGATGAGGTCTTTGAGGCGATAAATACTCTACATAAAAACTCTTGGCTAACACCTAAATATCTAAATATGCTAAAAGAGACACAACAACTAGAGAGTAACTTTAAAGTCCAATCGGTAGAGTTAAGAGAAGATGGAGAGCTTTTAGCAGGTGAGATAGGGTATGTTATAGGCAGAACATATACAAGTCTAAGTGGGTTTTCTAGTAGGCAGAAGCATCATAGAAACTATGGAACAGTTCAGCTAGTTCTTTTTGCAAAGTATCTTGAAAAAAATGGCTTTGACTTTTGGAATTTAGGACACCCATTTATGGATTATAAGTTGGCTTTAGGGGCTAAGATTTATGAGCGTAAAGATTTTTTAGAGCGTTGGACTAAAGCAACTTCCCAGCCAAATATCCACTAGCAAATGACCACTGAAGATTGTATCCTCCACAAGGTCCATCTAGGTTCATAACCTCTCCACAAAAGTATAAACCCCTTATCTTTTTACTCTGCATAGTGTTTGGGTCTATCTCTTTTAGAGAGACCCCTCCACGAGTAATCATTGCCATCTTAAAACCATCGTGACCATTAATAGTTAGTGGTGTCCATGCTAAAAGTTTAATTAGTTGGTCTCGGTTTTGACCCTTCTGTTTGCCAAGTGTAAGCTTTGGGTTGCAGTTAGCTAGTTTACAAAGCTCTAAACTTACAGACTCTGGAAGTAGGGTTTTAACAAGCTCTAGTGTAGAGAGGGTAGGTTTAGATTTAAAGGCTTGGCGTATCTGCTCTTCGTTCATGCCTTTTGTAAGGTTCATAACTATAGGTACTTCACTATATTTGGTCAAAAGTGGGGTAATCTCTCGTGAGAAGTCTAAAACTACAGGACCACGAATGCCATCTTTTGTAAAGATGAGGTCACCTTTGGCATAGAGCTTTTTATATTTTTTAATATTAACCCTCATTTCTACTTTTGCAATGGTATCTGCACGACAGTTTGCACCCCAACGCTCTTTGGTTTTTAGAGGCATCATAGCAGGGTGTAGCTCTGTTATTTTGTGTCCTACCTCTTGGGCTAGTCTGTAGCCGTCACCCTCTGCACCAAGCATTGGGTAACCCATTCCACCTGTAGCTACAATGACACTACTTGAGAAGAACTCTTTATTCTTTGTTTTAATACCTTTGATTTGATTTTCATAAACAAGTAGAGATTCTACCTTTTTAGAACAGATGACTTCAACACCCAAACGTTCTAGCTCTCTTTTTAGACCATCAATAATAGCTACAGCATTATGACCTACGGGAAAGACTCTAAATCCATCAGGTGCATGTGTCTCAACGCCAATGTTATGAAAAAAGTTCTGTAAAGATTTGTGGTCAAGAAGATTTAGAGCAGGAGTCATAAAACGCCCCTCTCTTCCAAAGTGTTGCATAAACTCTTCATTTGAGAGTGTATTTGTAAGATTACAACGCCCACCACCTGTTGCTTTGAGTTTAGAAGCAATTTTGGGAAGCTTCTCTAAGAGCAGAACATTTGAGTTGTTTTTGGCTACCTCAATGGTAGCCATAATACCAGCTGCCCCAGCACCTATAATAATACAGTCGTACTCTTTCATAAAACTCTTTAAGCGGCTATATGTAGAGTAGCAAGAGGATAGACCTTTTCATGTAAAAAGAGGGCTAAAAGAATAAGTAGTAAAATACCAGCAGGTCTACTATATAGTTTGTTAGCTGTAATATAGACAAGCATAATAGAACCAATAGTTAAAAGTGCCATATCGAAGTAGTATTTTCCTAAATTGACAGTTAGTGTATTGACCATTGCCGCTCCACCTATAACCATGGTTGTGTTAGCTAAGTTTGAACCAATAATATTTCCAATAACCATGCCTACTTTACCTTTTCGTGCAGCAGATACAGAGACAATGAGTTCTGGTAGCGATGTTCCAAAAGCGATAATTACTACACCAATAGCCCACTGGCTAACTCCAAATTGAGTTGCAATATTTGAAGCAGAGTCAATAGCAAAGTTTGCACCAACAACAACCATTGTAAATCCAACTAACAGAAGCAGACTACTTTTAATCCATGAAAAATTATCTTTAAATGACTCATCGACATTTTGAATTATATCATCCTTTGAGTTGTTAAATAAAAAAAGTAGATATGCAAACATAAGTATAAATAGTAAAGAGGCATCAAATTTGTCAATATGACCATCTAAACTCATAAGTATAAAAATAAGTATAGGCAGTAGTGCCCAAAGGCTATCTTTTGCAAAAAAGTCTCTTACTGATATAAAAGGTTTAGAGATAAGAAAAACAAGACCTAAAACAAGTGTAATATTAATAATATTACTCCCTACAGCATTAGCAATGGCTAAGTCTGCTTTGTGGTCAAAACTTGCAGCCATACTTGTAGCCATTTCAGGTAGAGATGTTCCCAAGGCTATAAGTGTTGAGCCTATAACAAACTCTGAAATGTTAAAACGTAATGCAATGCGTTCACTCTGGTGAATAATAAAATCAGCTCCAAAAATTAGTGCTGCTATAGACAGTATAAATATAACAAAATCCATTAACCCTCCTCCTCTGTACGTACGATTAAACTTTTAGGAAGTCCAAACCCTTTGATTATTTTAGCTTCCTTTTTTCTCATCTCTCCATTGTCAATTTCATGGTTATATCCTAAAATATGGAGTAGACCATGTATAAAAAGAAGTGCCAACTCATCGTCGCTACTGTGTCCAAACTCTTTTGCATTTTTAGTGACATAATCTACAGATATAACTATTGAGCCTAAAGGTAGGGCAAATTCATCTGAGACAATAAGGTCATTTTCAATGGGAAAACTTAAGACATCAGTAGGCTGATTCTTTTGACGATGCTCCTTGTTGTAAGCTTGTATGGTATTATTGTAGCACAGAGTTAAATCAATATCCCTTGAAGTTAGTGAATTTGCAATATTTTCTAACATTTTAATAGGAACAGAGTAATCTGTAAGGTTTTCTATATTTAACATAACTAAGATTTTACCTAATTAGAGGTAAAATAGCTGTAAAAAATAGGTTAAATTTAATGAAAAATGTTAAGAAAAAAGCTGTATGTATTATCTCAGGTGGTATGGACAGTGCTTTGAGTGCAACTATTGCAAAAAATGAGGGTTATGAGATTATTGCTTTGCACTTTAACTATGGGCAGAGAACCCAACAAAAGGAGCTTGAAGCCTTTAGAAAGATTGCTAAAAAGTTAGAGTGCATAGAGTCGTATGAGATAGATTTAGATTTCTTTAAACAGATAGGAGCTTCTGCTCTAATTGACAACTCTTTAGAAGTTCCAACAGGTGGCATAGAGGAGGGCATCCCCATTACCTATGTACCCTTTAGAAATGGTATCTTTATCTCCATTGCTACAGCCATTGCAGAAAAGCATGGAGCAGAGGCACTCTACATTGGTGTAGTAGAGGAGGACAGCTCTGGTTACCCTGATTGTCGAGACACCTACATAAAAAGCATGGAGCAGTCCATAAACTTAGGAACAAAAGATGAAACAAAACTAGATATAAAGATGCCTTTAGTCCACATGAAAAAGTCAGAGATAGTCTCTAAAGCCATAGAGTTAGGTGTTCGGCTAGAAGATACTTGGTCATGCTATAAAAATGAAGATAGAGCCTGTGGTGTTTGTGACTCTTGCCGTTTGCGTTTGAATGGGTTTAAGGTTGCTGGGGTTTGTGACCCTTTGGAGTATGAATAGTTTTGTATTCCAATTTGTGGGCAGACACATTGGTCTGCCCCTACGGGTTGTTTGATTTTAATATGTAGGGGTAGACCGATGTGTCTACCCGTGTGTATTACACAAAAATTTTCGCTATAATTTGCCCAATAATTAATAAGGGTATATAGATGAAAATAGCAATTATAGGTGCAGGGAAATGGGGTCAGGCACTCTACCATGCTTATAGTCAAAATAACGATGTAGTCATAACCTCACGCTCAACAAAAAATATTGAAAACTTTGTCTCCCTCGATGAGGCACTCTCTTATGAGTATCTGGTTATGGCGATACCTGCTCAAGCTGTTCGTTCATGGATGGAGGAGAATTTTGAAGATAGAGGACAAAAACTCTTAGTAGCTGCAAAGGGAATAGAGACCTCAACAGGTGCTTTTTTAAATGAAGTTTACGGTTCATTTGTTTCAGATGATAGGTTGGCGTTTATCTCTGGTCCATCGTTTGCAGCAGAGGTTCAGAAGTCTCTGCCTACAGCACTTATAATCTCTTCAGCCAACTTAGAACTAGCTAAAATATTTGTTAAGGCTCTACCAACATTTATTAAAGGTTATATAGATGACGATGTAGTGGGTGCAGAGGTAGCAGGGGCTTACAAAAATGTAATTGCCATTGCAGGGGGTGTTTGTGATGGGTTGGAGCTTGGAAACAATGCTCGTGCAGCATTAATTTCACGAGGTTTAGTTGAGATGACACGCTTTGGAGAACATTTTGGTGCTAGGGCTGAGACCTTTTTGTCTTTAGGTGGAGCAGGAGACCTGTTTTTAACTGCCTCTTCTGTGCTTTCACGAAACTATCGTGTTGGATTAGGTTTGTCTAAAGGTAAAAGTTTAGAGAAGATTTTAGAGGAGTTGGGTGAAGTGGCAGAGGGAATTCCTACTACTAAAGCACTCTATAATATTGCTCAAAAAGAGAAAATTTATCTACCCATTGCAAATGAAGTATATAATATGTTAGAGGGCAAAGACCCTCTTGTTTGTGTTAAAGACCTACTCTCTAGTTAAGTAGCTTCTTAACACAGCTATTAATACGACCACCATCTGCTCTACTACCAATAGCCTTTTTGGAAGCACCCATAACCTTTCCCATATCTTTCATAGATGTAGCACCAACAGAGGCAATAATCTCTTTTAAAGCCTCCTCTAACTCTTCATCGCTCATGGGCTCAGGTAGATATGACTTTACAATAGCAAGTTCAGCTCTCTCCTGTTCTACTAAATCATCTCTACCTGCCTCTTGAAACTGTTTCATGGCATCTTCACGCTGTTTAGCATACTTCATTAAGATAGCCTCAACATCAGCATCAGTAACCTCTCGTCTCTCATTAACCTCAATATCTTTAACAGCAACTTGAATATTTCTTAAAGTATTACGTCTTTGAACATCTTTGGCTCTCATAGCATCTTTGATGTCAGCTTTTATTTGTGCATTTAAATTACTCATATTATTTTCCTATTATTGTATAAATTCGCAGATATTATACTATAATTCACTATGAGTAAAATAACAATAGAAGAGAAAACCTTTAATTTAAAAGATATTAAGCAGTTGTACCCTGCTGTTATTATTAAGACAGGCTACAAAGATGAGACAACCGAGATGAGTTTAGAGTGGATAGAGGTTGAATCAAAAGGTCGTGTAGATATTGTTGGGTATGGAATTTATATTATAACATCAGATGAAGAGAAACATATTTTTAAATATGAGACTAGAAAAGAGTTAGATGAATCTGTTGGTAAGTTAGCTACTCAGCTTAATAAGCAGTAATATTAATCTAAAATCTTTAGAATAAAGCCCTTTTCTAAGCAATATTAGTCTATTATGTGGTTCATAAATAGGAGCAACTATGAGCAGTTTTCAACTAATTCTTTTTTTTATTTCGGCAGTTATCTTTTATATCTTTTTTAAACAACTCTTCTCAAGTTCTTATCCTAAGCGTGGAGTTGACTTTGAAGCTAAACGTGAAGATGAACAGATTGGAGGCATAACAGAAGCTGGTAAAAACTTCTCTACACCTGAGCCTCAAATCTCACGTCTCGAACAACTACTCTCTATGGCAGATAGAGCATTGGAAAAAAAGGATTTTGTTGAAGCTGATAAAGCTTTGTCTTCAGCTAATATTATAGAACCTGAAAACCAAGAGGTTCTTCTAAAGCACGGTTATGTATTGGTAGAGTTAGAGCGTTTAAACGAAGCTAAAGAGGTATATGAAGAGCTTTTAAATCTAAATGAGCAAGAGGATATGGCACATGGCTCTTTAGCTAATGTATTGCATAAGTTAGGTAGTGATGAAGAGGCTAAAAAGCATCATCTAAGAGCAATCGAGTTAGATAGTAGCTATGCACCTCACTACTTTAACTATGCCAATACTCTATATGACTTGGGTGAAAAAGAGTCTGCTTTAGAGCAGTATAAAAAAGCTTATGAACTTGACAAAAGTTTAAAAGAGGCAGAGAAGATGATAAAAAAGCTTTCATAGATAAAAACTACTAGGGGGAAGTTTTTTATGCCAATTATTTATACTATTGCTCTTTTATTTATTACTTTTTTAGGAACATATTTTTACTCTAAATATATTTGTAAGCAGAAGCTAAAAGAGTTTGTAGACTCTTTTTTAGACTCTCAACAATCTATTACAGTAGTCTATAATAAAAATGGATTAAAATTAATTAACAGAGTAGGTTTAGAGTTTTTTGGGTACAACTCACTAGAGTCACTTCGTGCTTCTCATGCAGATATTGTTGATTTTTTTATAGAAGAAGATGGTTGTGTCTCTAAATATACTTATGGAAAAAATTGGGTAGAGAGTATATACAATGATAAAAAAAATAAAAACAACACAGTTAAAGTAAAAATTTTTTCAAAAAGAGATGAGCTAGAGTACTATTTTTATCTAAAAATATCAAAGATGAAAGATAGTAAAGAGTATCTATTAACCTTTAATGATATTACTAAACTAGAGAAAGATAAGATCAATATTAAAAAACTAGCAGAGCTTGACCCTCTAACTCAAATCTATAACCGTGTTAAGTTAAATGAGATGTTTCGAGGTATTTTTTTTAATGCTAAAAAGTACAATACTATTGTGACAATTATTCTTTTTGATATAGACCACTTTAAGCAGATTAATGACAACTATGGACACAATGTAGGAGATAAAGTCTTGCGTGAACTCTCATCTTTAGTTCGTGGACTACTTCGACCAGAGGATATATTTGCTCGTTGGGGTGGAGAGGAGTTTGTTATTGTGCTTGAGGGTGTCTCTTTGCAAGAGACAAAAAAATTAGCCTCTCGTTTAAGAGAGGAGATAGAGAAGTTTCCTTTTGATATTGTTGAGCATCTTACTTGTAGTTTTGGAGTCACACAGTTTACTCAAAGTGATACAGAGTTCCTCTTTTTTGAGCGTTCAGATGAAGCTCTTTATGAAGCTAAAGAGAGAGGACGTAATAGGGTGGTTGTTAAAGAGGCTAATTGAGATTAAGAGATGAGGAAAAAACAACTCTCTTTTATTTATTTGATTCTAACCTCTGCCTCTTTTTATAACTGTGATGATATACTTTGTTAAAAAATTGGCTTAGGTTGACTCGTATGAGATAAAACCGAACCCACAGTAAAAAATAAGGATATTAATGAAGAAAATAATTACTACGCTAATGTTAGCAACACTACCCATGACACTAACAGCCAAAAACCCAAAAGTTTATAAAGAGGCAACTCAAAGCTGTCCAGCCTTTAACGACATGAAACATAGAACCAATACAAACCATATAACCTTAAAAGTTGGAGACTCCTACCGAATACTACAAGAGAGAAAAGATCAGATTTTGACCCTAATAGATGGTGAACGAATTGCTCAACGTTGGGTTGACAAAGAGTGCTTTGAAGATAGCAAAGAGATAGATAGTAAAAAAGTAGAAAAAAAACCAAAAATAGCTCCTAAAGTA
>JALVXC010000175.1 GCA_027038275.1 Campylobacteraceae bacterium | reverse complement strand
CTCCAAAACACGTTGACCAATTCTTAGCTGAAAGCCACTTAAGATGGGATTCACTTGGTGAGTTCTTAGCACTTGCAGAGTCTTTAAGATTTATTGGAAGAAAACACTCAGACGAGAAACTTCAAGCCTTAACAGAGGCATTAGATACTGCAAATGATGGTTACCTTGACAACAACAAAGCTCCAAGCAGAAAAGCTGGAGAGCCTGACAATAAAGCATCTCACTTCTATGTAGCTCAATACTGGGCAGATGCACTTGCAAATGGTTCAAATGCTGAACTTGCAGAGAAGTTTGCACCTGTAGCACAAGCTCTTAAAGAGAACGAAGAGAAGATTCTTGAAGAGTTATTAGCTGTTGAGGGTAATCCTGCTGATATCGGTGGATACTACCACCCAGATGATGCAAAAGCAGAAGCAGCAATGAGACCTTCGGCTACATTAAATGGTATTATTGATGCTATCTAAGTTAAGCTTTTAACCTATTTTCTACCCCTCTTGGGGTGGAGCTTTCTTCTTTTTCTTACTTTAATAACAAATCAACCCCTAATCTACAAATAAGTATAATAACAGTAAAAAATTTCTTAAAAATATATTCAAGAACTAAATTCTTTTTAAAAGGGAAAATACCTAAATGAGCAATAGAACTATACAGCCAAGCCTATTTGGACTAAATAAAACAAATAGAGACTATACAAAAGAAGCAACATGGGGAAAAAATCAATTCAACTCCTCTTTTCCTGCTTCACTCTGTTGTTATTTAGCCTCAAAAAATATTGAAGCTAATTATCTATCAATTAAAGATGGTCTATTTCAACCAACAACCATAGCTATTAAAGATGTATTTAGTATAGAAGCTGATAACTCTGATTTGTATTTTGCCTTTGAAGCACAACATACACCCTTTCAACGATATGTGATTGGTACTCTACCAAGAACGGATTTGGTTACTCAACGAGAGAGTACAGGAGAGTGTTTACAGGGATTAGAGATTAAACTAACAGCTCTACCTGATAATTCAACTTTTAATCTTAGTGAAAATGAGTATGGAAGTGAGTTAGTTGTTCGCCCTGATACTATTGTCTATTTAGCATGTAGTTTGGCTACCTCTTTAGAAGCAGATTTATCAAAGTTTATTCCAAATATTGAGATTGATGATTGGTCTGATGCTTCACTGGTTCTACCTCATATTCAAATTATTATTGAGACAATTCAAAATATCTCTTTAGCTATTGAAGAGAGTCAAAATGCTTTTTTACTCCAACCAATAGGGAAAACAAAAGGAAAATCTCCCCAATTAGCCCAACAGTGTTTAGATATATTTGTTTGGAGCAATGCAGGATTTACCAATTTTATCTCACAAATAGCAGATAACAATCCAAAAGCTACTAAAATAACTAGACAGACAAGAACAGCCATTTGGTTATTTAAAATGTTGCAAGATATAGCCATAAAGGGTAAATTTGACCATGAAGCAATTATAGATAATCTCTCATACAATACTAAAAATGATAAAGCCTTTGCTTCATCAGGAAAAATAACCAATAGATATATGTTATCTCCACGACTAGAAAAACCTGTTATTTCAAAAGCCGAAATTAAAAATATTATTCTTGGTGGTGGTCAAAATATGCTTAGTCCAGAGCGTCGATTTGATGCAATTATATTTAATTCTCCAGAGTTATTCCTATGAAGTGTGTAGATTTATTTGCAGGGTGTGGTGGAATGAGCCTTGGGTTTCAAAATGCAGGAATAGAGATTCTCTCTGCCATTGATAATTGGGATAAAGCTGTTGAAGTCTATAATAAAAATTTCTCTCATAAGTGCTATAATCATGATATAAGCGATGAAGAGGGGACACTAAAAATTATAGAAAAGTATAAACCCAATATGATTATTGGTGGTCCTCCTTGTCAAGATTTTTCATCGGCAGGAAAACGAGACGAGAGCTTAGGACGAGCTGATTTAACCTATAGTTTCGCCAATATTATCTGTGCATATAAACCTAAATGGTTTGTGATGGAAAATGTAGATAGGATTAGAAAAAGTGCAATACTCTCTGATGTGGTTGAACAGTATCAACAAGAGGGTTATGGATTAACAGCCGTTATTATAGATGCCTCTTATTGCAATACCCCACAATCTCGAAAAAGATTTTTTCTTATTGGAGAGTTAGGAGGAGTAAATAATGCTCTACTACCAAAACTCAAAGAAAACTTAAATAGTAAGCCTATGACTATTCGTGACTATTTAGGGGATAACTTAGGAATAAACTACTACTATCGACACCCACGAAATTATAATAGAAGAGGAATTTTTTCTATAGATGAACCTAGCCCAACAGTTAGAGGTGTAAATAGACCCATTCCAGCAGGTTATAAAAAACATTCAGGAGACCCTGCCGAAATAGAGCTATCAGAGGTACGACCACTTACAACCATAGAGAGAAGTTATCTACAAACATTTCCCAAAACTTTTAAATTTGAGGGAACAAAAACAAATCTTGAACAGATGATTGGTAATGCTGTTCCTGTAAATTTAGCAGAGTTTTTAGCCTCTACTATTTTAGAGTACGAAAAAGAAAAAGTAGATAAAAAACATCTACAAAAAAATCTGTTTTCTAATGAAGTTAATTTTTTAATTCCTGAGACTGCTTTACATCGGATGAGTTGTTGAAAGAATGATGAGTTAGCTAAAAAAAATGAACTTTTAACCTATTTCCATCTTGTTCCACCTTTTGAAGGTGGAACAAACTATCTTAAAGACTCCAATCCTCCAAACCCAACTTTTCAACTCTCTCAAACTCTCTAGTATTATTCGTAACCAAAACAGCCCCAAGACTCAAAGCATGAGAAGCAATTAGCAAATCATTAGCCCCTATAATCTGCCCTTTTTTCTCTAAGTCAGTATGAATATTGGCGTAAGATTGTGCTGAAACTTTAGAGTAGTCATAGATGATAAAGTTATCTATAAAAGCAGAGACAATTCGCATAAGTTTTGGACTATCTTTTTTAGTTGCTCCATAAAGCAGTTCTGAAACTACAATGCTAGAGAGTGCAACGGTATGATTTTGTTCTACCTCTTGAAGCTTCGTTTTTATACTTTGTGGTTTGTTTCGGATAATGTAAGAGCAGATATTGGTGTCAAGCATATAGAGCATTAAAAAAGCTCCTTGTTGTCTAGTGGTGGTTGAACTCTCTCTAAAAAGAAATCTGAGGTATCGACCTCATCTAACATAGTAAAAAAGTTATCCCACTTGTTTTCAGGTTTTGGACGTATCACTAAAGTATTCCCTACTTTTTCTATATAGACTTCTGAGGTATCTACTCTAAACTCTTTTGGAATTCTGATGGCTTGGCTTCTACCGTTTTGAAATACTTTGGCTAGTTGAGTCATGGGTTACTCCTTTTTGGTATATATCTTTAAGTATATATCAAGATATTGTAAAGTTTGCTGAATTATGTAAATTTGAAATTTCAAAATAGTAAAGTAAATATTGAAGGATTATGTCTATTTAGGGAGTTGTAAATAGAACCAAATTTTCTACAAATCTAGTTCTACTTTGTGTCAGTCGATGCCTAACAATAATGATACTCTGCTCTTACAGCACAACCTCATTAGGGGTGTAGCTCGAATCCAATGCCGAAACATTTTCATATTTATAGACCATAGGACATAGATATGGTCTTGTAATGCTTAGTATATTGTAGTTTTGTCACGGTTATTCATAATTAAGATTATTTTTAACTTTTTATAGATTTCGAAAATTAATATCTCCGAAAAACAGTACTTTAGATATTTTTAATTTTTTTTGAAACTTAAGAAAATAGCCTTGAAACTTAATTATGAATAACCGTGTAGTTTTGTTTATGAAAAGGCTTTGACCCCTTAGTTTATGCTATAATACACAAAAAAACCAAAAGCAAAACAATGAAAAAACTACCCATAGGCATAAGCGATTTTAGAAGAGTAATAAAAGACAATAACTATTTTGTAGATAAGTCATTAATAATCCAAGAACTCATAAACTCAAACGCACAGATAACGCTTTTGCCAAGACCTAGACGTTTTGGTAAGACTCTAAATCTCTCTATGCTTCGCTACTTTTTTGAAAACAGAGAGAGTAGTGAGGAGCTTTTTAAAGATTTAGCTATCTATCAAACAGAAGAGTTTAGAGAACATCTAAACCGATACCCTGTAATATTTTTGAGTTTTAAAGATATAAAAAGTAAGAATATTGAAGAGGCACTCAATAAAGTAAATAGTTTAATTAGAGAAGAGTTTGGACGACATAAAGAGAGTATTTTAAATATTATAGAGAGTGCTAACGATGAAGATAGATATAACTACTACGATATAGTCCAAAGAAAAGCAACACAAGATATTTACGAAAAGAGCTTAGAGCTTCTATCTTCTTTGCTTTACCAAGCATACAATCAACAAGTAGTAATCCTAATAGATGAGTACGACACCCCAATTCATGCCTCATACTTGCATGGATACTACAATGAATTTATAGAGTTTATAAGAAACCTACTTAGTGGAGCATTTAAAGATAATGACTTTTTATATAGAGGGGTTATTACAGGAATTTTAAGAGTAAGTAGAGAGTCGATTTTTAGTGGGCTTAACAATATTGCAACCTATACCATATCTGATACAAGATATAGCAATAAGTTTGGTTTTACGGTTGATGAAACTAAAAAGATATTGGATAGTTTTGGTCTATCTGATAAGTATGATGATGTAAGTGACTCATATAATGGATATAAAATAGGAAAAGAGACCATCTTTAACCCTTGGTCAATTCTAAATTTTATAGATAACCCACAACATGAACTACTACCATATTGGGCAAATACATCATCTAATGAGTTACTAAAACACCTAATAAATATCTCCTCTCTAAACTTTAAAAAGAGTTTAGAGGCGTGGTTAAATGGTCAAAGTATTAGAACTCAAATCGATAGCAATATAGTCTTTAGTGAGATAGAGAAAAATGACAAAAATATCTACTCTCTGCTCTTTTTTAGTGGCTATTTGAAGTGTGTCAACAGAGAGTTAATAAACAAAACCTATCACTGCGACTTAACCATACCAAATAAAGAGGTTAGATATATTTTTAAAAATATAATATCAAGTTGGCTAAATGAGAGTTTTAGAGATGATAGATTAAGGGTGTTACTAAATGCTCTTATTGGTGGAGAGATTAAACTCTTTGAGAGACTCTTTAGTGGGTTTGTTTTAGAGACACTTTCGTTTTATGATGTCAATAAAAAGAATGAAGAGGCAGTATATCACGCCTTTTTACTTGGTATTTTAATAAGCCTTAATGATTATGAGGTAATCTCAAATAGAGAGTCAGGGCTTGGTAGAGTTGATATTATACTGCTTCATAAAGAAGATAAAAATAGATTAGCCATTATAATGGAGCTAAAAACCATAGATGAGTTTGAAGAGGAGACTAAAGAGAAAGCTCTTGATAAGGCTTTAAAGCAGATAGAAGAGAAAAAATATGAAGTTGAGGTTAAAAAGAGAGGCTATAGCAATATTTTAAAGATGGGTGTGGTTTTTGATGGTAAGAGGGTTTGGGTGAAGAGGTAATGCTCTTCACCTGTAATCTTTCTTCTCATAATTCTCAAGCTCTTTTTCATTATGTCTATATTTTTAAGATTTATTTTTTAACCTTTCAAAATATATAAAAACTAATAGAATCTTTTATATACCATTATTTAATACTTTTTAGCTAAAATAGCACTCTTTTTTAAACTGTAAGGACAGACAAAACCATGATAAAAAAAACAGTTATACTAATGCTAACAACCATAGGAATTTTAATGGCTAACTCTCTACCAAAATACTATACTAAAACTTTAGAAAATGGCTTACAAGTAGTGGCTATTCCGATGCACAACGACTCAAATGTTATTACGACTGACATCTTTTATAAAGTAGGCTCTCGTAATGAGGTTTTGGGGAAGACAGGAATTGCCCATATGCTTGAACACATGAACTTTAAATCGACTAAAAACCTTGAAGCTGGTGAATTTGACAAAATTGTAAAGTCTAAAGGGGGTGTTAACAACGCAGCAACCTCTTTTGACTATACACACTACTATATTAAATCTTCATCTAAAAACTTTGAGACATCTGCTGAACTCTTTGCAGAGCTTATGGAGAATCTAAATCTAAAAGATGAAGAGTTTCAAGTAGAGCGAGATGTAGTAGCCGAAGAGCGTCGTGTTCGTACCGACAACCCTCCTATTGGCTACCTATACTTTAGACTCTTTAACACTCACTATGTAGCACACCCATATCACTGGACACCAATAGGCTTTATGCATGATATTCAGAGTTGGACTATTGATGATATCAGAGATTTTCATGCTAAATACTATCAGCCTAACAATGCTATTTTGATTGTTACAGGAGATATTGACGAAAAAGAGGTCTTTAAGATTGCAAAAGAGAAGTTTGGGCATATTAAAAACCACACCACAATACCTAAACTAAATCTCTCTGAACCAAAAAGAGATGGTAGCATACGACAGATTATCCACAAAGAGAACAACACTGTAGATACCATTGCTATTGCCTACCCTATTCCTAACTATGAACACAAAGACCAAGTGGTACTCTCTGCTATCTCTGAACTTCTCTCGGCTGGACGCTCTTCAAGACTCTACAAAGAGATTGTAGACAAAAAGCAGTTAGCAAATCAAATTTATGCCTACAATATGGATATGACTGATGATGGAATTTTCCTCTTTATGGGACTAGCTAACCCTAATGTAAAGATAGAAGATTTAGAAAAAGCAATTCATAAAGAGATAGAGAAGATAAAAAAGGGTGACGTAACTCAAGAGGAGCTAGAGAAGGTTAAGATTAATGCAAAGGCTGACTTTATCTACTCTTTAGAGGACTCGGCAAGTGTTAACTCACTCTTTGGCTCTTACTTTGTTAGAGGAAACTTAAAGCCTTTACTTGAATATGAAGAGAATTTAGCTAAAATTACGCCTGAAATGGTTACTAAAGTAGCCAATAAATATTTTAATGATGATTTCTCAACCACATTAATATTAAAGAAAAATAGTAAATAGGATAAAAGTAGATGAGTAATTTAATCTCAGGTGCAACAACAGCACTAATTACGCCATTTAAAAATGGCTCTTTAGATGAGGCAACTTTTGCCAAACTAATTCAAAGACAGATTGATAATGGAATTGATGCTGTATGTCCTGTAGGAACTACAGGTGAGTCAGCAACTTTAACCCACGATGAGCATAAGAGATGTATTGAGATTGCTGTAGAGGTGTGTAAAGGAACAGATACAAAGGTTTTAGCAGGAGCAGGAAGTAACGCTACCCATGAAGCAATAGAGATTGCACAACATGCTGAAATGTATGGTGTTGATGCCATCTTTTCAGTAAGTCCCTACTACAACAAACCAAGCCAAGAGGGTCTCTACCAACACTACAAAGCCATAGCAAAGTCTGTTGAACTCCCTTTTATGCTCTATAATGTTCCTGGGCGAACAGGTGTAGATATTCAAGCTGATACTGTCTGTAGATTGTTTGATGATGTTCCAAATATCTTTGGAATTAAAGAGGCAACAGGCTCTATTGAGCGAACTGTTGAGCTTCTAGCAAAACGTCCAGAGCTTTATGTATTCTCTGGAGATGATGCGATTGACTACCCTATCTTAGCAAATGGAGGAAAAGGGATTACCTCTGTAACCTCAAACTTGTTACCAGACTTAAAGTCCAAACTTGCTCACCTCGCTTTAAAGGGTGATTTCAAGGCTTCAAAAGCTATTAATGATAAACTTTACGACATTAATAAGGTTATGTTCTGTGAGAGTAATCCTATTCCAATTAAAGCCGCTATGTATATTGCAGGTCTTATTGATACATTAGAGTACCGATTACCACTGGTTCAACCATCATCAGAAAATATGAAAAAAATCGAAAAAGTCATGAAAAATTATAAAATAGTAGGAGCATAAATGGCAAGTAACAAAGGAAAAACTGTAGTAATTACAGGGGCAACAAAGGGTATTGGAAAAGCTATTGCTTATAAGTTTGCAAGTGAGGGGGTAAATGTTGCCTTTACCTATAACTCAAATGCCCAAGCAGCCAATGAGATTGCATCTGATTTGGAGTCTAAGTATGGAGTAAAAGCAAAAGCATACCCGTTAGATATTTTAGATTTAGACCAATTTAAGCCTCTCTTCTTAGCTATTGATGAGGATTTTAACCGAATTGACTTTTTTGTAAGTAATGCAATGATTTATGGTAGAAGTGTTGTTGGTGGTTATGGTAAATTTATGAAACTTCGCCCAACAAAAGGTCTACAAAATATCTACACTGCAACTGTTGGTGCTTTTGTAAGAGGTTCTCAAGAGGCTGCTACTCGTATGCAAAAGGTGGGTGGTGGAGCAATTGTTACTCTTAGCTCTACAGGAAACCTTATCTACATTGACAACTATGCAGGGCATGGAACTAACAAAGCAGCTGTTGAGGCTATGAGCCGTTATGCAGCTGTTGAGCTTGGAGAGATGGGCATTAGAGTAAATGCAGTAAGTGGTGGACCAATAGATACCGATGCACTAAAAGCCTTTACTAACTATGAAGAGGTTAAAGCTGAGACTATTAAACGCTCTGCTCTAAATAGAATGGGAAGCCCTGAAGATTTAGCAGGAGCTGTCTACTTCTTATGTAGCGATGAAGCTTCATGGATTACAGGTCAAACGCTTGTTGTTGATGGTGGAACAACTTTTAGATAATCTATCTAAACTCTGGTTTTCTCGTTCCCAACATCCTCGTTGGGAATGCATATTAGAATTTAATTTACAAAAAAACTTTAACTCTCCTATGCGTTCCCACCGAGACGGTGGGAACGAGTGAATGAGTCTAATTAAAAATTGGTGCGATAGCAATCGAACCCTACGGAGACCCCTCAAATGCAAAAAAATAAAATCATAAATATCCCAAATATTCTAGCCTTTATTCGCCTACTCTTAGCCCCACTTATGTTTATGCTTCTAGTCAACCAAGATGCAACTATATTTGAGGGCATTCACCCATCATGGCTAAATTATGCGGCTGCTTTTATATTTGTAGTCGCTTCTGCTACAGACTTTTTTGATGGCTATATAGCTCGTACTTTTAACCAAATAACTACTATGGGTAAAATCCTTGACCCACTAGCAGACAAGATGCTAACTCTTGCAGGTTTTTTAGGGCTTATGATGCTAGGCTCTGCTTCTGCTTGGGCAATATATCTCATTATTACTCGTGAACTCTTTATTACAGGTCTTAGAGTCTCTGCTGTTTCAGAGGGAATAGACATTTCAGCCTCTTGGATGGGAAAGGTAAAGACTGTAGTTCAGATGATTGCTATTGGATTTCTATTGATGCATTGGCAAGGTGGGGAGTTGTTGCTCTGGATAGCTGTTGCTCTTACATTGTACTCAGGCTATGAGTATGTAAGAGACTTTTTTAAAAAGGTAAAGATGTAAGAGCTACATCTTTACTAAATTAATCATAAATTCGTGCTAGGTAGTCATCATAGATTGCTCTAGCATTTTGTAATGATTGAACAGATTGAAAATTTAGTTTTCCATCTTTTGTTACAGATGTATTGAGTAGATGTTCAATACCTTGCATAATTTTTTCTGTCTCACGCATTGCCTTTCTTGAACTTGGGTGATACTCTTTATCTTCATCAAATGCACCCTCTATATGAAGAACTCTTTTTAGTGTTGCAACTTTTTCATTTAAGATAGTATCAAAATTACTCACCTCTTTAGTTAATTCTCTAAGATGAGAATCTATTCTTTTCATCTCTTTTTTAGAGTCCTCTTTATTTATACTATACTCTTTAGATTTTTCATGTATCTCTTTTGCAATATGTAAGTTCTTTTTCTCTTTTAAATTAACACGAAGTGCATAAACCAACCAAGCTACAATAAGTGCAGAGAAACCTAAAAGAATAGCTCCTACCATACTGTTTCCACCTGTATGACCACCAAGTGTTCCAATCCAATTCAATACAGGATTAATCTGCTCCATTGCTGTCTGTGGGGTAAGTGTTTTAGGGTCAATTGTTATATTTAGTTTACTCAATGCCAAATATACTAAGCCAACTACTGTAACCAATGCAGCTAGAAGAGCCAAAATAAAACCTGTAAATTTACCCGAGCTAATATCTTTAACTGAAAAATCTTCATCACTATTTTCATCAACTGATAGTTCAAATGGCTCTACCTCATCATAAGATATATAATCAAAACCCAATTTTTCTAAAAGTGTTTCAGCACTTTTAAATGTTGTATTACTAAAGTTACGTTTAGCTTCATCAAATGCTTCTGCCGCTTTAGAAGCACCAATTTTACACTCTTCCATCTCTGTATTAGTTTTTGAGATTAACTCTTTTGAACTCTCTATTAACTCTTGTGCCTCTGACATTTTTTTCTTTTTAACTGTTTCAATAGGCTTTGGTTCAGACTCTTGTTCTCTTGTCTCTTCAATCTGTTTCTCTTCAACAATCTGCTCTATCTCTTCTTTATTTGCTTCCACAATAATTCCTTTTTCTAATTTATTTATTTTAAAAACTATTTTATCATAATATCTTTAGTTTCTTTCTAAAAACCACTTTAACCTAAGCTTGGTATAATTCTTTTTATACAAATTCAAGACTATAGGACTTTTATGGGTACTTTTATATCAATATTGGTATTTTCTTTTTTAATATTTTTTCATGAGCTAGGTCATTTTCTTGCTGCTCGTTTTTTTGGAGTATATGTTGAAGTCTTTAGCATTGGCTTTGGAAAACGAATAGTTACAAAAAAAATTGGCGATACAGAGTGGAGTCTTTCAGCCATTCCTCTTGGAGGTTATGTTCGCATGAAAGGGCAAGATGACAGCGACCCTAGCAAAAAGAGTTATGATGAAGACTCATATAACTCTAAAACGCCCATTCAGCGTATTGTCATCTCTTTAGCAGGTCCTTTTGCTAACTTTTTATTAGCTTTTCTACTCTATTTGATGGTAGCTTTTATTGGATTGCCAACACCACTTGCTAATGTTGGAAAGGTTACAAAAGAGTCACCTGCTCAACTTGCAGGTATTAAAAAGGGAGATACTATTGTTAACATTGATGGAAACCCTATTAAATATTGGAAAGATATTGGTAAAAATATAGCCTACAATCATAATCAACATCAAATTACTATTTTAAGAGATGGGAAGTATATCGACCTCGATATAACCCCAAAACTTATTGAGACAAAAGATAGATTTGGAGAGCATAAAAAGCTTTATCTTTTAGGTATTAGCCCTAATAAAGAAGCCTATACTACTATCTCTTACCCTATTGACAAAAGTATTAGTCTTGCTTACAATCAAACCATTAACGCCTCACTATATATAGTAGAGAGTCTCAAAAAGCTTATCTCTGGAGCTATTCCTATGGAGAATTTAGGTGGAGTTGTGGGGATTGTTGATACAACCTCAAAAGTATCACATATGGGTTTTGTTGCCCTACTTATGTTTACAGCACTTATCTCAGTTAACTTAGGGGTTATTAACCTATTGCCTATTCCTGCATTAGATGGTGGACATGTTATGTTTCAACTCTATGAACTCATTGCTAGAAAACCTGCTAGTGATTCGGTAATGATAAAATTGACACTTTTTGGTTGGGCATTACTACTTAGCCTAATGCTTTTAGGCTTATATAACGACATAAATAGATTATTTGGATAGGATAACAAGATGAAAGAAAAATTAAGAAAAAACTTAGATGAAGTTATTTGGAACATAGAAGAAGCACGAGTTAGCATTAACGAACACCATATTGTAAAACTAGTAGCTGTAGGAAAATATTCTGATGAAGAGAGCATTAAAAGTCTCTATGAACTAGGACAACGTGCATTTGGAGAGAATCAAATTCAACAGCTTCAACAACGTATGCAAAATTTAGAGGAGTTACCATTAGAGTGGCACATGATAGGGCATCTACAAAGTAATAAAGTCAATAAACTTATAGAGCTACGCCCTACACTTTTACAATCGCTAGACTCTATAAAATTAGCAAAATTACTTAATAAAAAATTAGAAGAGAAAAATCAAAAACTCTCATGTCTACTACAGATTAATTCTGCAAATGAAGAGAGTAAATCAGGGGTTCACCCCGATGAAGCAATTGATATATATCAAGAGATTAAAGAGTCATGCCCTCAAATTAAACTCAAAGGGGTTATGTCTATTGGAGCTCATGTTAATGATAATAAAGAGATTCAAAAGAGTTTTGAGTTAACCCACAAAATTTATGATTCACTAAAAAACAATGGAGCAACTATCTGCTCAATGGGTATGAGTAACGACTATGAACTTGCTATTAAGTGTGGTTCTAACCTTGTTCGCATAGGTTCAAAAATATTTAACTAGGGAGAGAGAATGAGACAACTTGTACACTACTATAATGACTATAAAGATTTTCAAAAATGGGTAGATAAACACCACATTAAAGACTCTAACAGACTTTTAATAGAGATTAACTTTCCAGATTCCAATCAACAGAAGCTACAGAAACTTCTCAATAAGCTAAATAAAAATTTTCCAAAATCAATAATTGTAGGAATGCAGAGTTTTACATCTATGTCCAATCATCAAATATCTGACTTGAACAATGACCCTATTATCTCTATTATGGAGTTTCATAGTAGTCGTTTAACTTGTGAAGTGCTAGATATTGGGACTAACTATATTAAAGGACAATCACCTATTTTAGATATTACAAAAATAGGAAAACATCTACAACCAGATACAAAAGCATTAGAGATTTTATCTAGCTACAATGAAGCCTCAACTGCTTCATATATTAATCAAATAGGTCAACACTTTGGACACCTAAAAATCTTTGGTGGTGGAGCAACAAATAAGCAACAAAATAGACATGAGTTTGTTTTTCATAACAATATTATCTACCCAAAAGCTGTTATTTTAATCTTTATGCATGGAGATAGTCTAAATGTTGAACTATTTCAAGCATTTGACTGGAAACCAATCTCTAAAAAGAAAAAAATTACAGAGGTAGATGGTCATTCAATTATAACTATAGACAATATTGCAGCTCTTGATATCTATAAGAAGTATTTTCCAAATATTGAAGAAGACCCCTCTGTCTCAATTCAAGTTCCACTCTATATTACAAATAATAATATTCCATCAACAGCTCATATATTAGATATAGATTTTAAAAATCAAAGTCTAAAAGTAGCACAAGAGTTAGAGGTAGGAGATATTGTTCAACTCTCTATTGGTAACTATAATGCAATGATGAATAGAGTTGAAGAGATTCGTGAATTTTTAACTAAAACACCTGCACAAGCACTATGGATTACCTCTTGTATCTCTTATGAGTATGGTTTTAGAATTCCAATTCTACACTATATCTCAACTATTAAAAGTAATAACCATATTTTTGGTTACAGTACAGCACAAGAGTACTTTAATACAGAAAATCAACCAAATACATATCATAATCATACTTTTGTTATGGCTACTATCACAGAGTCTACATCTGAATATATAGAGCTAACTAAACATACTAATGAAAATATTGACCCATATGCAATTGCTAACAAAAACCTCTACTCTATTATGCATAAAACGGCTAGTGAGCTAAACCAGTTAACAGAAAATCTTGAAAATATAATTGAACAACGAACAGAAGAGCTTAACAATCTAAACAAAGACCTACAGAAAAAGATTAAAGATGCAGTTCGTAAAGAGAAGCGTCAAAATGCGATTATGAACCAACAGTCTCGTTTGGCTTCTATGGGGGAGATTTTAGAGAACATTGCCCACCAGTGGAGACAACCACTTAACCATGTCTCTTGGATTATGAACGATACACTTATTAAAGCTCAACTTGGACGTGGAGACGAGATTGATATAGCTGAACTAGCTAAAAAAGTTAATGACTCTATTCAATTCCTCTCTGAAACTGTTGAAGACTTTAGACGTTTTGTTGACAAATCATCTGATTTACCTCAAACATTCAATGTAAAAAAGGCAATAGAAGCAACCATCTCTCTTATACATGAAACACTTATTAAGTCCGAAATTGGAATTAAGCTTGACTGTCCAGAAAATATAAAATATAAAGGTTTTGAGAATGACTTTAAGCATGTTATTATGAACCTAATTAATAATGCTCGTGATGCAATGGAGGAGCGTAATATAGAAAATGGTCGTATATCAATTCGTGTCTATCATGAAAAAGATGAGTTAGTCATTGCTGTTCAAGACAATGCAGGGGGAATTCCAAAACCAATTCTCAAAAATATCTTTGAACCCTACTTTACAACAAAACATAAAACCAAAGGTACAGGATTGGGGCTATATATGTCAAAAAATATGGTTGAAAGAGTCAAGGGAAATATTGAAGCTATAAGTATTTTAAATAAGAAGACAACCTTTATCATTAGACTTCCAGATAAAGGGGCTATTCCTACCCCTCCACCAAAACTAATTGATGAAGATGAGGAGAAGAATGAAGAGAGTAAATAACTCTCCTCTTATGGCACATAAGCAATAGTAGGAATACCCATCTCCTCAGGAAAACCACACATTAAGTTTCCTGCTACAAGTGCTTGTGAAGAAGCCCCACGAAGTAGATTATCTATAGCTGAACTTACAAAGAGACCATTTTCATTTTTAGATGCAAAAATATCGCAAAAGTGTGTTCCTGCTGTACTCTTTATATCTACAGGCTTCTCTCTAATACGAATAAAAGCATCATCTTTATAGAACTCTTTTAACACCTCTAAAGGCTCAATATCCTCTTTTAATGTGCCATAAACAGATACCAACTCACCACGAGTAGCAGGAATAAGATGTGGAACAAAATTTACACTCATCTTTACCCCATGTATCTTCTCTATCTTCTCTGCAATCTCTGGAGCATGACGATGTTTTAGAGGGTTATAAGCAAAGATATTATCATTTACTGTTACAAAATGGGTCGTATCTGAAAGCTTTTTCCCTGCTCCACTCACCCCAGATTTTGCATCGACAAAGAGAGGTACGTTATGGTCAAGATAGGGAATAAAAGGTAAAATTCCAAGCAGTGTAGCTGTTGGGTAGCACCCAGGTCCTGCTACAAGTTTTGCTCTTTTTAACTCATCACGATAGTACTCAATAAGTCCATAAACAGCCTCATCTAAATGCTCTTTGTCTTCATGCTCACAATAATATTCTTCATACGTATCAAGTTCAAGTCGATAATCAGCCGAGAGGTCAACTACCTTAACCCCTTTGGCTATTAAATCTTTTGCAAACCCCATAGATGCTTTATGTGGCAGAGCCAAAAAGACCAACTCACATAGATTAGCTACACTCTCAACTGAAGCCTTCTCTACAGAGTGTGTAACGACATCTACTAACGATGGGTGCAACTCTTCAATAAGAGTATCACCTGTAGTTGTTGCCAAATATTTCAAGATAAACTTAGGGTGGTTAATCAACATCTTAACAAGTTCAAGACCTGTATAACCACTTGCTCCTACAACACCTACTCTAACCATTATAGCTCTATCTCTTTGTAGTAGATAGCCTCAACATCAAATGTTCTCTTTCCAGATGGTAGAGTAATCTCAACCTCATCACCCTCCTCTTTTCCAAGCAGAGCACGAGCCATAGGAGAGCCAATAGAGATTAAACCCTTATCTGGATTTGACTCTTGTGTACCAACTAGAGTATAGGTAGCCTCCTCTTCACTCTCTTGGTCTGTAAGCTCTACAGTTGAGCCAAAACTAACACGTTTATGAGGTAAAGTTGAAGGGTCTATTACCTGAGCTCGACCAACCAAATCTGTCAAATCTAAAATTCTAGCCTCCATTAACCCTTGTTTATCTTTAGCAGCATGATACTCTGCATTCTCCTTTAGGTCACCTAGCTCTCTTGCTGTATCTATGACCTTTGCTATCTTTGCACGTTCAACGGTTTTGAGTTGCTCTAACTCGGTAGATAATCTATCAAATGTTACTTTTAACATTGGTTCTTTTTGCACGGTATTTCCTCATATTGTATCTTTTTAATAAGGGTTATTATACCATATATTATTTGGTTTTAACGGTGTTTTTGTGGGAAAACACCCTACCTAATGGGTTTAAATTTCTTCAAAAACCTCCATCAACTCCTCTTTGTCTATCTTATTGCTTCCACCTCTATAGAGATTCTCTTCAAGCAGATTCAGTGCTTTAGAGATTCGCTTATCTTTTTTACTATATGGCAACAACAGATTAAAGAGTGCTTGGTCATCTTTTGCCTTACGTATAGCTCTAACCATATCGGTCTCTTTTTTAGCCTCTTTTGCCTTTTTAAGCATATTGACTAAAAGCATACTTCCTACACCAAGTAAAAACCCAATTCCTAAAAAGAGATATTTCAAATAGCCATCTTCTGTTTTAGTAACTACCTTTGTCTGAACATTCGATTGAGTAACTTTAGGTACTTCTATCTTCTGCGTAGGACTAACCTCTATGCTAGGTTGTGCTTTGAGACCAGCTCCACCACCAATTACCTCAATATCTATTGGCTCAGTTTTAACCGTTTTAACACTCTTACTCTTTTTATCAAAGTACTCCAAACTCAAAGATGGAATAGTAAAGTTTTGGTCAGCTATAAGTGCTATCTTTTGAGTAAAGACCCCACCATACTCACCATTTTGTTCACCTGAACGGATTTTTGGCTCATCTGCATAGACAATAACATTGGCTATATCTAAATCAAACTTCTTAACATCATCAATATTTCCTTTACCCTGAACAGTAATGGTTAAGTTAACTGGTTTATTGGCATGGACTTTTTGTTTGTCAACTGTAGCTTTAATACTATAGTCTCCATAAAGCTCTAATCCATTTGGTAGAGGGTTAACCTTGACTCTTAAACTATTTGAATAAATCTTCTGCCAATTTAACTGCTGTGTCATAGAGCTAAAAAATGGGTCATCAAAAATACCTCCACCAAATCCACCACGTTGACGTTGTACTTTACCTATTAAAGCATTAATTGCAGGAATAGTATACTCCCCAGATTTTTGAGGAAAAAGTTTATAGTGAAACGACTGCACATAGTAATCACCCTCCATACCTTCACTCACTTCATTACTCTTTTTAACCCAAAAGTTCTCTAGTTTTGGCTCACCAAGTTGAATCTTGTCTGCATGGGCATTTAGTTTAGATTTAAAGCTTAGAGTTAAGTTCAAAGGCTCTCCCACATAAGAGAGATTTTTATCTAAACTCATCTCTAAAACAAAAGGTTGCCCAGCATGACTAGCTGTTGGTTTAACTACAGTAACACTCTGCTCTTTAGTCTTAAACTCTTTTCCATCAACCTTTACTACAAAAGAGGGAACTTTAAGCGATTTAGTCGCTCTAAAGCTATAGGTTTTAGAGATAGTTTTACTCATCTTGCCATTAATAATATTGACTGACTGTGACGATGAAGTTCCCATAACAGGTGAATCACCAACTTGTGCAATCTGTGGAAACTCAATATTATCTCCCTCTGCTGTAATGGTTAGTTGTACCATATCACCTTTATAGACAGCAGGAGGATTTACGCTTACCTTTACTCCTGCAAAAACAACACTGCTTAAAAATAGTAGTATTAAAAATATTTTACCAAGGGTTTGTTTCATTTCTCTTCTCTCCTTGTTGTAGTGGTATCATTAGGGTATTTACCCCTCTTTGGTTTAACATCTTTTGCCATTTTCTCTCCTCCATATTGCTTATTGGAGGTTGGGTTTTGTTCTGCTCACCCATCATTGCTTGTTTCATCTTCTCTTCTTTTTTCTTTTTCTCAGCTTCTTTTTTAGCTTGTTGGGCTTTTTTCTGCTCATCTTTCTTCTTTTGAGCCTCTCTCTTTTTCTGTTCTTCTTGCTTTTTCTTTTCAGCCTCTTTTTTCTCTTTATCTTTTTGTTCTTGTGATTTTTGCTTATCAGAATTTTTCTTTTTATCGTTCTGTTTATCTTTATTTGACTGCTTTTTGTCTTGGTTCTTTTGGTCTTTACTTTGACCATCTTTTTTATCTTGCTTATTTTTCTTGTCGTCTTTATTATTCTTATCTTGATTTTTCTTCTGCTGTTGTTTCTTTTTCTGCTCCTCTTTCTTCTTCTTTAGGAGTTCCAAATTATACTTAGTATCAGCATCATCAGCTATCTTTAAAGCCTCTTCATACGACTTAATTGCCTCATCAAGCTTACCTAGCTGTGCATAAGAGTTACCAATATTATGTAACTTCTTAGCTTGTAGGCTTGGCTCTTTTATGCTCTCATACTTTTCTATTGCCTCTTTATATTTCTTTTGACGATAGAGTGCATCAGCTTCATTAAATGTCGCCTCATCATTTTGTACTTTAGAGTAAAGCTGTTGGGCTTTTTCATACTCTTTTTTACTATAAGCCTCTTTAGCCTCAGCCAAATCTTTAAAATCTAAAAGCGACGCAGAGAGGTTTAGGCTAAATAGCCCAAGTAACAATAACTTCTTCATTTTAAGCTCCTCTTCTTGTTGGAATACTAAAGAGTGACACCAAATAAAAGAGCATTGCCAAAGCTAGAGGGTAGTAAAATAGCTCTTCTCTATCTTTAATAGTACTATTCTGCTCCTCTTTAGCCTTAAAACTATTTTGAATGGTATCTACTAAAAGTTTTATGTCATCTTTTGCTAATGAGTAGGTCATAAATGCCCCACCTGTCTTCATAGCTAACTCTTTAATATTATCATTTCGTTTTACTACAACGATGTCACCCTTTTTGTCTTTTAAGACACCATTTTTATCTTTAATTACACCACCCTTTGTAGTACCTATATTATAGATAAAGACCACAATATTATGCTCTTTAGCATAAGCTATCTCTTTACTAAACTCTCTTTGGTCACTACCATCGGTAAACATAAGCAAAATCTTCTTTTTCTCTTCACTAAAGAGTTCATTTGATGACTTTAAAACAGTCAAAATATCTGTACCCTCTAAGTTTAAGTAGTCTGTATTTAGATTTTTAGCCAAAAACTTTAGTGAGTTAAAATCTTGTGTCAAAGGCGAAATTAAAAAGGTTCGTGTCGAAAAGCCCATTAGAGCTATTTTTGTATTTTTAAAGTACTCCAATGAGTCAAAAAACTTCTTCTTAGCAAACTCAAAACGGTTTGGGTAGACATCGTTTGCAAACATCGACTTACTCATATCTATCGCTGTTACCACATTGATAAAGCTAGATTTAACCTTTATCTCACCATTGTCTATCTGTGGACGTGCTAAAGCTACAATAGTTAGAGCAATAGCCACCAACATCAAAACATTTCGCCACTTTTTAGAGAGTGCCGAGCTTTTTAATTTAATCTTTGGAAGCACCTCTTTAGAGAAGACTCCACTAAGCTCATCTCCTCTACTCTTTAACAAGTACCCCAAAGGGATTAAAAGAAGTAAAAGCCATAAAAATTCGCTGTTATTAAAAGTTATCATTGCTGTTTTAAATCCTATATTCAGTAACTATTTATTGGGAGAAATTATACTATAAAGATTTTTTTAGGTTTGCTACTTTGGTGGCATTTTTAGGGTTTTGTTTATATAAGAGAGGTTAAACTATCCTCTCCCACTCAAATTTGGAGATGTTTCTCTCTTCTTTGGAAAACTCAATACCAATTATAATAATCTCTTTAGCCACACTAAGATACTTCTCATGATACTTTTTCTCTTTTATCTGCTCTAGTGCTTTACCATTTTGATTTTTATTGTCTACTACTTTAAATTCAATAATATAGACTTGGCTCATATCAGGTGTAGCAATGGTTAAATCAATTCTCCCTAAATTGGTTGTATCTTCGGCTCTAAACTCAATACCCAACCCTGCTAAATAAGCATAGATAACATTAGCATAGTAACCCTCATAATTTTGCATTTCATTTTTTCTATAACTATCATTAGGTAACATAGCAAAGAGTTGACGGATTGCATTTTCAAATATGCTCATATCTTTAAACTCAATAGCGTCAAATATAGGATTTTTTTGTAAAATATTATTGGTCAAAAGATAGCGAAAAATTCGCTCATTAAGAGCTGTTCTTACTTCAAGATTTGGATACCCCAATTTAAAAGTCTCTTGGTTAAAGCGTGTTTTAACCTCTTTAATGGTTAAGTATCCTGTTTGAAAAAGAAGTGTCTCTATCTTTATATCATCTACATCAAAGCTACTTAAATCGGTCTCACTCATATAGATATTTTCTAAACTTGGCAAGTAGTATCTTTGCTCTTTTAAAAGCTCAATCAAAAATGCTGGGCTACCTGTCTCGAACCAATAGTGTCTATAGAGTCTATTTTTGGAAAAAAAGAGTAATATATCAAAAGGGTTATAGACCCCCTCTCCTAAAAAATTATAACCATTGTACCATCTCTTTAACTCATCTAAATCAACACCCTCTAGTCGTTCTTCAAAAGATTTCTTTATATCATTATGAGTATATCCACAAATAGTTGCATAATCAGGATTTAGAGATATATCTTCTAAGTTATTCAGTCCACTAAAAAGACTAACCCTAGAAAATTTACTCACACCTGTTAAAAAAGCAAATTTAACATATTGGTCACTATCTTTTATGACTGAATAGATATTTTTAAGTCTATCTCTTATCTCTTTTGATAACTCTTTATCGGTTACATTATCCAAAATAGGTTTATCGTATTCATCTATTAAAATAACTACTTTTTGATTATATTTCTCATAAGCTAACTCTATAAGCTCCATAAAGCACCCTTGAGCATCGTCAACATCATCACACTCTATTTTTAATCGTTTTTGATTTCTTTTTATAATGGTAAATATTTTCTTATCTAAATCTTTAACACTCTTTACAACACCTGCTCCAAAACTAATACGAATTACAGGATAAGTTTTGTTCCAATCCCACTTATCGTAAATATAAAGCCCCTCAAACAGCTCTTTTTTCCCCTCAAATATATCTTTGAGTGTGTCTAAAAAAAGTGACTTACCAAAACGACGTGGGCGTGAGAGGAAGTAGTAACCACTACTGTTTATAAGGTTTAGAGCCAAGTCTGTTTTGTCTATATAGATGTAGTTTTCTTCTTTATCTCTTATTTTTTGGAATGTTTGGATTCCTATTGGTAGGTTTTTCATTTTAGTATCTTTTTATAACTCTTTTTTTAATTTCTTTACAATTAATTTAGCTCGTTCTTCTAAAAAATCATTGAAATTACTACTTATCCATAATTTATTATCATTAGGTATTAAATGTATCTTTAAATAATCTTTTTGATTTTTTACACTCTTAATAATCCAATCTCCTAACTCTTTATCATTTTTATCTCCTCTATTAGTTGAGTAGTCTAAAAGCTGAAAGTTTACAATACTATTTATTTTATTACTTTCATAACCTTTTTTATCTAAAATAGATTTTGGATGAATATGGTCAATATCATTTTTTCTAAAAGTTTTTGGTTTTTCATAAATAATATACATAAGAAAATCAAAATCATAAGTATCTAACCATTTAGCTTTTATCCTTTCGTCGAAGTCAAGAGGATGATTATTATACATGTCAAATAGTTTATCTGTTGGGAAATCTTTATTTTTATAATTTTTTAGAATATTTAAAATTTTTCTAATTCCTGTAGAATAGGCAGTCCATCCAGCCCCTCTTCTTCTAAAAACTTTATTTAACATAGATAAAAATATCCATCTATAAATTAAAAGATAATTTTTATTATTTATCTCTGAGTTCTTAAAATAAGTTTTTATCTCTTCACAATTTTTTTCTTGATGAAATAAAAAATAGACAATAAAATAGAGTGGAATAATAGATGGTTTTTCATCTTTAAAAAATCTATAAAGATTTGATTGTTCTAAAAAAAATCTTGTTCCATCTAAAGCACACTCTATTCTTTCTTTATATTGCTTAATAAAATCACTATCATCCTTAGTAATATTTACTATTGTTTTTTTATGGTCATCTTGCAATATAAAAATTAGTTTTATAACCTCATCTTTGCCAAATCCAATATCACTATATTTCTCAATATCATGCAAAAACTTTTCATTTTTAGAATCAAATCCTTTCAATTTAGAAGCCATTAATTCAAATCCATCAAGTTTTGTTCCACCTTGATTTAATCTTCTAAAAAGTTCAACAACTCTTATTCGGTTTTCTATCTCACCTAATTTTCTGTTAATCGGAACTTCACAAATTCCTATATTTGGATAATTAAAAAGTTGAGATATCAAATTTCTGATATTTTTTTCTATTCTTCTTATTTCTTCATTTGTAAACTCAGTATATTCATCTAAAATTTCTTCTGAAACACTTTCATCATTATGCCCATAATCTTCTATTCTAGTATATAAATCATGTATAGGATACCAAAAAGTTCTATTTTTCAAACTTCCATCGAAATTGTCAACTTCCTCTTTTAATTCTTTAGAAGTCTCATTTTGAGCAAATTTAAAATTAAAATTTTTATGCTCTATTTCACTTAATAAATCAAAATATAACTGTTTATTTTCATAAGTTCCCTTTATTCCTATATAAAATGCTGATAATCGTTGTTGCCCATCAACAACATAAGATAAATCTTTTTTCAATGTATTTAATTCTTTTGAAGAATTATTCATGCTCTTTTGATAATCTTTAATGAACTCTCTATAGGCAAAGATAGGTTTTTTACCTTTTAAATCTTTTATTGTCATGATACCACCAAATGAATCTCCTTTTAAGAGTGTATCAAAAAGTAACTCTATTTTTTCACTTTTCCATACAAAGTCTCTTTGTACTACAGGTAATACTAACTCTTCTCTCTCTATCTTTTCAATACACTCAACTATTCTTAACGATGACCAACTTGACATTTATTTCCCTTCTATTTTTAAAATATATTATATCTTTGATTATTGAAAATAATGATGATTTTTTAACTAATCTAAATAAAATACAAAGAAGAAGCTACCCCTTAACAATTATCCTATCAGCCGTCAACTCTATAAGCCGACTATGCTCTTATTTTAGGTATCAGACGTTGAACAACCACCTCTAATACAAAACTAAAGGAGTCGAATGAACATAATCGTAAGTAACTTTTTACACGACTCTAGTGGATTCTAAATCATAAATATTTTTATGATATAATAATATCACGGAACATGAGAGGACGACATGTTGGAATCGAGAATATCGCAAGATGTTCGTTATCGTGGGTTCGATTCCCACCCATGTTCTGTTATGACTTCATAATATTTGCTTTTTAGTGTATCTTCATAGATAATTCCTGCTGTTACAATAGTATTTATACTCCCCAATTTAGAACTGTAGTTTGGTTGAACAACTATTTTAAAAAGTAGCTCATAGTTACTATCAATATAAATAAGATTGCAGTGCTTTTTTTGAGTATCAAAGATTACTTTATGTGGGGAATCTAAACTTTTATATATCTCTTTTATTACTTCATCAGGTATAGCTTTTCCTAACTTTTTTTTGAAATCTCTTAATATATGTTTATAAGCTTTAACACTTAGATAGATATATTTGCTAGAGACTTCTATAGATTTTGATTCTAAAAACAGTACAACCTTACTACTTAACTCACCGACAATAACTTCATTTTTGGTTATGGTTCTATTTTGAATATTGGCAATAAACTCTTCTAAATTCTCTTTATACTTTTCCATCTCTGAAAGTATAACTAAAAGAGTTAAGTTTTTGATTTTGGAGCAATAGCACTCTCTAGCATAAAGCTACTGTTGATACAAGATTAAGCTCTTCTTATATTGAGAGTTTTTTAGGAAGATGAGCGTCAACAATAAACTTCATTATGCAACATCTAATTTTGATATAGATTTTACTTCACTCAATTTAGAAGCATACATAAGCACAGCCATAATATCTTCTCTCTCTAAATCTTCTAATATCTCAGAAAAAAGTTAATCTCTTCTCTTAATATAAAAACCCAAACAACCAAAGAGGAATCTTTGCCCCAAACCCAACCTCTATATCATCAGCAACAACAAAAGAGTTAGGTAAATCTTTTATCTGTTTAAAACTCTTATTTTTACCACCTATTTCAAAAGTGTACTTTTCATCAACTAAAAAGTCTCCTTTAGTAGCATAGTTAACTAAGTGCTGTTTATAGAGCATACTTACAAAAAAAGTCTCTCGTATAGTTCCAATATTGCTGTTTATACAAAGAGCATTAAAAAGGTTAGCATTGTTCAAATATAGCTTATCTGGTTTTTGTAAGTTTTGAAACCGTTTTGCATCAAAAACAATGTGATGAAGCAGTTCAGCTCTGCTAAGATAGGTGATATATTTATAGAGTGTTGGCTTTGTAATTCCTACTCTTTTTGCTAATTTTTCCATAGTTATCTCAAGAGGGTTAGAGACACAAATGCTTAACAAAAGTCGTTTAAGAGACTCTATCTTTTGAGCATCTATCTTAACTACATTGACCAAATCAGTATAGAGAATGGTATTGATATTTTCATGTACTCTGTCTATATACCTCTCTTCATCTTCAAAATAAAATGGGTAAACACCCACCTCTATAAATTTAGAAAAGTATTTTAGGATTTTTTTGTTAGGTAGGCTATCTATAATCTCATGGCTAATGCTCTCATGTCTCTTTATTATCTCCTCTAAAGGGTAACTTTTTAAAGAGATGTTTTCACCCATCTCCAAAAACTCCCTAAAAGACAAAATAGGAAGATGATACATCGAATATCGCCTACTAAAATCTGCATTGGTAAGCTCAACAGCACTACTTCCACTAAAATATACTTTTACACTCAAAAAGTCATAAATCATTTTGATTTGTGTCTGAAAATCTCTAATCTTATGAATCTCATCAATGACAATAACCTCACCACCAAATTTAGAGTACTCATCTACAAAATCAAA
>JALVXC010000174.1 GCA_027038275.1 Campylobacteraceae bacterium | reverse complement strand
TCTCGGTCGCTAGAGTAACTTATCATCTCATTAAGCTCTTTTAGTTCGCTTTGTTTCTGTTTTAAGAGTGATATAGTGCTATTAAGGCTTACAGCCGTTAAATTATCAACTTTTTTAATCTCTTTAACTTTGTATTGCTCTATTTGACTAAATATCTGTGTAGCACCCTCTTTAAGAGAATTATAATCAATTACACTCATTGCAACTAAGATAATAGCTATTGTTAAAAACTGCTCTTTAGAATAGCCACCCTCTGCAATAGCTCTTTCAGCTTGAACAATGCTTGTTGTAATAAGTGCAGAAATTAAAATAGTAGCTACAAATACAATAACATTAACAACGATACTTAAATTTACTGGCATTGAGTAACTCTCCAATAACTTATTAATAGCTATGTAACCTAAAATTTGAGTAGCCAAAAAACTTAAAAACATTATTGTATATCTCACATTATCTAAGATATAAGCTAAAGAGAATATAGCTCTGTCTGTATCCATTACGGTTAATATTGTTCTCTTAGCCATATAACCAACAAAGCCTACAACTGCAATTACAATGAATACAATTTCAAAATCCATTATATACCCCTTTTCTTTTTTTGATAAGAAAATTATACGCTAACTTACATTAAAAGTTACTAAGTGTTAGCATATAAAATAGGAAATTTTTTTTCACAAAGAAATTTTAAAATAGAGATATATTCTACTAGAGATATATATACTTAGCTAATAAAGCTAGTATATATCTCTATTATATAATACTATAGAATATAGTATTTTCAAGCAATTTTATAGTATTTTCAAGCAACTTTATAGTATTTTCAAGCAACTTTATAGTATTTTCAAGCAACTTTATAGTATTTTCAAGCAACTTTTTTTTAAACAATATAGTATTTTCAAGCAACCATATAGTATTTTCAAGCAACCATATAGTATTTTCAAGCAACCATATAGTATTTTCAAGCAACCATAATAAAAATACTTGACTTGTACCTACATTTTAGATACAATATCTTTAAAAAAGGTTTACTATGAAAACAAAGAATATCAGAGTTGATGAACAAAAATGGGAACGCTTTAAAAGGATTGCTAAATTAAATGAAAGTGATGCATCTAAAGAAATTAGAAAGTTCATAAACAAATATTTAGCAGAGAACGCACAGTTATCACTAAAAGATTAAATTATGAATAATGAAAGAAAACAACTTAACAAACAAGAATTTAAAAATTTAACAAATAAAGTAAATAACAATAGTTTATGTGTAGAATATTTTAGAAAATCACTCTTTAATACTTCGTTTCGTGGTTCTAAAGATTTAGAGCGTAAAAAAACTATTTATAAAGATAAAAAAACAACAATAAAAGTAGACAGAAGTTTAAATCAGAAGCATAGAGATTTACTATCATTATTAACATATGAACAAAAATCAAAAATTGCAGAAGATGGCTCATACTATATAAAAACATCGCTATATAGTTTAGCAAAAAAAATGGGATATAAGAATCCAAAAGATAGTGTTAATTTAATAACTTTATTGTTGGAAGATATGCAAAAAACACTTATGCAAGTTAAACAGAAGAAAAAAGAATATACTCATACATTACTTGGTCGTTCGTTTTATAATGAAGAAGATAGTGAGTACATAATACAAATTCCTGCGGAAACTGCCAAATACCATATTTACAGTACCAGTGTATCTATACCAAAAAAACTAAACGAAAAAATAGTAGGTATTGAAAATCGCAAAAGTCGTTTAAAAGCACTTATATCTTTTATACTTGCAAACAAAAAACTTGAAAATGGAATGAATTTTGATACGATATGTAGTAAGCTTGATATTACAGAGAAAACAGCAAAGAGTAAATTTAAAAAGCAAATAAAAGAGAATGTTGAATTACTTAAAGAGTTTAAAATTCTTTTTAAAAATGATAAGTTCTACCTAAAAAAAGAAAAGTGCACTTTTTATCCAGCACTTACAGAAAAGCAAATTTTGAGCTTTGAAAAATCAGAAGAACAAAAAAAATATAATGAATTGCTTGAGGAACTTTTAAATTTTGATACTGACAAAATTATTACGACCGCTAAACAAGCCGACAGACAAGTTTTTGTTAAAAATACAGAAGATAAAAAACTTGCTTTTTACAATGTGGATAATGTTTTTGAGCGATTTTTGAACGATAACGAAGTTAAAAATTTAATTAATTTCTTTAAAAGCAAGAAGGGTGACAATGATTAATATGAAAAAGCCAACTAAACCACAAGTGAAAGAAGCAGTAGAATATTTGAAGCGTTGGGATAAAAAAACAGTATTTAAATTCGGCTACTGGTTCAAACTAATAAATAATAATCAAGTTGAAATCTTTGATGAAAAAGAAAATGAATTCATAGTTGCGATTATTCAATAAATATACTAACACTTAGTAACTTTTAATGTAAGTTAGCGTATAATTTTCTTATCAAAAAGAGAAAAGAGTAATTATGGAATTTATAAAAAAGAAAAACGGCTCTGTAATGAGCTGTAATCAATGGAGTGTTGAATTTGATGAGCTGGCAACCAGTAAGATATTAAAATATCTTTTAAAATGCTCTCTTATACCTGAAGAGTTAGAGCCATTAAAAATAAACACAAGTAGCAATATAATAATTTTTGATGATATGCATCTAATAATAAATGATGATATATATATAATTCCGGAATCTGATATTGTAGATGCAGTCAATGTATTGCAAACCAAACAAACTAACCACTAAATTATGAGGTCGATTTTTTTATAAAAATAAAAAAATGAGCACACAACCGAAGGGCGTGAGAAACAATAATTTAAATAAAGCAAAAGTACTTGTTATAATTATGAAAAATAAAGGATATGTAAATGAGAAATAAAGCCCATATAATAACTGGTAACGGATTAGACGGATATATTTTAAAAGAGCTAGTTGAATTAAAAAATGAATTGTACTCTACTGGTGAAATAGATGGAAATAGATTTCAACAACTTCGCTCAGTCTTAACTGAGAACATAATTTCAAGAGAAGCTAAAAAGTTAGGTCAAGGCATAATTAACGATATTGAGAATTATATATCACAATGATGGACCTCTCCTATCGACCTCTTTCCTTTTTGATTTAGGGTTCTTTTTAACTATTTTAACTCTCTTAATAGGAATTATATTAATTGTTTTGGTTAAGGCTCCAAATATTCCGTTTTGGTTCTCTCCTCTTATATGAATACTATCTAAGCTTGTTGTAATCGCTTGAATATCTTTAGCAACTCTTCTATTGAGTTCATTACTTCTAAGTTTGTATTCAACTGTTCTTTTTGAACTTGCTTTTCTGACTCTATTAATTCTACTATGGAGTTCAATAGTATTTCTGATGCTTTGTTTTGCTCTTGCAAGGAGTTCAGCATTTGATAAATCTTTAATCTCTCTGCTTCTTGCTCTTCTCTCTGCTTTTCTAGCAAGTCTATTAATTGTTGTTCCAATGGTGTCATCTCTTAACGCTCCTTTACTTTTGTGATTGTTATTACTCCGTTGTCCAAGTTCACCTGGTACCCTCTTTTGATTTTTATCCCATCTAGGTAAACTTTTTTTATTCCTTTGTAATTTTTTATCAAATCTAACTGCTCTTTTGTTAGCTCTAGTTGCTCTTTTTGCTTCTTGTATTGTTCTATTTGTTTGCTCCAATACAGATTGAAAACCAGCGAAAATACCAGCGTTCCTATTACGAATAGTGCTCCAAGTCCAAGAGGTTTCAACCATTCGTAATATTTCGCTTTTACTACTTGTTGTGCTAGTTCTTCTTGTCTCTCTTGTATTCGTTTTATGCTCTGCTCCATTCTTGCTATAAGCCTTTTCTCTTGCTCTTCCATATTGTCTATCGATAAACTTAAGGCGTTTTTGAAGCTCTGCTCTATATCTCTTTTCAATTTCTCCTCTAACAGCTTCCAAACCCTGTTTTCTTCCTCTAGGGCTTTCATTATCTCTGATTGCCTTTGCTCTATCTTCTTTTGCAAGTCCGAAAAATCGCTCATTGTATATATCTCCCTTTATTCTTATTTTTCCGCTCTCATTCTCAACTGTTAGATAATTAAAATCGTTTTTCTTATCGTAACCAGCGTTTACAACTTCAAGCCCTAAAGCCTGAAGCTCTCTTTTTACTTCATCTAAGTTATTTATTAAATTTGAAGCTATTAAACTGCTTATGTAGTCATTTATTTGCTTCTCTGCATCTGCTCTACCTCTTTTACTGCTAAAGTCTAACTTAGGTTGTTTATGCTTATCTCTCCAGTTGTTTATACGCTCTATTTTCTCTACTGTTTTATTTGGCGTTAATCTTCTCTTCATATCTCCAGTATTTAAGTTATGCTTCAAAGCAAGCTTATCAATAACCGCCGTTTTAAAGCCTAAATCTGATTTGTGCCAATAGGGCTTAAGTTGAGTATTAGTTACTAGATTTATCTTAGGAATTCTTGCGTGATAGTGTAAATGATTAGTATCATTATGTTCAACGATATCTAAGTGATATTCATCTTCATTAAAGCCTTGCATAAACTCATCAAAAAACTCTTTTGCTATCTCTCTGCCCTGGTCTATTGAAACATTATCCTCTTTAGAAAAAGAGATAACAAAATTAACCGCATTTCCTGATTTGTAATTCAAACTATTAACGATTGTATCGCCTAGATGAACATTGCCTAAAATTAGTGTAGCTTTTTCTCTATCTTTTAAAACGTAATTACTCCACCCTTTGCCGGAGACATTTCTAATGTTTACAATCATTTAATAACTCTCTTAAATCTTCCTCGATTTTTATTATCTGCTCCAGTACTAAAATATGAATGATATTTGTCTCATTAATATTTCTAGAAATTTGATTTAAATTAGTACCAATTCTTTTCATTTCATTTATCAAAATTAAATTCTCTGGAGAGATATTTTTTCTCTTTTTGATAGAAGTTTTTAAAAGCCGTCTTATATATTCGGCTTTAGTAACTTCTAAATCTTCAGCATCTCTACATAACTTTTCATATGCTTCATCGGTGAGATTAACTTTTACTTGTTTGTATTTCATACGAACTCTTTTTGTTTTCTTTTTTGAAAAAAGAAACAAGGCAGTGTAGGCGACAGCCGAAACTTCCTAAAAGTTGCACTTCGTAGAAGTGGGACTTTTAGGTCGCCTTGCTCTTCTTAGAATTATACACCGCTTGGCTCTTGTTTCTATACTGCAATTATAGCAAGTAATTTATTTTTTTTGGAATATTGATGGTTTCAGGAGATTATTACCGTTCATAATTGAAATAAAAAATTGGAGGTATCAAAATGAAGAAAATAAATATAAATTTATTGCTTTCTGTGCTTGAAAAAGCATTGATTTTAATCATAATTTTTGTAGATAAGTGTTACTAGCTCAAAATTAGCCATATTTGCTTTTTTTGGCTTTTAGTAGGTTATCCCCTAAAAAAAAGAAAAAAATTGATTTTAGAGGGGTTTTTGATAGGTTATTTTTGAAGTGTTAGATTAATTTTGCGTCTTTTAAAAAGTAGTAAATATATGAGCTTAGGGTTCTGTTGTTTTCGTCTGCTAATGCTCTTAATTTATTGCGTTCTTCTTCTGATACAACTAGAGTTATTGTTTTGTCTCTTCTTGCTTTTTTAGTTTGCTTTTGCTCTTTTGTATTCGGCATATATTCCCTTTTTTTAAAAAAATTATACCATATGTTATAGCATATTATCTTAACTTTTTAATCCGCCGCCACTTCGCCGCCTCGCCGCCGCCTTAGGCGGCGGGGGTTTTGCGGGGTATTTTTGTAGTAGGGTAGGGCACTCCCCTATTCTGTTTTTTATGCTGCCAAACTCTCTTTTTCTCTCAAATAATCGCCGACAATTTGTCGTATTGTTAGATTATCGATAAGCTTTTGAGCGGTCGGATTTCCTAGCTCCAGTAGTATATTATCTTTAAGTGCTTTTGCCTTAGCTAACTCTACAATTTTATCTCTAGTGAACTTTAATCCAATGATACTTTCAGTCTTGCCTAATGTGTAGCCCATTTGGTCTGCATAATCTTTCATAGCTTCGATTACATACTTCTGTTGAAGCTCTGATTTGCTTGGTTTAATTTCTTGAACTGTTGGCTCTAACTCTATACCCTCTAATTCATCTTTTTTATTAACTCCTGGTACTTCGATAATATCTCGTAAAAGTACACTTCTAGCACTACTTGCAAGAAACGCTAAAAGCATCAATCCAATAACTGCTTCACTAATAGCCTTTAAACTAGCTCTATTTTCGATTTTAAGCTGTTTTATCTCTTTGCCTTGCTCTGCCTTTAGTTTATTGTTAAAAGCGGTTATTTTGTTGCTTAAACGCTCTATATCCCTATTTATTTTATCTCTCTTAGAAAAAAGTTTAGTTTTTTCTCGGTCGCTAGAGTAACTTATCATCTCATTAAGCTCTTTTAGTTCGCTTTGTTTCTGTTTTAAGAGTGATATAGTGCTATTAAGGCTTACAGCCGTTAAATTATCAACTTTTTTAATCTCTTTAA
>JALVXC010000173.1 GCA_027038275.1 Campylobacteraceae bacterium | reverse complement strand
CTTGGGCTGTTTTTTACTATTAGCTTTTTTTGTATTTTATATTACTTTAAGGGTTTTGGGAACTTTTTTTAGTTGATTCGCTTGGATAGGGGTGGTTTGGGTGGTATAGTTAGAATTTCTGTTCTTTTCTATTAAATATTTACAAAATAATAATATTATGCTATTATTGTTAATAATTATGGGAAAAAAGGTATATAGATGAGCAAATTGGTAAAACCTATTGAGTATGCTACATCACAAGGAATATCTCGTCAGGCTGTTTATGCAAAGATAAAAAAGGGTACATTGGAGTCCAAAACAGTTGATGGTAAGATGTATATTGTAGTAGATGAAGATATAACAGAAAAAAAAGAGGTAAAACAAGAGAAAGTAGCTTCTCATTTAGTAGATGTAAAAGAGTTACTAAAGTCAAAAGAGGAGACAATAGCTACATTAAAAGAGAGTATTTCAGATTTAAAACATACCAATACCGAGATAAATACTACACTTCGTGGTGAGATTGAGCTACTAAAACAGGTCTTTACTGAGATGCGTAATCTCTATGTAAAGCAGGTGGACTATATGATAGTTGACAAAAAGAGAGAGATAGAGAGTCAATCTGCACCTATAGAAGCTATATCTATTGAAAATATAGATAATGAGGATGAGTGTTGGATAACTCTTGAAGAGTTTTTTGTACGTTGTAAAATTACTAAAGATAAGCGTAAACATAAGATAGTAAAACGCCTTAGAAAAGCATTTATGAAAAATGATGAGAGAATAAAAATAGAAAAAGATGAGATATATTTGAGTTGTTATCACTATTATGAAGATATTCTAAATAAAAAATAGCTTTAGATATAATATATATTTACTACCATTATTAAAGATAATTGTAATATAATTATTAAATTTTTTATTTAAGGATAAACTAATAATTATGAAAAAGTTAATATTTTTATTTTTAATATCTCTTTTTACGCAGTTATCTGCAACTAATATACATTATACTAATAAAAATCTATATAAAGCATTTAATTTATTACATAAAGCAGCACTCAAAGGGCATACTCTTTCTCAATATGAATTAGGATTAATGTTCCATTATGGACAAGGAGTAAGACAAAATTTTGAACTTGCACGACTTTGGTTTACACGTGCAGCAAAGAGAGGAAATCCTAAGGCTAAGGATATTTTATATCGATTTTATTCAGGAAAAAAGCCTAAATATTTTAGAACTTCCCCATTAAGAATTAGTCAAAATTTTAGACAATACAGATAAGAGTTTTGGTATCCTATCATAGTTTAATTTTAAGGAGTAACTATGAAGGACTTTTTTAAAGAGTATCCCCTCTTTATTTCTATTATTACTTTAGGTATTTTTACAGCGTTTGAGCATAGTTTTAGTCAAACCCCTATGGGAAATATTTTAGGTTTTATAGTCTTGTTTGCTGTTATTATATATGCCTCTTTGGCTGTTGCACATCATGCTGAAATGTTGGCTGAGAAGTTTGGTGAACCTTATGGTACACTTATTTTGACTATGTCTGCTGTAACAGTTGAGGTATTGATTATTGCTATTATGATGCTTCATGCACACAATCCTATTTTGGCACGAGATACCATCTACTCAGCAATTATGCTTGACATAAATGGGCTACTTGGATTTTCAGCGATAATTGGTGGAATTAAGTTTGGAGAACAACCTTATAATATAGATTCATCAAACTCCTATATCTCCATGCTATTGGTTGCAATTGGACTCTCTATGGTAGTTCCAAATCTTATTGATGCAGAGCATATAGACTCTTATATGTGGTTCATTGTTGGAGTGTTTATATTGCTCTATATTGTCTTTACAAAAGTTCAGTTAAAAAAACATAAATACTTCTTTGAGTATAAAAGTAAAGACAGTTGTACTAATGACTCTTGCCATCATAGTGAGAATATTAATGGTTGGTATCATGCTGTATTACTTGCTATATATATTGTACTCATTGGGTTTATGTCTGAAATTTTAGCTGTTTTTATGGAGCACAACTTAGAGTATTTGGGTCTACCACTAGCTTTAGGTGCTGTAGGTGTTGCACTTATTTCAGCCTCTCCAGAGCTTATTGTAGCTCTACGTTCAGCACTTAGAAATAATATGCAAACAGTCATAAATATTGCATTAGGAGCTTCTTTGGCTACTATTTTATTAACAGTCCCATCTGTTATTGTTATCTCTTATTTAGCAGGATTAGAGTTAAATTTAGCTATTACTCCTATGCAGGGAACACTTTTAGGGTTAACATTATTAGTAAGTATTGTCAACTTTAATGATGGTGAAACCAATATGCTTGAGGGCTTTTTACACTTTATTCTATTTATTGTATTCTCTTTTGTCCTCTTTTTTTAGAACATTTTTTAATAATAAAAAATATTATATGTTATAATACTCTCATTATTTTTTAATGAGAGGAGTTATAATGTTTATCTTAAGAACCATCTATCTGTGTTTGATTTTTCTTTTACCTGTTAGTGCCACTGTTCAAGAAGATGCAGAAGATAAAAAAACTTCACGTTGGGAGATTGTTTTTTCTCCTACAAAGGCACATATTGAAAACTACTATGACCGACCTAAAAAAAGTCGAGTAATACACTTTGAGGGTGAGGGAGTTAAGAGTATATATAAATTTAATGCAATAAAAAGAGAGAAATTAAAAAAAGATAACTATGAGTATTGGCTCTCTTGGGAGATGGAGTATAAAGAGGATTTTGTAGTTATTTTAATTCTTCAAACAACAGAGGGTGAAAGTTATCTTATCTATACCTCTGGAAATCATGATAGCTATCATCAGTATGGATTAGGGTATGAAATTCTTGATGGAAAGTGGCATACGATTAAGCGAAATCTACAAGAGGATTTAGCATATTTTGATAATCGTAGTAAACTTCTGTCAATTAAAACTTTTGTAATTAAAGGAGACGGAAGTATTGACAATCTAAAGACAGAGGTTAAAAAGATTAAGAAGCAAAAAAATAAGAAAAAAGCTAAAGCTTCTTTACCAGCTACACAACTAAACTCAAAAGAGAATACTCTACCAATTATTAAAATAAAGGGTGACAACCCTCAACATTTAGCTATAGGTGAAAATTATATTGAAGCAGGTGTTGAGGCGTATGACAAAGAGGATGGAAAAGTAGAAGTTAATTCAATAGATGATATCAATAGTAATGAAGAGGGAACTTACATGGTTATGTATATGGCACGAGACTCCAAGGGAGATGTATCGTTAGATAGAAGAGTAGTTATTGTAGGAGATGGAGGAGGTAAGAGTCAGCTAGAAGATAGCAATGAAGAAGAGGAAGAGGATAAACTCTCTATAAAAGAGGCAGAGCTTGATGAAAAAGAGTATAAAATGAAGCTTTGGGAGAAGGAGTTGGCTCTAAAAGAGAAGCATTTAAAAGAGATAACCAAAAATTAATTAATTATAAAGTATTCAAAAGAGTATTTTAGATAAAATTCGCCAAATTATAGACTCTTCAATAAAAGAGCTAACATCAAAAACGTACCAAGCAAAGGACAGATTACATGGCACATCATAAGTCAACGATTAAAAGAATCAGACAAACAGAAAAAAGAACAGAGAGAAATAGATACTACAGAACAAGATTTAAAAATATTGTTAAAGCTGTAGTAGTTGCAGTAGAGGCTAAAGATAAAGCAGCAGCACAAGAGGCTTTTAAAGTTGCTAATAAGCAGATTCATAAAATGGTAAGTAAAGGTTTTCTTAAGAAATCCACAGCTGCTAGAAAAGTAAGTAGACTTAACCATATGGTTAATAAAATAGCTGCATAGTTAGCATCTCTTCTCTATTATCATTTAGGTAATCATGTTGATTACCTGAATATCTTTACAAAATTCACAAACTAGGTTCTCTTATGTTTAAAGAAAAACTCCAACCATTTATAGACCGTTATAACGAAATCAATACTCTATTAAGTTCACCAGATATTGCTTCTGATGTAAAAAAGATGACCGAACTAGGAAAAGAACAAGCAAAGTTAAGTAAGTTGGTTGAAAAGGCAAATCAATACATTGAAACAGCAGAAGCTATAGAGGAGAATAAAGAGCTTTTAGGTGATGCAGAGCTAGGAGACTTAGCTAAAGAGGAACTTGCAGAACTAGAACCTCTATTGCCACAGCTAGAGGAGGAGATAAAGGTTCTTATGATTCCATCTGACCCCAATGATGATAAGAACATTATCTTAGAGCTTAGAGCAGGAGCAGGAGGAGATGAAGCAGCTCTCTTTGTTGCAGATGTATTTAAGATGTATCTACGTTATGCAGAGCAGATGGGTTGGAGAGTTGAAATTATCTCTTCATCTGATGGAACAGCAGGTGGTTACAAGGAGATGATTGCTCAAATTAGTGGTGATGGTGTCTACTCTTATCTTAAATTTGAAGCAGGAATCCACAGAGTTCAGCGTGTACCAGATACAGAGACACAAGGTCGTGTGCATACTTCTGCTATTACTGTTGCAGTTATTCCAGAAGTTGATGATGTTGAGATTGACATTAAGCCAAATGAGATTAAGATGGATGTCTACCGTTCAAGTGGTTGTGGTGGACAGTCGGTTAACACAACTGACTCTGCTGTACGTCTAACACACATTCCTACAGGAATTGTAGCAGCTATTCAAGATGAGAAGTCACAACATAAAAACCGTGACAAGGCTATGAAAGTTCTTAAAGCTAGAGTCTATGAACATGAGCTTCAAAAACAGTTAGATGCTACCTCTAGCCAAAGAAAACTACAAGTAGGAACAGGGGCTCGTTCTGAGAAGATTAGAACATATAACTACCCTCAAAATCGTCTAACTGACCACAGAATTGACTTGACTCTATATTCACTTGATAGAATAATGAATGATGGAAATTTAAAATTGGTGCTTGACCCACTTCGTACACATGCACAAGCAGAGGCTATTAAAGAGGCTGGGTTATAATTGGAAGTTTTTAGAAGTTGAACCCAATCTCTTGGGTTCAGAAGTAGATGATTATTTGTAAGCTTTTATAATCTCTTCCTCAATATCATCTGGTATAGATGCAATCTCCATAAATTGACCCATACTTAATTTAGGTAACGATAGAGCAAGATAGAATTTTGGGTCTAATATTTGTGCTTTATTCCCAATAACCATTGACTCATAAGGTAAAATTTGAGCATTGTTCTCTTCTCCTAATGTTTTAAGAAACTCATTGGTCTTTTTACTTAGTTTATGACCAACCAATACATTACCATTTGGTAAAGTAAGTTTATATTCAACATCTTTTAATTTTGATGCTAACTCTTTTCCCTCTTTAACACTAATAGTATCATCTACTTTTGGCATTCCCATCATAAAGTTATAATCCTCTAAGTCATCAAAGTCTGTCTTTTGTTTAGAGTCTTTAAGAGAACCAAGAGCTTTTTCTAATGAATTAACAGTTGTTTTAAATTGTCCATACTTATATTTATCTCCAAGAAAAGCAGCTCCAAGATAAGATGGGTTTTGAACATGGACATCAGAGCCATTTACACTTACATGAATTGCAGCCATGTAGGTATTTGTAGATTGAAGCTCTTTATTTGTAATGCTAATAACATTATGACCATCTATAATAGTTGTTGTAGCAAGGATTTTAAACCCATTCTCTGTTAGCTTCTTCTTAACACTATCTAAGGATTGTTTAGGTGCAATAAATTGTGCAGAGATTTTATTTGGTTTTGAACCAAAGTCATAAGCTGATACATTAGTTGTTAGTAAAACAGCTGTAGTAACAGTAGTAGCAAAGAGTTTTTTCATTTATCATCCTTTATGATTATAGTTTAAGTTTAACAAAGCTTATTTTACTTCTTACTTAATAGTGATTAAAATTAACATTAATTGTTGTGTTGTACCCATTTAAGACTAAATTATACTATATATGGTTTGTAATCTCAGATATAGGGTAACAATATTTATTTATAAAAAAAGCAGAATAGAGTAGAGCAAAAATGAAAAATATAGTTGCATGGCTAATAGGAATAAGTTTTTTAAGGATTGCAAAAGTTAAAGAGTAGAGCATAAAACCAAAGGTAGAGACCATAAAGAGAATCATTCCCATAATAGCATTACTAGATAAAGGGTAGCTTATAAAGTATTTTAAACTATCTATAAATATATGATAAGAGAGTCCACAAAAAGTAATTAGCATAAACATACTAAGTCCAATAAAAAGGTAAGACTTTATAAAAAAATTATTAATAAGTATTAAAAAATAGCTAAAGAGTGATAGACTCAAAAAACTATAGACAAAAAGATGAGCATGAAGTGTAGAGAGTTTTTCATCTTTAAAATGTTCTATGAGGTAACCATAGGTATGTGGAAATTGAAGCTCAAAAGCAACAATAAAAATCGTAGTTAACAAAAGAGGTATAAAAGTTTTTTCAAGTAGTTGTAGATTCATATAATTCTTTTTTACTAATTATGCATTAGATATAATAAATATAAGATTTATTTTTTAAATTTTAAATGGATTCTGTTCCATTTGCATAATTTTTATTGTAAAAAAGAATCAGTTTTCTTAAGCTCTTAAAAAATTTGGATTTGCAATTACTTCAAAAGTTATATTTTTATTTCTCTTTTTAAGCTCTTCTTGAATTGTCTCTTTTATTTGTGCCACTCTCGATTGAGAAGCTTCTGAACGGTCAATAATAAACATATGATTGTTCATATACTCTCCAACCATTTTTGCTGTATTTAATATTTTTTCGATACTCTCTTCAGAGTCATTTGTAATCCCCTCACCAATAAAGCACATATTTGTATTGCTTAGGGCTTTTTTTAGGTCAGTTGTAAAGTCTATATTCTCTTTTGTACGCATTTTTTTTATTACCATAGCCTCATTGGCATTATAGTAGCCTCTTTTAATATTGTCTATACGTCTATTGTCTTTTGAAACATAGGTTACTTCATTTCCCATTTCTGCTAATGCCTTACCACTAAGTAGGTGATTGTATTCAATGCCCATTACTGAGATTTTCATTTTTTATTTCCTTTCGTTTGTATTCTGTTAAGAGTAGTTTATATTAAATAAGTATTATCTTAACTTAAAATTTAAATTTTTTTTTAAAGTATTTTTTAAGAAAACTTTCTGAAACTTATTCAAACGCCTAAAATTTGGGATTTTATGAACTTTGATAAAAAATGAGCTAAATGTGAAAAAAGAGTTATATTAAAATAATATAAAACAAATAAATCACTAATAAAATTATATATGTTAAAAGATATTTTTATGATAAAATACATGTATATTCATTTAAAATAGGAAACAGTATATTTCAATAGATAGGGAGAGATAAAATATGAAGATAGTGACCTTATATGCTCTTTTTTTTATTTTATCTACTCTCTTAATTATATTAACTTTAACAGAGTATATGCAAGATTTTCCACTCTCTGCAAATAGAAAAGAGACAAGAGTTCAAAAGTCTAAAAAAAAATATTTAAAAAGGAGAGAAGAGTTTATTCCTATTAGAACATTGACTTTGGCACAAAAAGAGATAGATAGACTCCTAAATACTGCTGATAACAATATTAAATCAGAATACAATATGAGTAAAGAGACATTGATTAATTTAGTAAAGGTGCTAAATAATTTAGATGAAGAGGCTATTTTGACAATAAGTATCTACTCTGACCAAAATGGTTCTAAAGCATATAATCTTGAAATCTCTCAGAGACGTGCTGATAGTTTAAAAAAATATTTTATAGATAAAACATCTCTTCCTTTGATTGTAGCTATTGGTTATGGCAATACAGTAGTATTTAAAAAGAGTAAAAAAAGAGAGCATAAGCAGGTTGAAATAAATCTAAAAAGGATTAAATAATGATACAAACAATTATAGAAATTAGTTCATATATTATTATCGCTATATTTTTAGGCTATCTATTTGGTTGGCTTATTACTAAAAATATTATAGAAGATAGATGTGAAAAGAGATTAAAAGAGTACTATAATGAAAATGCTAAAGAGATACAAGAAGCTAAAAGGATAAAACAGGAGCTAGAGCATTATAAAAAAACAAATAAAGAGCTTATTGAAGAGAATAGTAGGTTAGCATTGGGTTACAATGGTCAAAAATATGTACTAGATGAGCATAATGCAACTTTAGATGAGTTTCAGAGATTACTGAAATCTAAAAATGATGTTATTGAAAAGTTAACAAAAAAACTCTCTAAGCTAGAAGATAGTATGTTAGCTTTAAAAAAGAAGTATGATACTGAAATAGATGCCTTTTTACTAGAGAGAGTTGATATTACTAAAAAGTATAAATCACTACTTGAAAAGTTAAAAAAGTCTGATAATTTTAAAGATATAGAGAACCATGACTCTTGGTTCTCTAAAGTCTTTTCAGCACCTGCTAAAAGTTAGAGGGTGCAGGTGTATTGATAATATTATAAAACTCACTTCGTGTACGTTGGTCACTCTTAAAGAGCCCTCTTAGGGCAGAGCTAACAGTAGTAGAGTTTATCTTTTGTACCCCTCTCATCTCCATACACATGTGACGTGCATGGACAACTACAGCTACCCCTTTAGGGTTTATGATATCTGCAATAGCATCGGCTATCTGCTCTGTCATCTGCTCTTGAATTTGGAGTCGTCTTGCAAATACATTGACAATACGAGGAATCTTAGAGAGCCCTACTACTTTCCCATCAGGAATATAAGCAACATGTACCCTCCCAATAATCGGTAACATGTGGTGTTCACAAGTAGAGTAGAACTCAATGTCTCTTACTACAACCATCTCATCGTTGCTTGAGGTAAAAAGAGCTTGGTTTAAAATCTCTTTTGGGTCTTCATGATACCCCTCTGTTAAAAATCCCCACGCTTTAGCAACACGACTTGGAGTTTTTAGCAAACCCTCACGTTTTGGGTCTTCTCCAAGAAGTTCAAGTACTTTGGTTACAGCATTTTCAAACTCTTCTTGCTTATTCATAAACTAATCCTAAAAATTTTTAATGATATATTACCATTATTATTGTATATTTCGACAATTAAATATTAAGGAATTATAATGCCACTACTAGATAGTTTTATGGTTGACCATACAAAGATGACTGCACCTGCTGTAAGAGTTGCAAAAACAATGAAGACACCAAGTGGAGATGATATTACGGTTTTTGACCTACGTTTTTGTCAACCAAACAAAGATATTTTAAGTGAGAGAGGAGTTCATACACTAGAGCATCTCTTTGCAGGGTTTATGAGAGACCACCTAAACTCTAAAAAGGTAGAGATTATAGACATCTCTCCAATGGGGTGTAGAACAGGTTTTTACATGTCACTTCTTGGAACACCAAAAGAGAAAAAGGTAGCTAAAGCTTGGAAGAAGTCTATGAAAGATATATTGGCTGTCCAGAAGCAAGAGGATATTCCTGAGCTAAATATCTATCAGTGTGGAACTTACAAAATGCACTCGCTAGATGAAGCAAAAGAGATAGCTCAAAAGGTTTTAGACCAAAAGATTGGTATAATGGACAACGAAGAGTTAAAACTCTCTAAGAAAAAGTTAAAAGGTCTCTAAGATGTTAATTTGGATTTGTGTAGATAGCAATGATGTAAAGAGTGCAAAGATTACTAAAGTAGTAGATGCAAAATTTTGGGCATTGGTTGATTTTGATGAGGGTGTTGTAAAGAGTGTTGAGTTCTACAATAGCCGTGAAGAGTTTAGTGATTGGGTAGACTTTATTATCTTAAAAGATAAATACGAAAGCTATATAGACTATATGAATGAGGGTATGATGGTTCTTTGTGTTCGTGAGGAGCAGACCATTGATGAGATTATGGAAGCCTTTAAGTTTAAAGAGCTTGATGAAGTAGGAATGTAAGAGTTGTATAACCAAGAGTTACGAGGTCAAAAAGAGCTTGTGTTGAGTGCAGATGGTACAAACACACTCTTTTCAAAAGAGTTTAACGAAGCCTACCACTCTACTAAAGATGGGGCATTACATGAGTCGTTAGAGAAGCATGTAAAACCTGCCTTCCTTGTTAAAAAAGGGCTAGAGCATTTAACCATTTTAGACATCTGCTTTGGTCTAGGTTACAACACCTTTACTACTCTATACTACATTCAACAAAATCAACTCAATACAAAAGTTCATATATTCTCTCCAGAGTTCGATAAAGAGCTTATCTCATCTCTTTCTACCTTTGCTTATCCTCCTCAATTTAATAATCTAAAGCATATCATAAAAGAGATTAGTGAAAATTTTTATTATGAAGATGAACAGTTTAAGATAGAAATTTTACTAGGAGATGCACGGAAATCCGTTCCCAAGATAAAAGAGAAGATAGATGTTGTCTACCAAGATGCTTTTTCCCCTAAACAGAACCCACTACTTTGGACAAGAGAGTTTTTTGCTGATATTGTCAAAATATCTAAAGAAGATACCCTTTTGACTACCTACTCAACATCTGCCTCAACTCGTTTAGGACTCTATGAGAGTGGTTTTAGTCTCTACCTCAACAGAGCAGAGGGGATTCGTACTTCACTTGTTGGCTCTTTAAAAGAGCTAGATTTGTTTGAGCCTATTGATATGGAGTTAAAAAAGAGGAGAAATCCTACAGCTAAGAGTTTAAGAGATAGGGATTATTCTGATTATAACGGATTGTGTGGGCTACCCCTATAACTATTCCAAGAAGCAGAAAATAATAAATTATAAAGCCAATTATCATGATATGAACAGGTACTTATAATTAGAAAAAAAACAGAGAGATTAAAGAAAATCACTAAAAATAGTGACTTTTAGTATAAATTTTGCTATAATTTTCTCAACCTGAATGGTTCGACTACTGTTAATTGTGGTCCAACATTATCTTTAGTGGGACATGTAGTTGGCTGGTGTGTGGATGACTTCGTTTGAGTAGCAGAGCTTACGAGAAGCTGTCCCCTAAAGGTCAACTCTCTCCTACACCGTTGGCTTTTTAGGGCCGACCTTATGCAGAACGGCTATTCGGGCATAACCTCTTTTTGAGGTTACCTCTTTTAATCTTCTATTACTTTATTTAAAGCAACCTTATCTATAGAATCAATAGTGTATAATTTTAATAATTATAAATTTTAAAAAGGGAAATAACAAGTGAATGTATTAGTTATTGGTGCTGGTGGACGAGAGTACTCTATTGGCATGGCACTTAGAAAAGATGAGAATGTAGAAGAGTTATATTTTGCCCCAGGAAATGGTGCAACTGATGAGTTGGGAGTTAATTTAGATATTTCAGACTTTAATGAGTTAGCTGATTTTTGTGAAGCCAATGATGTTGAGCTTACTATTGTAGGACCAGAAGCTCCTTTAGTAGCAGGAATTGTTGATTTGTTTGAAGAGAGAGGGTTAAAGATTTTTGGTCCATCTGCTAAAGCTGCACAGCTTGAAGGCTCTAAGATTTTTATGAAAAACTTTTTAGCACGACACAACATACCAACAGCTAAATACATAGAGACAGACTCTTTAGAAGAAGCATATAAGTTTATCAATACTCTTGAAGCACCTATAGTAGTTAAAGCTGACGGTCTTTGTGGTGGAAAAGGGGTAATTATTGCCCAAAATCATAATGAAGCAAAAAAGGCTGCTGGAGAGATGCTTTCAGGAAACTCATTTGGTGAAGCTGGAACATCTATTGTAGTCGAGGAGTTTTTAGATGGTTATGAACTCTCTGTTTTTGCTATTTGTGATGGTGAAGATTATGTAGTTTTACCTGCGGCACAAGACCACAAAAGACTACACAACAACGACCAAGGTCCAAATACAGGTGGAATGGGTGCTTATGCTCCAACTCCTTTGGTTAATGATGAAATCTATAAGAAGTTAGATGAGAGAGTAATCGTTCCTACTCTAAAGGAAATGAAAGAGGAGGGTATGCCATTTAAGGGTGTACTCTTTATGGGTGTAATGGTAGTAGATGGTGAGCCAATGATTTTAGAGTACAATGTACGTTTTGGAGACCCAGAGTGTGAGGAGTTGATGCCTTTGCTTAAATCTTCTGCTCTTGATTTGTTCTATAAAGGGGCAACCAATGACCTTAAAAACTTAAAAATTGAGTTTCATGATAAGTTTGCAGTAGGTGTAGTTATGGCATCTAAAGACTACCCTTACAAGAGTTCACCACCTGCTGAGATTATTGTAGATGAGATAGTTCACGATGAGATTTTTGCTCAAAATGCACACATATCTTATGCTGGAGTAACACGTGATGAAGAGGATGGTAAACTCTATGCTACGGGTGGACGAGTATTGGTCTGTGTGGGGTTAGGAGATACTCTTGAAGAGGCTCAAAAACGAGCCTATATGTTAGTAGGGCAGGTGCATTTTGCAGGGAAACATTGTCGTACAGATATAGCTTATCAAGCATTAAAAAGATAGTAGTTTGGCTGTAGATGCGTAGTTTCTTTCTTCTAATTTCTCTATCAGTGCTTCTTGTCTCAAAAGATATAGTAGAGGTCTTTTCAGGAGAGATAACCTCAACAAAAGACCATTTTCATGCAACAGGTGGAGTTATTTTGTTGTATGATGGAGCATTGATAAAAGCTAAAGAGGCTACCTACGATAAAGATGAATCTCTACTCAAACTCTATGGTGGAGTAGAGATGATACGAAAAGATGAAAATAGAGTCTTTTCTGATAGTTTAGAGATAAATACTACCAACAAAAAGATTGATTTTGAAAAGCTACTCTTAACTACTGATGATAATTTATGGATTGATGCAAAAGAGGCAGATAGAGATAAAGATGTATATAGAGTTAAAAACTCAACACTCTCCTCTTGTAATCAAAAAAATCCAGAGTGGAAGATGGAGTTTGATGATGCTATATATTATAAAAATAAAAACTATATGAAACTACGTGATGCAAAACTTAGCTTTTTTGACATACCTGTTTTCTATTTTCCATATTTGGTTTTTCCTACTATAAATAAACGTACTACAGGTTTACTCTTTCCAACAGGTCAGCTTTCTAAAGATGAGGGGATAGTCTATCAACAACCATTTTTCTATGCTCCTGTAGAGAATTTTGATATGGAGTTTAATCCTCAAATAAGAACCAAAAGAGGCTTAGGAGTACATGTAACTACTAGATTTGTAGACTCAAATAGTTCAGGTGGTCAGTTACGATTTGGCTATTTTAAAAATGATGGCTCTTATGCAAAATCTCATCATTTTAACCAAGAGCATTATGGAGCAGAGTTTAGATATAGCTCTACTAACTTTCTTCCTAAATCTGATTTTTTAGATAACTATCAACAGGGTCTATATGCAAATATAACCTATTTGAATGATTTAGAGTATCTAAATCTACAGAAAGATTCAGCAAGTTCTTTAATCTCAACAAATTTAGTTGAGTCAAAAGTAAATGCATTTTTATATAATGAAAACGACTATTTAGGGCTATATGCTAGATACAATATAGACACAAGTAAACAGAGCAACAGCGATACTATTCAGGAGATACCTGCTTTACAGTATCATAGCTTTATGAAATATCTGCTATCAGATAAACTATTTTATACTTTTGATGCAAGGGTTCATAACTATACAAGAAGAGAGGGTAGTAGGGCTTTTCAGACAGAGTTTGATTTACCTATAACCTACTATGACTCATTTTTTAATGACTATTTAGACCTATCTTTAACTGAAAACCTCTATTTGAGTAATGTATTTTTTTCTAATTTACAGAAAAAAGGAGAGAACTATCATTTCTATAGAAATTTTCATACATTAGAAATTTCATCAGCTTTAAGTAAGCAGTATGGCTCTAGTGTTCACACCCTTTACCCCTCCATTGTCTATACTAAACCGAGCTTTGAACATGAAAGACCTTTGGAGTATAAAGATTTAAATGATGAACAAAAAGAGCTTTTTGTAACACAGACAGAGTTGGAAAATCTCTCTTTAGGATTGAGTCAATACTACTATACTTCAGAGTTAGATTTAAATATCTTTCATCGTATGGGTTTTATAAACTATCCTCACTCCGATTTACCACAAGGTGACCTAAACAATGAATTTGGATATAGTAAAGATAATTTTAACTTTTATTCAAATCTCTTTTACTCTTTAGATAAAAAAAAGTTGCACTCCTTAACAACATCAGTTAGTTATACTAAAAGTGATTATGATATAATGATGACACATTTTTATAATTATGATTTAATATTGGATAAAGAAGCAACAAGTTTCCTACACACTTCACTTACTCATACCTTTAATCAGCATAACCAATGGTATGCAAGTACCGATTTAGATTTGTCAAACTCATTTACTCATCAATGGAGTATTGGTTGGACACATAAGCAAAAGTGTTGGGGTGCAAAGTTGAGCTTTGGTCAAGAGAGAATTCCCAATGTAGATAAATCATTTAAAAATACATCACTCTATTTTGAGATAAGTCTAAATCCTTTAGGTTCTATCTCTAAGAGTATAGAGAAAGATTTTTCAAGACAAGGTAGTAGATAATGAAAACAGAAGCAAAGATAGGTCTCTTTATTACACTGTCACTCTTTTTTCTCTTTGGGCTATTGACTCAATTAAGTAGTTTTGATAATCTATTTAAAAAGTCTTACCCTATTTTGGCTCAAATTGGAGATGGTTCAGGTTTAAAAGAGAAGGCAAAGGTTAAGTTGAAGGGGGTCGATATTGGTTATGTTGAAGATATAATCCTAGTTAACAATGAGGTTCAAACAAAACTGATGATTGATGAGAATGTAAAGATTCCTGATGACTCTGTTATTGTAATCTCTCAAGATTCACTTTTAGGAGGAAAGTTTTTAGATATAAAACCAGGAAAATCCTCTCACTATATTGAAAAGAATCAACTCCTATCAAAAGAGGAGAAGGTCTCCTCTATAGCAGATGCTTCAACATCAGCAGATGAGGCTTTTCAACAGATTTCACTATTGGTTAAAGATATACGAGAGATTTTTGATGAAGGTGGACAAGAGGATATTAAGCAGACTCTAGCAAATCTAAGAGAGTTCTCTACTCTTTTGGCATCTATATCTACAGAAGATAATCAGACTATTCACGATATTTTAACAAATACAAATGTAGCACTCTTAAATGCAAATAAAACTATTGATAAGTTTGGTAAGATGAGTAGTGAAATCTCTGGTACATCAAAAGAGTTTAAAAAGGTTGCACTAAATATAAACAAAGATTTACCTGAAATAATGGCTAGAATTAATAAGTTAACTCAACAGCTAAATAGTGTATCGAAAACTTTAAATAAAAAACTACCAGTAGCGATGGATAAATTTGTACATTTAGAAGATAATGTAAATTCAGTTATTGACGACAATAAAGAGAGTCTATCTAAGGCTTTGACCTCTGTAGATGGCTTCTTTTCAAATGGCTCAGAGACTGTAGAAAAGATAGATAAGTATTTAGATAGTCTTATAAAGAGTGAGCTTCATGTTGAGATGAGAACAGATGAGGTTTATGATGATGGAGGATACTCTAAAACAAAATTAAATTTAGCTCTTAAACCTGACCCTACTAGATACTATCTATTAGGGATTACCTCTGGCCCTGATTTTACAGAGAACAAGAGTGAGAGTCGAGGCTATATAGGAAATAAGAGTCATCAAAGTGGCAAGTTTTTACTCTCTGCACAGTATGGAAAACGTTTCGATGACCTACTCTTTAGAGTGGGAATCATAGAGAATCAAGGTGGAGCAGGAGTTGACTACTTTGCTTTAAACGACACTTTAAAGTGGAGTACCAATATTAGTGACTTTAATGCTGTTAATGACATTAGAGGAACAAATCCAAACTTAACAACTACCATACGTTATCAGTTTTTTAAACATATAAATGCCTATTTAAGTGGAAACAATCTTCTTAATAGTCGAGCTAACTCTGTCTCAGTAGGGTTGGGTGTTAGTTTTGTAGACAATGACTTAAAAAATCTTTTAGGAACAGCTGCTTCAGCTGGAACAAAATAGTGAGGATTAATGATAGGAAATAAAAATAATCAACGAAAGAAGGAATTAATGAGTGAACAAAATATTGTAATAAGTTGCAACAACTTAGAAGAGAAGTATAGATTTAATAAAGTAGCTAAACAGGCAAGTGGAGCAGTTATGTATAGTTGTGGAGATGCTGTGCTTTTAGCTGCTATTGCTATTGATACAAATCCTGTAGAGGAAGATTTTTTACCTTTAACGGTTCAATATATAGAGAAGTCTTATGCCGCAGCTAAAATCCCTGGAGGGTTTGTAAAACGAGAGACTAAGCCAGGTGACTTTGAGACCTTGACTTCAAGAATTGTTGATAGAAGTTTAAGACCACTCTTTCCTAAAGGTTTTCACTATCCTGTAGTTGTAACTATTACTGTTTTGAGTGCAGATGAGAATGTAGATATGCAAGTAGCAGCTATGCATGCAGCTTCAGCAGCTCTTTACACTTCAGATATTCCTATTAGCCAAGCAGTCGCAGCTGTTCGTCTTGGAAAGATTGATGATGAGGTACTTGTTAATCCTACATTGGTAGAGCAAGAGGAGTCTACTCTTGATTTACTTGTTGTTGGTTCTGGTTCAGATATATTGATGATAGAGATGTGTGTTCATGCTTCACAAAAAGGTGATGTTCAGTTGACTAATGAGCTAGAAGAAGATGAACTTTTAGAGATTATAGATATTGCTCAAACAGCTATAGAACAGGCTACAAAAGAGTATGAAGTAGGATTTAAGTCAGCTAAAAAAGATGAGTTAGTGCTTGAATTAGCTCAAGAGAAAGAAGATGAAGAGCTATATAACTTTATTGCAGAGAATTATGTTGATGAGGTAGCTCAAGCTGTTCAATCTATGGCAAAATCTGAACGGAGTGAAGAGTTAAAAAAAGTTCGTCAATCTATTATGGAAGCTTTAGAAGAGAAAGGAGAAGAGGTAGATAAAGAGTTAGTCTCTAAAATGTTAGATGCATATAAAAAGTCAGTAGTTCGTTCTCTTATTTTAGATAAATCTATTCGTGCTGATGGACGAGCATTAAATGAGGTGCGTCCTATTGATATTGAGACCAATCTTTTACCATCAGTTCATGGCTCTTGTCTATTTACTCGTGGTCAAACACAAGCACTTGTTACAGCAACATTGGGAGACATAAAAGAGGCACAATCATATGACCTAATTGGCTCAAAGAGTGTACGCTATGAAACCTTTATGGTTCACTACAATTTCCCTGCTTTCTCAGTTGGTGAAGCAAAACCAGCAAGAGCTCCAGGGCGAAGAGAGTTAGGGCATGGTAACTTAGCAAAACGAGGTTTAGAGCCTACACTTGAGCTTAACCGAGATGGTACAATTCGTTTAGTATCTGAAATTTTAGAGTCAAATGGTTCATCGTCTATGGCAACTGTTTGTGGTGGCTCTTTGGCACTTAGAGCTGCTGAAATAGATACCTCTAAGCTAGTTGCAGGAATTGCAATGGGTCTTGTAACAGATGGCAAAAAACATTGTGTACTTTCCGACATTATGGGGCTTGAAGACCACGATGGAGATATGGACTTTAAGATTACAGGAACAAAAGATGGTGTGACTGCTATGCAGATGGATATTAAGCTTGGTGGAATTGAGGCAGAGGTCTTAAAAGATGCACTCTACCAAGCAAAAGAGGGAAGATTACATATCTTGGGTATTATGGAGGAGGCACTAAAAGAGATGACTCCTAGTTTAGCACTACCAAGTTCTATTGAGTTCTCTATAGAGTCGAGTCATATTCCTGCTATCATTGGTAAGGGTGGTGGAACTATTCGTGAGATTATTGAGAAGCATGGTGTAAGTATTGATATTGACCGTGATGCTAATATTGTCAAGATTACAGGTAGTTCAAAAGAGGATGTTAACAGTGCTAAAGCATTTATAGATACTATTACTTCTACTCCTATAAAAAAACAGATGATTTATGAGATTAACAAACAGTATAGTGGAAAGATTAAGAAGATTTTAGACTTTGGTATGTTTGTAGAGATGCCAGATGGGTATGATGCTCTTTTACATATCTCTAAAGTCTCTAAAGGAAGAGTCAATAGTTTAGAGGAGCTTTATAGTGTTGGTGACACTATAGATATTATTGTTTTAGAGCAAAAGGGTAAAAAAGTGGAGCTTTGTACTCCTGCTTATTTGTTATAAAAAGAAAAATTTTTTATAAGTTCGATGGATATGGTATTCCATCAAACTTAAATTTTAAACATTCAACCCCACAACCTCAAACCGATTATCTTCACGCCGTCTAAACTTATAGTACTTAATCTCATCAGGCTTAGCATAGACAGGCTCAGGAGTTACAAAGACAATCCTAAACCCACGAGAGTTAGCAAAGGCTCTTAGTAGGTCTTGGTTGTGACTGTGCAGACGTGACACTTCATCTAAAATCAAAAAGAAAGTAGATTCACGAGCATTAGTATAGAGTCCCAAAATAGAGACAGCAAGAGCCATCTTAAGCAAGATAGTCCCCCCTGTTGAACTCTCATTTTTAATTTGCGTTACATTGGTTTTTACTGTTCCATTTTCTGTAAACTCTAGTGAGAGGTCAATGGTATCTAGCAGGGTAATAGCTCCACCTTTTAGCACCTCTTTTATCTCTGTAAGCAGATTTGCAATTTTTTGTAAATCTTGGTTGGTTTTAGGCTTGTCAAAAAAGAGTGAATCCTCTTTGTCTATAATAGTCAGCTCTTGCACTAAACTATTCATCTCATTTAGCAGAGTCATAACACTTCGTTGGTTACCAACTTCGGTTTTAATTTTAATATTTTTTACAATACTAAAGTCAATGGTAGAGAGGTTTTTGTTTATCTTCTTTACTTGCTCTTGAAATCTATCTTCGGAGTGAGAAAGTGAACCAAGCTTAGATGGAATCTCATTTTGAATAAAGTTCAAATACTCCTCATTGGTCGCCTGTTTGAGTGGTTCAAACTGTTTCTCTTTAAACTCTCTAAGCTCATAGAGCCTCTCAATAGTCTCTAAATCTTCTGAAAATCTATCAAACAGAGAAAAGTTCTCTAGCTTAAATCGTATCTCACTAAATGGGTTGTTTTTGAGGCTATTAATACGGCTAAGTGTCTCTTTTAGATTGACCTTTAGCTCCTTTTGTTGTACCTTTTTAGCTTTGTAGTCAGCCAAAAGCTCAACAAGGTAGCGTCGGCTCTCTTTTGGCTCAACCTCTTCAAGCTCCAAGTTTCTGCTCTGTTCCAATCCCTGTTGAAGTTTAGCAATCTCCTCTTTTATCTCCTCAATCGCTTTGTGTGTAGCTTCTGAACTCTTAATAATATCTTGTTGCTTGTTAGAGAGCCTCTTTTCAAGAGTTGTCTTGTTCTGTTGGGCAATAATCAGACGGCTCTTTTTATGTGAAAGCATCTCTATAAACTCTTTAGATTTGTTGTACTCTTCAAGAAAGTAGTGTGCATCTTGAGCTATTTTTATCTGCTTTTTAAGCTCCTTTAGTGCCTCTTTTAACTCACCAATCACATCATCTTTAGAGAGGCTCTTTCTACTCTTCTCTTTTGCCTCAATCTGTTGAGTTAGCTTCTCTCTCTGCTCTTTATACCAAGCCTCAATACTCTCTTGTTCACTCTTGCTATTTAACTCTTTTTTAAAGCTCTCTAACTCCTCTCTTTGCTCTCGTAAAAAGGTTTTAAACTGCTTTTGAAGCTCTTTTATTTTGCCTTTAAAGTTAGCAATACGCTCTGTATATTTTTCAATAGCCTTTTTACTCTCCTCTAAAGCATTTTGACGTTTAGCTTTAATCTCATTTTCATAGTTTGGAATGGTAAGAGTATCTATTTTAGTAATCTCTCTTTTAGCAACCTCAATACTCTTAGCCAAACTCTTTAGAGTATACTCCTCTTTAAACTTCTCTTTCTCTAAAGCTTGATACTGCTCTTTAAATCTCTTCTGAATCTTAGCTTTCTCTTTACGGTAGAGGTGTAGAAGCTGTTGCTTTTTAACCTTTGCCTCTCTAATCACCTCTTCTGCTTCTTCTTGGGTAGGTATCTGTTTTAGGGTGCTACTATCTAACTCTACTCCTAAAAGCTCCTCACTTCTTAGAAGTTTAGGCTTAAGTACATCGTTTGACATCGAGAGCAAAGAGCTATCCATAAATGGGTAAAGCTCTCTCTCCCAAGAGATACCACTCTGCTGTAAAAAGGCTTTAAATGACCCCTCTGTGGTATAAAGTATCGCCCTTTGGGTCTGAATAGTTTGGTTAAGATAAGAACGCTCCTCCCAAAGAGTTCGTGCAATCTTTTGCTTCTCTAGCCTCTCTTTAGCCAAAAGCTCCTCTTTTTGCTCCTCAATAACTCTAAGTGCCTTTTTTGCCTTTCGCTCTTGTGCCTCTTGCTCCTCTATGCTATTTTGAAGAGACTTTTTAGCTCTAAACTGCTCCTCAACAAAGAGATTAAGCTCTTTTTGGTAGTGACTATAAAGCTCATTTGCTTTAGTTTTAAGCTTCTCTTTTTTTAGCTCCTCTTTTTCTATCTCTGCCTTTAACTCTCCAATCTGTCCATCTAGCCTATGCTCTGTATGCTCTCTCTCCTCTCTTTGGGTAGCTCTTTTGGCTTCTATAGCTTGTGCAAGTTGGGCTTTTAGTTGCTCTAGCTTTCGTGCCTTTTGCTCTTTTAGTTCACTATCTCGCTTAAATCTCAAAGCCACAATATCTTGGTCAATAGAGCTTAACTCATTGATAATATCTGCTTCAAGCAGTGTTAACTGTTGCTGTTTTTCAAGTTGCTCCTTCTCTAAAAAAGGAAGCTTCTCAAAATGCTCTCGCTCCTCTTGCAACCTTTGAGGTGTAAACTTGCTCTTTAACTTCTCAATACTCTCAATCTCATTTTGAAGCAGAGCAATCTCTTTAGCAAAACGCTCACGCAGACGGTTAAGCGACCTCTCCTTTTGCTCTTGTCTCTTTTTGTACTCTCTCTCTTGTTCATAGAGTCGCTCTAAACGTCTCTCTTTTTCGTTCACTAGCCCCCTCTCAACACTTTGCCGATAGAGCATTTGAGCCTGAATATCCTCTTGCTCTCTCTCTACTTCAAGTAGCTCATCTTGAAACCTAAAGGCACTCTCAATAGCTTTACTCTCTTTTTCAAACTTCTGAAAGAAGAGATAAGCCTCTTGAAACCCTTTAACCTCGTTCATATAGTTCTCATAGTTAAACTCTATGTTCTTCTCTTCAACATTAAGCGATTTTTGAATAGCACGTTTAATACTCTGTGCATCAACAATAGATTTGTCAACATTAAAGGTCTGATTAAAAAGCTCCACAAAGATATCATAGTTTCTAATGTCGGTAATCTTAAACTCATGATACTTAGGGTTCTGTCCATAGATTATCTCACGGTAGTCATGTCCCTTTGCAAGATAGGTAGTAGGAGTTTTGAGGTAAGATTGAATCTCTTTAAATGGTTTAAGCCTCTTATCATGGGTAATAATTCGGCTAATATCAAACGACTTTTGCCTAGAGAAGCGTTTAAAGACCTCACCATTTTGTTTATACATAAAGATAAAAAACTCATCAAAGACATAGATAAGAAATGAGTTACGCTCATCGGGAAAGTAGTACTCTTTAAAGCTCTTTTTGTCACTAGAGATACCAAGCTTACGGCTGTCATTACTTCCTGAAAATAGGTAAAAAAGAGCAATAATAGTACTTGTCTTTCCTGTTCCATTGTCACCTGCAAAAAAGATATCACGACTCAAATCAATTCGTGCATAATCAAACTCAGCTGAGTTTATTAAAATCATCTCTTTTAACATGGTTTTTGGGTGCTTTTTGAGGTTATTTTTTGGTTGTAAATATATTTGGTTCTTTTAATCATGGGATTCCTGTGATTTTTTTTTGGTATTGTAGTGTTTGTGGCTTAAATTTTGGGGAGTGTTACTCTTATAGGATATATTAATATAATTTTAATTTAAATATTATATAATAAATTTAAAATTAAATTAAGGAATAAATTTGTCTAAAAAAGTTACTAAAATATCAGAAATTATTGATTATATAACAAGTCTTGAATTAACTGATAAAAATAAAAGTATTCTTGCTTTTAGAGGCGAAAAGAGAGATTATGGAGATACAGCTTTAACACCTTATTTATACAGAGAGCCATATTTTATTGAAAATGAACATAATATATATCGAGAAATGCAACGTTTTAATGATAATGAGTTTATAAATGATAGAACAACATTTGATAAATTAAGTCGTATGCAACATTACTCTGCTCCAACTAGATTATTGGATATTAGTGAAGATATTATGAGTGCAATTTATTTTGCTATTGCTGAAAAAGATGATAATAGTGATGCCATATTATATATTTTTGAAATAGATGAAACAAAAATTAAGTATTATGATTCAGATGCTGTTAGTGTTGTTTCCAATATTGTAAAATTACCGTTGAGAGATAATGATAACGAATTTAAAAAATCTAAAGAAGCATTAGTTGAAGATATAAAAGATTTCAGAAAAAATAAAAAAGAGTTTAATAAGCAAAAAAGTTCAAAATTTTTAAGACATGAAATAAGAGAAGAAAAGCCACAATTTGAACCTATTATAAAACCCGAAGATTTGACTTCTATTTTATGTGTTCGCCCTAAACTTACAAGTAAACGACTTATACTACAAAAAGGATTTTTTCTGTTATTTGGATTAAACTATGAATATGTAAATAAACCTATTCCTTTACTTAAAAATGGAAAATTATTAAAAGATTGTAATATAAAACATCCTATTAAAAAAATTCATAAACTCACTTTAAAAGCATGTGCTATTAAAAAGATGAAAGAAGATTTAAAAAAACTTGGAATATCAAAGTCATTTATTTATCCAGAGATGGATAAAGTTGCTGATAGTTTAAAGGAGAATAGAAAATGAAAATAGTTCAAATATTTTTAATTCTTTTTTCTATAATTTTTTTATTTAATGGATGTGACGATAAAAAAGAAGTTTCTACTGTAACACAAACTATTGACAATAATACAAGTAAAGTAATAAAAGATGGTTCAATGGTTTCTGGTGCAATTACATTAGCTGAAAAAGGTGTAGAAAAAGCTGTAGAGAGAAGTCTTGGTCAAATTATTGTACGTGCCGTTTTATGGATTTTTTCTTCATTGTGGAATATTATTGTAGCAATTATAATGTTTATATGGAGTATAATAGTTGGAATTTTATCATGGGTTTGGGCATTACCTTTTGTTCCTGAAATTTTAATAGGAATAGGAGTTATATTTCTTATATCAATTTTTGGTACTGATATATTATAATATTTTCCTCATTACCATCTCTTGATTTTCCCTCTTTCCCACCATCTTGGTGGGAATACATACGAGAGTAACAACAAAACAAAGCTATTGCAACTCCAATATTAGGCAACGAAGCAGAAGCTTCATTTCCCGTCTTCTATTCAAATATATTCAAAACCTCAATATCAAAACTCTTAAAATCTTTCACATTCCGTGTAACAAGTGTTAACCCATTAACCATAGCAGTAGAAGCAATAAGATTGTCAGGAAGTTTAATTTTTTTGATTTTTCTATTTTCAACAGCTTGATTTGAAATGGCTTGGTCTACATCTAAAATTTGAAATTGAGAGAGAAGCATTTTTACTTCCTCTTCTTGCTCTTTAGAAAAAGGAAAAGAGAGTACCTCAACATAAGTAATTTGAGAAATAGCAATTTGTTGATAGTTTTGACTTAGAAATTTTGTAGCAATGGATTCATTGTTAAGATGATAGATAATGATATTTGAATCGACTAAATATTTCACTATCTATCCCATTCACTACGAATTTGATTTTGCCATGCAATAGGGTCAATTTGTTGTGAAGATAAAAGACCTGCTGTTTTAGAAAAAATATCATCTTTTTTCTCTTTTTTAGGAGAGAAGTCAAAGTTTAATTTTACTTTATTTTTAGGTAAGTTTTCTAAAAAAAACATGACTTTATCAAAAATATCACTGCTAACATCTAACTGTATTCGTTGTGTTGTCATAGTGAAACTCCTTTCTATAATTAATTGATTTTATTATAGCATACATTGGTTAAGAGGATTATCTAAGAGCTATTGTAACTCCAATATTAGACAACGAAGCATGAGCTTCGTTGCCAGTTGAAATCTTCTAAACTTTTATGAATCAAATTCTCTTTATGATTTTCAATATTATTAATAGCTTTTAAGAGCCTAGAAGCATTTGCAGGAGTTGAGAGAAGATAGTCGGTATCGTTCTCATTCTCTTTTGGGGCTAAAGAGATATTAATATGAATAGTTTTTTCTTGAAAAAGCTTTTTAATAGATTCTAAAAAGTTCATATCTAATTCATTGGCATTGAGTTGATAGGCTACTTGCATAGAAAGCTCCTTTTTGTTTAATTATAGCATATCTTGGTTAAGAGGATTCTCATTCTTTCTAGGTGTCAGACGTTGAATATCCACTTTGCTAGTCTCATCTCCTTACTTCTCTTTAAATTTTAAACAAAAAAATGTTATCATCTACTGATAACAAAAAGGATAAAAGTGAATGATTTAGAAAACTTACTAAATCTTGACGGTGAGATATTCCCAATGGATAAAGTTTGAAGTAAAAGTAGTAGAGGCAAGTAGTGCTATACCTCATGGCATAAAATACTCTTTGACACTACATGACAAAAGAAATCAAAGAGTCATAGGGTATGATAATGCTCACAGCTTTAAATCAAACAAAAAATATGGAGCTAAAAAAGAGACCTATGACCATATTCATAAACAGATGGATATAGTAGCTTATGAGTTTGAGTCTGCTTCACAACTCATAGAAGATTTTTGGAACAGTGTAGAACACTATATGGAGAATAACTGATGATAGATAGAAATATAATAAAAGTAGGCATTATGTCAAAAGAGCAATATAAAAAGAGAACTATTGCTATAGCTAAGGGTGAGTATATCCCCAAAAAAGATGAACCCAAGGTGTGGTTTGAGTCTATTCAATCTATGTCACAGGTACTATCTAGTCTAAATCAAGAGTTACTAAAAGTGATAATTGAGAAAAGACCACAATCATTAAAAGAGCTAGAGGAGTTAACAGGTAGAGCAAAACCGAATCTATCCATACCTTTCTACACAACTCAAATATCTATTCCCATCATATCCCCAATCTGTTCTTTAAAGGCAAAAAGTGCCTCAACATCATAAATAGCTAAAACATTCATCATCTTCATAAAGACCCAAAGACC
>JALVXC010000172.1 GCA_027038275.1 Campylobacteraceae bacterium | reverse complement strand
GCTTAGAGTTATTAAAAAATGTTTTAGTCAATGTTTCCATTAAGAAAAAAGAGTTTTTAACTTTGATTTATTTGCTTGAAAACTCTTTTTTAAAGTGTAATTTGGGTGGTGTCGTGGAGTGAGATAATAAAATATTTATAACCCAAACCTTACAAATAAAAAAATAACTTCATACAATAACTTTTGTTATAATAATTTAGCTTATTGCATTAACCTCTCCTCTAAAACAATAAAAAAGATTAAAAAAAAGCACTAAATAAGATAAATTCACTATAATAATTATTAATTAATCTTTCTTGTTGTTTATTAAAGGAGAATAATGAAGAGTGATATTATAGATGAATTTATTGAACATATATGTGATGGGGAGTGTACGGAGTATTTTCTAAGTAGCAAAAAAAGAGCCATCAAACAGATAAAAACAACTCTTTCTTCTGAAATATTCTCCAAAAATCTTGACCGTGAACTAGAGGTTGAAATTGCTAGAGTAGCCTCTCCTATTATCAAAAAAATCAACACTATTGACAAAAACCGTTTTTGGGTAATCTACTATCGACTTGCTGAAAAACTTATATCGTTAAAATGCAATGAGTGCAAATCTTCCAATCAAAGCCTTATGTGTGAAGAGTATATTTTAGATAGAATTATGCAACACATAAAAAGGTTTGATATAGATGTAGAGTCAACCCCTTTTCAAGAGGTGAGAGAGTTTATAGAAAAGGGAGATTATGAGCAAAAAAGAGCAGGAGTTACAGGTAACTACATTAGAAAGATATTTAAGAGATATAATCAAAAGTCCATAGATAGTGACACAGCAAATGCTCTCATAGAAAATGCTATGGTAGCCATAGATAAAGAGGTTGTACCTCAAAAAGATTTTAGTGAAAAGATTATTCTTAAAAATGAAATCTCAAAACGGTTAAACCACGACCAAGGCAAGATTTCAACTCTGCTCTATAGTCTCTTGATAGAGTTGCTTTATGAGGAGAAGTTTTTTAACTATGCTAACAATCATGTTATTCCAAAAAGGTTTATAGACTTTATAAGATATTGGAAATTTAGAGGCAGTGAACCTCTTCCTTTAGAACCTCCGTCCAAACCAATAAAATTAGAAGAAATACTAGCAGATTACCTAGATATAATACCAGAAGATACTAAACTGATTTTACGTCTAAAAATAGGTGAGAGGCTAAACAATAGAGATTTTATAAAGGTTGCTTATCTTTTTGATTATAGAGAGATTGATATATTTGAAAACTTTACAGATGAGGAGTATTTGGCAATTAAGCTCTATGCTCGTAACAATATTGAATTTTCATCAAAAATTGATAAAAAAATATCGGAAGTTAGGGAAAAACTAGAAGCTAATTCGTACATAGATATAGAAGATGATAAAAAAAGAGTTACACTTCTAAAATTAATATTTAGTGAAGAGATGAAAGCAAAAGAGATAGGAATGTTATTGGGGTACAGCGACAAGCAGGTTAATAAAAAGATAGAGAATATTAAGAAAAAAATCAACAAAAGAAAGGAGTCAGCACTATGCAAAGAGATGTAAATAAAAAATCTTCTCACCCTAGTAGTAGAGAGTTGGCTGATTTTGTTGATGGAAAACTTAATAGAGACAGAAGAGCAGAGATAACCAAGCACCTAATTGCCTGTGATGAGTGTAGTGATGTGGTGGCTTTGGTTATGAAGTATGGAAAAAAAAAACCGAAAGTTTTAAATAACATCTACTATAAGGGTTTAGGGGTTGCATTGGTAGCTTCATTGATAATTTTCATTTTCCCACCACAACAAGATAGAGTGATTATAGGAATGATTGATTTATCAAGCTTGTCAAATTTTAGAGCAGTAGAAAAAGAGAAACAAAAGAAGATAATTGATGGAGATAAATTTTTAAAACAGATAAAAGAGTCTACAGATATTAACTATTTAGAGGCATTTAATCAAGCAGAATCTGAATCAGACTTTTATGAAGCTATAGGACTATATCAAGAGGCTATCAATAGTATTGAAGCTAATGAAGAAGAGAGACTTAAACAGACTATTATTATTCATAGTAAAATGCTACAAAGAGCTATAGAAGAGAAACAAGAGCAGAGTATTAAAGCGTATAAAGAGCTAGTTATAGAAAATATTCGTACCTATTATTTAAAATATCAAAAACAGGAGTAGAAATGAAGAGATTAATGATTTTAATCTTATTGGTTACTAGTGGTTTATTGGCTAAAGATTATGCACTTATTGTAGGAATTGCAAACTATCAAAAGATTGGAATGTTATCTCATATAGAGAGCGATATTGCAACTTATAACAAAATTTTAAAGAGTAGAGGTGTAACTAAAGATAGAGTTACAATATTAAGAGATGATAAAGCAACAAGAGCTAAGATAAAACACTATTTAGCAGATGTAGTGCAAAAGATAAAAAAGTCTAAAGATGACAATAATAGATTTTTTATGTTTTTTTCAGGTCATGGTGTCAATACAAGCGATATTAAGTACGGTTCAAAGATTCAAGAGGATGGATTAGATAACTATTTAACTAATTCAGGTGTAATTTTGCCTTATGAGTTTGATGAAAACAATATTGCCAAAACAATTATTATTGGAAAGAGAGACTTAAGACCGTATCTAATAGAGATAGATAAACATATAAAAAACTCACTAATAGTTTTTGATGCTTGTTATTCAGGAGACAGCATTAAAGGCACTAAAAAGAGAAAGAGTACACCGTTTGTCTATAGTAATCCTAAAGATTTTCCTTATAAAAACATTGTCTATATAGCTGCTGCTACCTCTAAGAGTAAAGCTAAATCGGGTGTTCTCTCAAACGTTTTAAATGACTGTTTAATACAGTATACTGACTTAAATCAATTAAGAGTCTGCATGAATAATAGACTAATGTCTGTAGGTCAAAGAGCTGTTGTTGTTTCAAGGTAGTTTTTAATTTGCTTATTGCTTTCTCTACTACCAAGACCAAGACGTTTTGGTAAAACTCTAAATCTCTCTATGCTTCGCTATTTTTTTGAAAATAGAGAGAGCAGTGAAGAGCTTTTTAAAGATTTAGCCATCTATCAAACAGAAGAGTTTAGAGAAAATTAAAAGATAAACTCTTAAAACTATATCATAAAAAAGAGTTCTTTGTAGGGTATTACAATCTTACATCAGCCTATAGAACAAGCAAATAGCCATATTTATAGTGTAAACAAGCTTACTTACTAGAGCTTATGCTCTTATTCATAACTTTGCTCCTTCTTCTCCTTATATTATCAAAAAATATAATGGAAAGCTCTCTCCTACTGAACGATTAAATGGATTTCATTATCATGATAATTGGCTTCATAATTTATTGATTTCTACTTCTCGGAATGGTCATAGGGGTAGCCCACACAATCCGTTATAATCAGAAACTTTTCATAATGAGATTATAACAAAATTGACCAATATCAATGCTATTTATAACACAATATCTTATAATGCAACCATCTAATTACTGGAGACCAACTTAATGATTATTTCAAACTATCTAAGAGCTGAACATAGAGAGTGCGATGAGATTTTTGCAGCAGCAGAAAAATCTGTTATAGAGGGGAACTTTGAACAAGCAGAGAAACAGTTTTTACTCTTCTCAAATGATACCCTTACCCACTTTAAAAAAGAGGAGGAGGAACTCTTTCCAACATTTGAAGAGGTTACAGGAAATACAGAAGGACCAACAAAAATAATGCGTTATGAGCATGAGCAGATGCGAGGTCTTATTGGTAAAATGGCAGGGGCATTAGAGAGCAAAGATAAAGATGCCTACCTCTCTATTGCAGAGTCTATGATGATTCTTCTCCAACAGCACAATATGAAAGAGGAGCAGATGCTCTATGCTATGTGTGACAGAGCCATTCCTCAAGATAAAAAAGAGTCAATCATAGAGACTATGAAGAGTATAGAACTATAGAGATGAAAAAGTTTTTTTTAGACGCAAGAGAGTTGGCTCACCCTGAACCACTTAGAATCTCACTAGAGTATCTTAAAGAGATGTCAGAAAAAGACTACTTCTATATGCTCAATGTAAGAAAACCTATTCCACTTTTAGAGTTAGCAAAAGGTAAAGGGTATAGACTCTTTACCCATGAAGATAACAATAAAAATTGGCATATCATCATTAGTAAAAACTATCAACAAAACCTAGAGGAGTTATTAGATGTTTAATCAAGGTGGATTATCTCTCGACCAAGCACCACCAATTTCAGTAGTGCTTCGCTTTTTTGTAACAGCCTCTATTTTTGGTATTTTATTGGGTCTATTTCTACTCTCTCAAAGTCTAAATATAACTTTACTATCCTCTTATACTACTCAACTTATAGTTGTGCATACACTATCTTTAGGTGTTATGGCTTCTTTTATGTTAGGAGCACTGTTTCAGATGTTACCTGTTTTAGCAGGAGTGGTCATTAAAACACCAACTACAAAAGCTATGATAGTTCATGGTCTTTTGAGTGTAGGAGTTTTAGTTCAAATTTTTGCTTTTGGCATAAGTAGTAACTCGCTTCTTTTCTTTTTAGCATCTGCCTATCTTGGCTCGGCACTATTTTATGCTATCTATCTAATGCTAAAGGAGCTAGTCAAAATAGAAACTCACTCTAGCTCTTCTAAAGGTATTTTACTAGCCCTCTTTAGCCTTATAGTTACTGCTATATTTGGTATCTATCTACTTCTTACTGAGGGTGGATTTATTGCAGGAGTAGAGTTTAGTCAGATTAAAGAGCTTCACTACTCTTTTGCTCTATTTGGTTGGGTGAGTCTACTTATTGTATCGGTCTCATTTCAGGTAGTTGAGATGTTCTATGTAACCCCTAGCTACCCTTCAAATATAACCAAGTACCTAACCATAACTATTTTAGGATTACTTATTTTAAAAACCATTTTGGTACTTTTAGGTTACTCAACTACTCTGTTAACAGTTACTATTGCCCTACTCTTTTTAGCCTATGCAACAGTAACAATTGACCGACTTATGCAAAGAAAACGTCCAGTAGCAGATGCTACAGTATGGTTTTGGCTATTTGGTATGGCTCTTTTTATTTTGAGTATGACCATTATACTTATTGGCTCACTATTTACCATAAGTTCAACTCTACAACACTTAAGCTACGTAGCCTTTATTGGTTTTGCTCTTAGCATTGTATTTGCTATGGTCTACAAGATTGTCCCTTTTTTAACATGGTTTCACCTCTCAAACCAAGGATATATGGAAGCTCCTATGATGCACGATGTTATTCACCCTAAAAAGGCAAAGATTCACTTCTATATTCATGTTACAACTATTATGTTTTGGATATTAACAAACAAAATAACTATATTGGGTAGTATGCTATTAACTATCTCATTTGGTTGGTTATTTTACAATTTGATTTTTGCTATTAGGAAGTATATCTATACACAGAAGCACTGTGAAAAGATTGAGTGGGGAGTTTAAAAAAATGGATAAAGATTTTATCTTTATCCATCTAGCTACATTGGAAAAGCCGTTATTCCAGGTGCTTTGGAAGTTCCTATATAGTCACTAACGCTATCATTACTTATTTTAATACAGCCAAACAGAACAGCAAAAACTACTAACCCTAATATAATCAGACGTACTGTTTTACGTTTTTCAGGCGACTCTTGATTGTTATAATCATCAATAGTATTTAGTGTTGGTTCATCTGTTAATTTCATTTATTCTCCTTAAAATAGATAATTATTGACATATGTCAACAATATAGCAATATTTTGAACATATGTCAAGTAATATATAATTTTTATGTTATAATTCTTGAATGGGACGCGACAAACTAAAAAGAAATATACAGTTCAAACCACATTGTAGAGAGTTTACAGCCACAACATGTAGGAGTAAAGATACAATTCATCTTCTTCATGAGGAGATGGAAGCATTATATCTAATGGACAATCAAGGGTTATATCAAGCAGAAGCAGCAGAAAAAATGGGGGTCTCTCGTCCAACTTTTGCACGTATTTTAAAAAATGCTAGAGAGAAAGTGAGTATGATGTTAATAACAGGTGCTAATTTGCTAATAGAAGATACAAAAGAGGACTATTTTGTATTGGTAGCAAGTATGAAGAGTAGAGAGCTTATTTTAGGAAAACCAGATGCACCTTTTTTAATGCTCTACCATATATATCAAAAAGAGATTAGTGAAGCTTTTGTAATGGAAAATCCTGTTTTTGTAGAAAATAGACGACCAGGACAGATTTTACCAATACTATGTAATGAAAAGCAAGTAAACTTTTTTATTGCAACATCTATTGGGGATGGATTAAAGAGTGCATTACTCTCAAAAGGTGTCTATGCTATAACCAAAAAGAGATGCACTAAAGAGGAGCTTGTATCTTGTTTATAGACTATTTTGTGTTTATTATCCACAGCCCATTGAGACTTTTAACTATAAATAATCCTTACATAAATAGTGTCTTGAAAAATAAAAAAGAGAGCCAAGCTTAAAGCTAAAAACAGTGTTATATATTTTCTGATTATAACGGATTGTGTGGGCTACCCCTATAACCATTCCGAGAAGCAGAAATCAATAAATTATGAAGCCAATTATCATGATAACGAAATCCATTTAATCGTTCGGCAGGAGAGAGCTTTCCATT
>JALVXC010000171.1 GCA_027038275.1 Campylobacteraceae bacterium | reverse complement strand
AAACTTTCATCACCATTACATCTATAAACTGTCGTGAGATAGTATCTAACTTTCCAAAACGGTCGGCTATCTCTTGCTCTATTTCATAGACCTCTCCTACACTTTGGCATTGAGAGAGTCGTCGGTACAGCTCTAGGCGTAGTCTGTCCTCCTCTATAAGCTCTTCATTAAGGTAGGCATCAATAGTAAGCTTAATATCTACATGAACCTCCTCTTCCTCTACTACTCCACTTAACTCTTTAATGGCATCTTCTAACATTCGTAGATACAAAGAGTACCCAATCTGTTTAATATGTCCAGATTGAGCCTCACCAATGATGTTACCACCACCTCTAATCTCCAAATCATGAAAGGCAAGAACAGCACCACTTCCAAGCTCTGAATGAGACTCTAGGGCAAGAAGCCTTCTTTTTGCATTCTCTGTTAACTGCTCTTTATCCTCTACCATAAAGTAGCAGTAGCCCTCTTTTCCTCCACGCCCTACTCGTCCTCTTAATTGGTGTAAATCTGCGATTCCAAAACGGTCTGCTCCATCAACTATCATAGTGTTAGCATGTGGCATGTGGATACCTGACTCAACAATAGAAGTAGAGAGCAAGACATCATACTCTCCTGCTTCAAAAAGCTCCATCTCTTTTTCGGTCTGAACAGCAGAGATTTTAGAGTGAAGAACAGCTACTCTTAGCTTTGGCATTAGCTCCAAAAGTACCTTTTTTTTCTCTTCAATCTGTGCAATAGAGTTAAAGACATAGAAAATCTGTCCACCACGTCGTAACTCTCTTGTTATAGCCTCTTTTATAATCTTCTCATCATAAGACTTAACAAAAGTTCGTACCCCTTGACGCTCTACAGGTGGAGTTAAAATCTCTGAAAAGGTTTTTACTTGTGAGAGTGCCATATTTAGACTTCTTGGAATTGGTGTAGCTGACATAGATAGCAAGTGAACATCTATAGCCATCTCTTTAAGTGCCTCTTTCTGTTTAACTCCAAACTTATGCTCTTCATCAATAACAATAAACGCCAAATTTTTAAACTTTGCCTTAAGCAGAGCATGAGTTCCAACAACCATATCTACTCGTCCATATTCAAGAGCCTCTAAAAGAGCCTTTTTCTCTTTACCTGTGGTGTAACGGTCAAGTTTTCCTATCTTAATATCATACTCTGCAAAACGCTCCTGCATACTCTTAAAGTGTTGTGAACTAAGTAGAGTAGTAGGAGCAACCATCATAGACTGATAGCCATTTTTCCAAGCCATATACATACCGTTCATTGCTACCTCTGTTTTACCAAAACCAACATCAGCACTAAGGAGTCTGTCCATCATCTTTCCTGAACTCATATCGTCCATCATAGCTTTAATAGCCTCTAGTTGGTCTTCGGTATGGACAAATCCTGTTTTTGCTAAAAAGAGTTTATGGTCAACGTCATCACGTTTAAAGACAATCCCTTTCTTTAAATGCCGTTGGGCTGAAAGATTAATGATTTCAGAGGCAATAGCAAAGAGCTTCTCTTTAACTTTACCTTTTAGCCTTTTGAAACTAGCTTTTCCCATCTTGCCTAAGATAGGCAATCCACCAGAGTCTGCTACATAACGGTCAATGGTATTAAGATTCTCTACAGGAATTAAAAGGGCATCTTCATTTTGATAGTGAATAACTACAAACTCACGAGTTGCCCCAAGCACTACACGCTTCTCTACCCCCTTAAAGAGTCCCACTCCATGGTTCTCATGGACAACATAGTCCCCAACTTTTAACTCATCAAGAATAATAGAGGCTCTTTTTACCTTTTTACGTTTAATAGGCTTATTAAGAGAGATAATCACCTCATCATCAGAGATAAGATTAACAATAATATCTCTGTAGACAAAATTTAGATTTTCAAATGAGTTTAGCTCACTACAACGTACTATAGACTCATTTTTTGCAATAATAGTAATGCGTTTATGCTTGTTGGACTCTAAAATGGCATTAGGTTTTATAACCTCTAACTCTCTAACTTTAGTCGCCTCTGGAATAGTAGGAAGATTAAAAGAGTCTCTCTGAACAAGAGGAGTATCTAAAGAGTAAATCTCCTCTAACTCTTCATTCATATTACAAAGAAGTAGTGAGTCAAAAATCTCTACATAGTTTTGAGCAAAATCATCTAAATACCAAAAACCAAGTGAGTCAATATCTTTTACAAAGACATCTAAACTACTCTTCTCTACTCGTGCTTTTAGAGCCTCATACTCCTCTTTCTCAAAACCCAAAAGAGCAGGAATTATTTTAATAGCTTCTAGCTCCTCTTTCTCGCTCTTTTGAGTGTCAACCGAAAAACTACGAATACTTTCAACCTCTGTATCAAAAAGAGAGACTCTAAAAGCTTCATCTCCCCCTAGAGGAAAAATATCTATTATATCCCCACGAAAAGAGACCTCACCCTTTTGAGTGACAATATCTACAAAGTGATAACCCCAATAGTAGAGCGTATCTTTTAACTCATTAATATTTAAACTAGAAGCAAACTCAATCTCAATGGTTTTAAAGTACTCCTCTTTAGGTAGAGGTAACAGAAGTGTTCTAAGTGGAGAGACCAGTAACTTTTTTTTGTTACAACTATAGTAACCATGAAGTGCTTCAATAAGCTCATAAATCTCCATCTGAAATGAGCGTAAGTCATCACCCTCACTTAGTCGTAAATCGGGAAGTCTGAAAGTCTGGTAGTTTAAAAAAGTAGCAACATCAGCAGTTTGTTGTGCCTCTTTGTCATTTTTACAGACAAAAAGCATCTTATTCTTAAGCTGAGTATCTCCATTTTGAAGATACTCATAAACATCAGATTGTCTCATTTAATTTATTTTAGTATCCTATCTTTTTAGGTTGAACAATGTGTACATCTGAGAAGTCATCAGGATGAACTCGTCCTGTAACAATCTTGGTTTCACCCTCAAAGACAGCATTTGGTTCAATAATAATATTGTTTACTTTAACATCACCATAAACTTTACCATAAGGCATAATATCTATTACCTCACCTGTAAAGTTCCCTCTAAACTCTCCAGATACAAGTAGTTTTTGAGCCTGTATTTCTCCCGTTACACGCCCACTCTTTCCTACAACAACTTCACTTTGCGAGAAGATTCCTCCTTCAAACTCTCCATTGAGAAGAATATTTCCTTCACAACGAATTTCACCTTTAATAGATGTTCCTGGAGTAATAATACTCGCTGAATTCACTGGACTTGGTTTCTTTTTCTTCTTTCCAAAAAATGCCATTTCTTTTCCTTTGTAATATGGTATATAAAGTATTATATCCAATTATTATTTATTTTTAATGTAAATTTATGTTTTGACTATTTTTGTTTAAAAATGTTTCTATTACATAAAACGAACCAAAGACAAGATACTCTTCATCTTTATCTATTGTATCAAATTTTTTAAAGGGTATATTTAAATCCTTTAAAGAGTTCTCTAATGACTCTAGTTCTATTGCCCGTACTGTTTCAATCTCAATAATCTCAACTCGTTTAACATAGGGCTTAAAAATTTTGAGAATATTAGCATAATCTTTATCATTTAAAGCATTATATACCAAAACTATCTGCTTTTTTTGCTCTTTTTTTAATACTTTTGTAATTGCTTGGGTGGCTAATAGGTTATGCCCCACATCTATAGTAACATTTGGTAGAACTTTGTAGAAACGTCCAAAGAGCTTAACATCTTTTAGATGACTAATCTTATATGGTAGAGATAATCTATCTAATGCTAAAAGTGCTGTTAATGTATTTTCAAACAGATAAGAAGCCCACCCTAGAGTCTCTAAAAGTACTTTTACCTCTTGATACCTTTGAGGGTAGTTACTCTTAAACTCTTGAACATCATAGCACTTAACCCCCTTCTGTTTTACAACTTTTTTAGCAACACTATAGACCTCTTCTTCACTCTGCAAAGCCAATACAAAGTCATTGTCAATAGAGTTCATCTTGGTTGTAGCTATTGCCTCTATACTATTGCCCAAAAAATCTTGATGGTCAAGCCCAATAGGAGTTATAACAGAGAGTTCTTTTGAGCAGACATTTGTTGCATCAAATTCACCACCAAGTCCAGCTTCTAGCACCATTACCTCTAAATTTTCCATAGCAACCATGGCTAAAAGTGTGGTATACTCAAAGTAGCTTAAAGCACTACTCATCTCTTCACCTAAAATGCTATAGAGTTTTTTGTGAGCTTTATCTAGGGCTTCATCACCAATATCTTCTCCCTCTATCCAAATTCGTTCATTAAACTTTAAAATATGAGGAGATGAGAAGTGTCCAACTTGCTTTCCTGAAAGATGAAGAAGCGTAGCCATAATGCGACCTGTACTACCTTTTCCATTAGTACCCACAATATGTATGGTTAAAGGTTGCCTAATATGTGGCTTTAAAAGTGCATAGGCTCTATGCACTCGTTTGTGGTCTATCTCTTTGTAATAGAGAGGTTTATTCTCTATAAATACTTTAAAACTATTTGTCAACAAAATAACCTTTAGCTGAAAGATAGGCAAAAAATTTGTCTAGTGCCTTTATGGAACTCTCTTCAATCGCTTTTACCTGCACATCATAAGCTATAATTGCACTAGGTAAAATAGGAAACTCATAACGTCCAATGGTTCTTTTTGTCTCTACTTTACCATCTTTTTCAAAAGTAAATTTTAACTTTAAATTGACTTGATACTCTACAGCATATCCATTTTTGTCATATTGAAGAGGTATAAACTTAATATCTTCATACATAACAGAGAGCATTGAGTCTGCATCTTTTTTGCGTGTAACAATTCTCTTTAGACGAGTTCTTAGTGCTTTATTGAGTGCATCTTTTGTCAAAATAGAGTTCTCTGGTGTAGCAAGAGAGACATCAACTTTTGTATAGACCCTATCTCCAAGCACCTTTTGTGCAAAATGAGCCGAGGGTCGATAACCACACCCACTAACCAAGGAGAGAGTAACCCAAAAAAATAGAGATTGAATAATTTTTTTTCTGAAACAAATAGACATCTTTTAACCTTTGTCAGAATTATAACTGATAAATGTTAAAAATAATAAAAGAGGATTAATATAATATTTAATTATATTTTTTATAATTTATAGTTATTTATCTTACTTTTAATCTTTATAAAACTATAATATCAATAAAAAAAGGAGTTACATTATGAGAAAACTTTTTTTACTATTTTTCTATATAGCTTCAACACTTTTTGCTTTAGCAGACGATACCTTTACTCTTCAAACTATTGAAGATAAAAATATTACTGTAAATGTAACAAAAGACAATATGGTATTTAATGAATATAACAACAGTGTTGTGATGCTCTTCTTCTTTGGACACAACTGTAAACCTTGTCTACATGAGATTCCTTCTCTAAAAAAGCTTATGGACAAAAAGTACAAAGATTTAAAACTTTTAGCTTTTGATATTCACGGTTACGATAAAGAGGAGTTACAGAAGTTTAAAGAGGAGCATAAGATAAACTATACCCTCTTACCTCGTAAAGAGAATATGAAGTTTATTAAACTCATTAAAGTAAAAGCAAATTGGAGAGGTTCTTTACCATTTTTTATTGTTTTTGATAAAAAAGGTGACCCAAAATTGGCGTATCGTGGGAGTTTAAGCTATGAGAAGTTTGAGAAGATTTACAATAGATTGAAGTAGAGGTATATACCTCTACATTTTCCCCCACTCAACCATACCCCAACTCTCTAAATCTTTTTGAAGTTCATCTAAACTCTTCTCTTTATGACACGATGCACAAGCATTTGTCTCTTTTGGCATTTTGTAGAACTTAGTCTCAGCAGGTGAGGTAAACTCAAATTTATGAGAACGAACAGTTAGAGGTGACTTACCTGTGTGTCGTCCTGTCTTTGGCATATGACACTCAATACAAAGTGAACCTTTTGAGTTAGGCTTGTGGTGGGTGTGTGCCTCTAGGGAGGATTGATGAGGACCAATAATTGAACCAAATGAGTGACACTTTAGACACGCTTGATTACCCTCTGGTTTGTCTGCTCTGTTACTTAAACTATGTGGGTTGTGACAGTTGATGCAGGTAATTCCATGCTTATACATAGCATCATGCACAAACTCATTTCCTTGGGTTCTGTTCTTTTTAGCTGTTCCATTTGCCCAAAACTCTTTAGTCTCTTTACCCATTGTAAATGGAGCTACCTTTTTATAGTCAATTAGAGGTCGTCCAGCCTCATACCCATAAGGGTAATCTTTTGCAACACTCCATAAATCTTTAACTGAAATATTTTCGTCTAACCTTTTATCTCTATTTCTCATGTGACACTGTAAACAGACCTCTGTAGCACGAATAGGGTCTGCCATTGTAGCTTTGTAGATTGGGCTGTCTGTATCTTCAATATGTCTACTTCCAGGTCCATGACAACTCTCACAAGCAATGGCAGGTTCAACCCGTTTTTCTGTTGACATATAGCCTGTAAAGTGGCAACCATCACAAGTGTTTGAGGTTGGAAACTCATGGTTATCATGTTTGTAAGCATCTTTGTACCAATATTTATATGGCTTAAAGTGTTGCCATTTTTTAGTCTCTACATTCCATTGGTAGTTACCAAGTCTAAAGTCATCTTTTCCATTAATCTTAGCAGGAATCATATAGCGTTGTTTAAACTTAGAACCGATGGTATATACAGCATCTTTTAGAGTAAAGTCAGCATCACGAGGTAGTTTAGAGAAGTCTGCTACCACAACAGAGCTATCTTTTT
>JALVXC010000170.1 GCA_027038275.1 Campylobacteraceae bacterium | reverse complement strand
CTGCTCTTGCCTCTATTTTGGTTGGTGTCATTGCAGGTCACTACTGGCACTATGCTCAATCGGCTATTGATGCCTTTTCAAATAGTATTATTGGACTCAATGAGATTGGTGGTTTTCTCTATGGAACGCTTAATCGTCTGCTTATTCCTCTAGGTCTACACCACATCTTAAACTCTGTTTTTCTCTTTCAAGTAGGTGACTACTCTTATGTTAAAGACGGTGTTACAGTAGTAGCCAATGGTGACCTACACCGTTTCTTTGCAGGTGACCCAACAGCAGGTGTTTATATGGCAGGGTTCTATGTGACTATGATGTTTGGACTCCCAAGCCTTGCACTTGCAATATATGTCACTACACCTAAAGAGCAGAGAAAAAAAGCAGGAGCAGTCTTAGCAGGAGTTGCACTTACGTCATTTTTAACAGGTATTACAGAGCCTTTAGAGTTTCTATTTCTGTTTGTAGCTCCCCTACTCTTTGTGGCTCATGCCATTTTGACAGGCTTAGCTGTAGCAAGTGTTTATCTACTTGACATTCACTACGGTTATGGCTTTTCAGCAGGGTTTATTGACTATGTTATTAACTACAAACTAGCTAAAAATCCTCTACTTATCTTACCTCTTGGGTTGACTTTTGGGTTTGTCTATTTTGTTGTCTCTTACTATATTATCAAAATCTTTAAATACCAAATCTTTACGCCTGATAGCAATGACAAAGAGAGTTGTGAGACCTCAAATGAGGCAGAAGCTTTCATAAAAGCTTTAGGTGGAAGAGAGAATATTGTCTCTACTGATGCGTGTATTACACGACTTAGAATGCAGGTTAAAGACTCTAGCAGTTTAGATGATGAAGCCTTTATAAAGCTTGGAGCAAAAGGGGTTATTAAGCCTAATAATACAACTATTCAAGTGGTTTTAGGTACTAGAGCTGAGGGGGTTGCTGAGTCTATTAAAGGTGTTCTTTAAGTAGAGGATTATCCTCTACTTATACATCCACCAAAGCAACCCAACACCTAACCCAATATTTAAAAAGCTCAACTCACCATCAAATACTTTTTTAGTTAACCAAACCATTTTATCAGCCAATTCAGCTGGATAGTTAGCCTTGAAAAACTCTAAAAACCATGCGTTTATCTCTTGATAATATAAAACATTTAAAAGCTCTGGTAAAAATATAAAAAGTACAATACCTAAAAAACCCCATATTGTCTTTTTAGGCTTCATCTCTTTTAACTTCTCTTGGAACTCTGGATTATTTTTTAAATTTTCTAACTTTTGTCTCATTTGTTCTCCTTACCATATTTCTCTTTTGGCTCTGCTACCATCATCTGCTCTTCATACTCACTATTGTTCACCACAGCCACATCCATAAACTTACCAACATAATCTAAAATCTTATCACGAACACGAGGAATAACCTTTCGTCGTTCGAGTAGCTTAGGTCTTACCTGTAAAGTATTTTCAATATCTTTTTTTAGAGGTGTACGCTCATCATAGATGTAGTTGCTAATTACCTTTTCAACCTCATCTCTCTTTAGATTCTCCTCACTACAAAGCTCCTCAAACCCCTTTTCTCGTTCCACTTCCCAAAACTTCTCAAACTCCTCAGCTACTAACTCACTATCGTCAATGCCCATTAGATTTTCATTAATAAACTTCTCTATCAACTCACGTTTAAAACGCAAAGAGGCATCACCATTTATAATGTTTTCTATATGCTCTCTTTGAGCCTTTCTATCCTCCTCTTTTGCATCTTTGAGTTTAGCCAAAAGAGTTAAAATATAGTTTACATTTATCTCATCGACCTGTATAAGTTCTAGTTCAAAATCTACATCTTCGAGTATGGAGACCTTTTCACTCTCTCTATTACTCTTTATGCTATCGTAGAGGTCAAGGTATTTAGATTTATAGTCCTCAAACTCCTGTGCCGACATCTCCAAGTCATCAAAGTCAAAGTCTGAAAACCCTACCAAGATATTTTTTAACCTCATCAAAGCTCTAAATGCTTGAACAAATATAAACTGTGCATCTTCATCTACAAGTTCATCAACCGACTCTACCGTAGGAGTTATAGCTAAAAGCTTCTCTCTATAGGCTTCATTAAACTCACTCACATACTCCTCATAAGGCTTCATCAAAATAATATCTTTAGCCTCTTTGTTTGAAAAGAGTGCAATAGCATCATCGGTATTTGGCTTTAAGTTTCTAAAACATACTATATTCCCTTGCGATTTTAGCTCATTTAGTATTCTGTTTGTTCGTGAAAAGGCTTGGATGAGTCCGTGGTATTTTAGGTTTTTATCGACATAAAGCGTGTTTAGTGATTTAGCATCAAACCCTGTCAAAAACATATTGACCACGAGTAAAATATCTATCTCTCTGTTTTTAACCCGTTTAGAGAGTTCATTGTAGTAGTTGTAAAAACTCTGTGAATCTTTAGTGCTGTATTTTGTGCCAAACATTTTATTGTAGTCTTCTATATACTCATCTAGCTTTTCACGGCTATGTAAATTTTCACTTGGAATCGACGGCTTTAGCCTCGTTTTATTCGGGACTGAAGTCTCCGATTCCGAACTGTCAAACTCTATTATACCGTCTGCATCTTTGTCCTCTTCATTGGCTGTATAAGAGAAAATCGTAGCAATCTTTAGCTTATGCTCTTTGCGTTTAAATATCTCATAGTACTTTATAAGCATCTCAACCGAACTTACACACATCATGGCTGTAAACTCTCTGCTATGCGTTTTGCGTGAGTGGTTAGCGAGTATGTAGTCTACTATCTTCTCTACTCTCACATCAGACTCCAACAGCTCTTTGGTATCTATATCTTCTACCTCTATGTCAATGTTTGTAGCACTATCTCCCTTCTCTTTGTAGCGTCCTACATACTCCACCGAAAATTTCAGAACATTCTCATCGGCTATGGCATCGGTTATGACATACTTGTGCAAAACATCATCAAAAAGCTCTTTTGTGGTACGTTTTCCAAGTTTATTTCCTATGGCATTATCTTTAAAGATGGGCGTACCTGTAAAACCTATCATCTGATTGTTGGTAAAAAAGTTAGTAATGGCTAAATGCGTCTCTCCAAACTGAGAGCGATGACACTCATCAAATATAAAAACAATATGCTTATCTCTCATCGCTTCCATCTCTGCTAAATATCGCTTTTTACTTATGGCTGTGTTTAGTTTTTGTATGGTGGTAACTATAAGCTTAGTATCGTCTCCAAACTGTCGCACCAAGGCTTTTGTATTATCTGTGCCATCAACTGAACCATCGGAAAAGCTGTTAAACTCTTTAGTAGTCTGAAAGTCCAAATCTTTTCTGTCAACCACAAAGACAACCTTGTGTACCTTTGGTAGTTTCATAAGTATCTGCGAAGCTTTAAATGAGGTAAGCGTTTTCCCTGAACCTGTGGTGTGCCAAATATAGCCGTTTTTGTCGCTGTTGTTGACTCTGTCAATTATCGCTTCAACGGCATGAAACTGATAGGGTCTTAGCACCATAAGTATCTTTGGCACTTCGGCTAAGACGATATATTTACATATCATCTTTGCGACATGGCATCGCTCTAAAAAGACATCGGTAAAGGCTTCAAGGTTGGTAATGTTGTTGTTATCTTTGTCTGCCCAGTAAAAGGTCTGTTTAAAGGTTTGCTTTTTGTTATTGGCATAGTATTTGGTATTGACCCCATTGCTAATGACAAACAACTGCACGTAGTTAAAAAGAGCCGAGTTCGACCCATAAGAGTGACGCTGATAACGGTTAATCTGATTAAACGCCTCTTTTAGCTCCAACCCACGCCGTTTGAGTTCTATCTGAACAAGTGGCAGACCGTTAATAAGTAGCGTTACATCATATCGGTTCTTGTAAACACCCTCCACCGTCACTTGGCTTGTGACCTGAAACTCATTTTGACACCAGTGTTCGGAGTTTAGAAACTCTATGTATTTGGTCGTGCCATCGTCACAAGTAAGTGAAAATTTGTCTCTTAAGAGTTTGGCTTTTTCAAAGACAGAGCCTTTGTTTAGGTAGTTCAACACACGTTTAAACTCTTGGTCACTTAGAGTTATGTTGTTATGGATTTCTAGTTGGGTTTTTAGGTTGGCTTCTAGGGCTTTGTCGTCTTTTATGGTGACGGGGGTGTATTTTAATTTTATGAGTTGTTCTATTAAATTTTGCTCTAGTGTGGCTTCGCTTTGTGTTCCCATTTTTTTTCCTGAATGCTTAATAGATTATTATATCAAAAATTCCGTAGGTGTGACCATGTCACACGTCAAATCTCGGTTCAAAATTAAATGGATATTTCAAATTTATAATCATATAGTGCATGGTTTTGGCGTGTGACACGGTCACACCTACAGATTGATTTACACAAACATCTGTTGCAACAACCCCTTCTTAAAACCTTTACTCTCTTCTATTTGTCTGTTGACTTGTTCTATTTTTTTGTCTATGGACGATAGGAAGTTTGCTATTTTTGTTTGTTCTGCTTTTGATGGTAAATTTATTTTTAATTTATAAAAATCACCATGATTTAAATCAGGAATTGTTGATGTCCCTGCCAACCTTAAAATCATATTTTGAGTTTCTTTCAATCTTAAAAAATATACAAAGAAATCTTTATTTATAGATTTATCATATTTTATCTTAAAAAAATTATTGTGAAAAGCACCATCAACACCTGTAACAACTTGACCTGTATTTCCTGTTCTTGTCATTAAAATATCATCTTTAGTACAAATAACAGATAAAGGTGGATTTTTAATAAAATATTTTTTATCTGAATTTTTTCGTAAAAACTCATTAGTTATATAAAAAAAACTATCACTAACTTTTTCTAAATGCCTTTCTGAAATTGGAATTTGTAAACCTTGATTTATTTTTGTAATTTCAGATAGTTTAGTAATTTTCCAATCCCCATAAACCTCACCATTCTCATCTCGAAACCGTATTTCCTGAGAAAAAATCTTCTGCATTACCCCTTTTTTATAAGCCACTAAAAGATTCTCTTTTTTTGTTAGTTGTTCTATTTTTTGGTCTATTGATGTTAGGAAGTTTGCTATTTTTTGTTGTTCGGGTTTTTGGGGTAAAGGGATAATCATTTTAGAAATCATATCCATACGAACCGAATCAACTGAATTTTTTGCACTTAATTTTATAACTCTTCTATAAAATCTATCAGCAAAATAATAATATATATATTTTCCAAATATATTTTCATCAAAGTTATGTATATTATAAACTCTTTGATGATAATCAAACTTTGTATTTAAATAATGAAAAACCTTACCAACACCAACTCCATCACCTGCTGTTAAAATTGCTTCCCCATCAAAAGAATAAGTATTAATTCTTTCAATGGTATTAGACCTAACAAAAAAAGGATATTTACCATTTTCCATTTTATCTTGAGTATCTTTATTTCCTGTTTTTATTTTTGAAATTTTTCCAAGTTCTTTCTCAACCCACTCCCCCTCAAACTCCCTAAACCTCAACTTCGGCACATTAACTTCACTCATCTCCATCTTCCTCATAAATTATATCTTTCAAATTTTGATAATCTTATTACTTACAGTTATCCTGAAATTCCAGATAACTGATTTTTTTCACCTCGTTCCCAACGTCCTCGTTGGGAATGCATATTAGAATTTAATCTACAAAAAACTTTGTTTCATAAAAGAACTCCCCTATACATTCCCACCGAGACGGTGGGAATAAGGCTAACTACTCCATATTTCCGAATAGTTGACTCTTCCATCAAAACGGTCTCTCTATCCCCAACTCATCACAAAATCCAGCTATGACTCTATCTGTCTCTTTCATCTCAGCTTCCAACTCTTTTAAAGCCCTAGAAACCTCAGCCAAATCCACAGCCTCCTCCTCTTCAAAAGTATCAACATAGCGTGGAATATTTAGATTATAATCATTTTCAGCTATCTCTTCAAGCGTTGCTTTGTAACTATATTTATCCTCTGCTTTTCGCTCTTTATAGGTGTTTACTATCTTCTCTATATCTTCATCTCTCAAAAGATTCTGATTTTTTACCTTCTCAAAATGAGCAGAAGCATCTATAAACAGCACACAGTCACTCTCTTCTCTACACTTCTTAAAGACCAAGATACACGTAGGAATGCTCGTACCATAAAAGATATTTGCAGGAAGCCCAATAACAGCGTCCAAATAGTTTCGCTCCTCTATAAGATAACGGCGAATATGCCCCTCGGCTGCACCACGAAAAAGTACCCCATGAGGCATAACCACAGCCATTGTTCCATTGTCGTCCAAATGGTGTATCATGTGTTGCACAAAAGCAAAATCTGCTTTGGTTTTTGGGGCTAGTTTTCCATATTGGGAAAATCTGTCATCACTTAGGTGTAGAGGGTTTGCCGACCAGTGAGCAGAAAAAGGAGGATTAGCAACAATCGCTTCAAAATATTTCCCCACATGTTGTGGGTGTTCTAAGGTATCCTCTTGTTTTATGTCAAACTCTCGATAGTGAACATCGTGCATTATCATATTCATTCGTGCAAGGTTGTAGGTGGTACGATTTAGCTCTTGACCATAGAAGTTAGATACACTCTCCACCTCTTTAGCAACTCGTAAAAGCAGTGAACCAGAACCACAAGTTGGGTCATAGACCGACTTTAATTTTGTTTTGTTGTGGGTAACAATCTTGGCTAAAATCTTGGAAACCTCTTGGGGTGTATAGAACTCTCCTGCCTTTTTACCAGCACCTGAAGCAAACTGCCCTATGAGGTACTCGTAAGCATCTCCTAAGACATCTCGGTCATGATTTTTAAGCTGAAAATCTATCTTGT